>CAMAQI010000057.1 GCA_945860255.1 Methylacidiphilum caldifontis
TGGGTCTTAAAGCGACTCCAAAAGTGCACTCTCCTCCGGATCTTATTGGGGACGGGAAAGCTCCACCAAATCCGAGTTCATTTAGAATCGGAGCAACATCCAATCCTCGGAGACAAACTCTACGGAGTCGACCCAACGCTTTATTTAGAGATGTGCGCAGGAAAAGGGTTTGAATCGTGGATGCCTCACTTGCGTCTTCGACGCCATGCGCTCCATGCCTCTGAGTTACATTTTCAATGGAATCAAGAACAACTCCAGATTATCTCTCCCCTTCCCGATGATTTGGAGACCTTTGTGAAAGAGAATAGCATAAATCGGTCAAAGACCGAAACCCAGGTTATCTCCCCGATGAAAATATCCTCTCCTCCATTCCAATCGCATTGAATTCCGATTTATGAATTTTAAAAATACAGTTCCCCATTGACCGCTTAAGATCCGATGCCACGTTCTCGGGATGACCGATCTCATCAGCCCATCAATTTCCGAACTCCTGAACAAAGCGATCCCTTTACGCGAACCGATGTTTGACCCGAATCATCGCTCCGCCATGCGCCTATTTAATGGGTTTATCGAGGGAAATCCGGAGCTCTGTATCGATCTTTACGCGAAGTCGCTTCTTATTCATAACTATTCCAATCCTCCTGAAAAAGGAACGGAAACCGTTCTACTCGCTTTAGGCTTTTTAAAAGAACGATTTCCTTGGGTTCAATCGGCCGTCGTAAAAGAACGATACGGAGAAAGTCAGGAGAAGAAATCAGGGGTCGTGATTTTTGGTGGTCCATTGGATCGCAAGATTTTAGAGAACGATATTTGGTATTCGATCGATCTTTGCATGAATCGTGACGCCAGCCTTTATCTCGATACCCGTTTTTTACGGGATTGGATGATTAAAAATCTAAAAGGGAAAACAGTCCTCAACACCTTTGCTTACACCGGAAGCCTCGGGGTTGCCGCCATGGGAGCAGGAGCTTCACAGGTCGTACATGTGGAGCAAAACCGGAAATTCCTCAATTGCGCGAAAGACTCTTACTCTTTGAATGGGTTTCCGATTAAAAAATCTGATTTTCTCGAAGGAGATTTCTGGGCGAAGGTCAGTCATCTTAAAAATAAAGGGACGCTCTTCGACGCGGTGATCTTAGATCCCCCTTTTTTTGCGACGAGTGAGCAAGGGACGGTTGATCTCGCTCAAAATTGCAAACAGGTCATTAATAAAATTCGACCTCTCGTTCAGAATGACGGTTATTTAATTGTGATTAACAATGCCCTTTTTCTCAGTGGAAAAGAGTTTATGAGCGAAATCGAATCCCTTTGTCAGGATGGCTATTTATCGGTCGAGACAATGATTCCGATCCCCCCTGATTTCGCCGGTTTCTCTGGCACAGAAAAGTCCCCTTTCGTGACCGATCCGGCTCCTTTCAATCACTCCACGAAGATTATTGTTCTTCGAGTCAAAAGAAAAAGCCAGACCGTTAAGGTTCGTCCCGATAAAGAATGAGAATTGAATTTTCCTCTGCGACCCTCTGTTTACTCTGCGGTTAAAAATGGTTCTAAATTCTGTGAACTTGCGTGTGTTCCGTGGTTAAAGATGTTATTGTATTGTGTTGAGCTGCGAGAGAATCCCCGGATCTCGAACATCGACCCAATCGCTTTTAATCTTATGTCCGGTGATTTTTCCACCCCCTTGGGCAAGCCCCTTGAGGGCATCGGTAAATTCATATTCTCCGCGGGGCGATTTTTGAAGCACTGCCGTATAATCAAAAATTCGAGGGGTCAGTGCGTAAATTCCGGCATTGTAAAATGCGTTCGGGGGCGGGGTTTGAAATTGACCCTTCTCAATCAGATCGATCATTCGATCTTGATCATCGAGTAAAACAGCCCCTCCATTTTTAAGATCCTGCCCCTCCTTAAGCGCAATGAGTCCCTCTCCACAAAAAGCATCGACAAAGGTTTTATATTCCGGAGCGCTGATGAGAATATCGCCGTATGTAAAAAGGAACGGATCCTTGCCAATCCAGGATTGAGCAAGTTCAGGAGCTTTCCCCGTTCCATCTTGGACAGTTTGAGTCCCATAAGTGATCGAAACGCCAAAGCGACTTCCATGTCCGAAATAATTTTGAATGAAATAACCTTGATAACCAATCACGATAAAAAACTCCTGAATCCCCGCCTCATCTCGAAGTCCACTGATAATATGTTCTAAAATCGGTTTCCCTTGAACGAGGAGCATCGGTTTAGGAGTGACCTGGGTCAGCTCCCCCATACGGGTTCCTTTTCCAGCGGCTAAGATTAAAGCTTTGCGAATCATCGTATCGTAAAAAGTAACGAGTTTTCAATGAAGAACAATTCTAAATCTTTTCGCTTTTCGATTTCCTCTTGATCGCTAAGAGTTTCCTCTCTTATGCAAGTCAGACGCCAATTTCCTTTTCACGAAATCGAACCTCAATGGCAAAAACGTTGGGAGGAACTTCAATCCTTCCGTGCCGCCAATCCTGGGGAGAAAGGGGCTGAAAAACCGAAATATTATGTCCTCGATATGTTTCCGTATCCCTCTGGCTCAGGTCTTCACGTTGGTCATCTCGAGGGCTATACAGCGACGGATATTGTGGCGCGATATAAACGGATGAACGGATTCAATGTCCTTCACCCCATCGGTTGGGATGCCTTTGGGCTTCCCGCTGAACAGTTTGCGGTCAAAGAGGGGATTCACCCACGGATCACCACGGAGAAAAATATCTCTAATTTTACCCGCCAGATTAAAATGATGGGATTCTCTTACGACTGGTCCCGTGAAATTGATACGACTCACTCTCACTACTACCGATGGACTCAGTGGATCTTTCTCCAGCTTTTCAATAAAGGACTTGCCTATGTCTCCGATGCCCCCGTCTGGTACTGCCCTGCCCTCGGGACGGTTCTTGCCAATGAAGAGATTTTAAATACTCCCGAAGGGCCGCGCTCAGAACGAGGTAATCATCCTGTGGAACGTCGCCCACTCCGTCAATGGATGCTCAAAATCACTGCTTATGCCGAACGGCTGCTCAAAGATCTCGATCTCTTGGATTGGCCAGAATCGCTTAAGGAGATGCAACGAAATTGGATCGGTCGAAGCGAAGGGGCAGAAGTCACTTTTCAGGTCGCTGATTCCTCTGAAACGATCACGGTTTACACCACGAGACCGGATACGCTCTTCGGAGCAACCTATATGGTTCTCTCTCCAGAGCACCCTCTCCTTTCAAAAATCACATCATCGAATCAAAAAGCGGCGATCGAAGCGTATCAAAAAGAGGTCAATTCTAAGTCCGATCTCGAACGAACCGATCTGGCTAAATTCAAAACCGGAGTCTGGACAGGGGCCGAGGCGGTGAATCCAGTCAACGGCGAAAAAATCCCGATCTGGATCGCTGACTATGTATTGATGGGTTACGGAACAGGGGCGATCATGGCGGTTCCCGCGCATGATGAGCGTGACTATGAATTCGCAAAACAGTTTAACCTTCTGATTCGTGAAGTCGTTCGCCCCTCGGGAGGAATCCGTCCCGATCAACCGGAAACCGCTCTCTGTTTCTCAGGGGATGGGATGGCGGCAAACTCCGATTTTATCAGCGGTCTGATGACTGCTGAAGCAAAATCAAAAATGATCGAATGGCTGGAAAGTCATCAAGTGGGACGTCGCTCCATTAAATTTAAACTACGTGACTGGCTCTTCTCTCGCCAACGCTATTGGGGGGAACCGTTCCCGATTATTTGGAAAGAGGGAGTGGCCTGTGCAATCCCGGAAAATGAACTTCCTCTCTTACTTCCTGAACTTGAGGATTTCAAGCCAAACGCCGACGGCCAAGCCCCTTTAAGCAAAGCGAAGGAATGGCTCAAAACTCCTTGCGGGGGAACTCGCGAAATCAATACGATGCCGCAATGGGCGGGCTCTTGTTGGTACTATTTACGTTATTGTGATCCGCATAATTCACAATTTGCGATCGATCCAGAGGTCGAAAAATATTGGATGGGGGAAAAAGGGGTCGATCTCTATATCGGTGGAGCAGAGCATGCTGTTCTCCATCTCCTCTATGCCCGATTCTGGCATAAGGTTCTTTTTGATTGCGGGGTCGTCTCCTCCCCAGAGCCATTTCATAAATTAGTCAACCAAGGGATCATCCTTGGGGAGAATAACCAAAAGATGTCGAAATCGGTGGGCAATGTCGTCAATCCAGATCTCGTTGTCAGTGAATACGGAGCGGATTCGGTTCGTCTCTTCGAAATGTTCATGGGTCCCCTTGAGCAGATCAAGCCGTGGGTCACTACGGGAGTCGAAGGAGTCTATCGTTTTCTCGGTCGCCTTTGGCGTTTGGTGATGGAAGAGACGCAAACCGGGGATTGGGAACTGAGTCCAAGACTTAGTCAGGATGAACCCTCCGAAGCGATCTTACGCCGTCTTCACGAGACGATAGCAAAGGTCACGGAAGATATCGACCGGCTCGCTTTTAATACAGCGATCTCGCAACTCATGATCTTAGTCAATGATCTGACGAAAGAGGAGAAACGTTCGATCTCTACGATTCAAACTCTCTTAAAACTTCTCTCCCCCTTTGCCCCCCATATTGCAGAGGAACTCTCCCATCGACTCGGCGCTGAGAAACTGGCAAGCCAAGCCGATTGGCCGATCGCCGATCAGAAATACCTCGTTCAATCAGAGGTTGAAATCGTCGTTCAAGTTCTTGGAAAACTTCGTGGCAAACTGATTGTTCCGATCGATTCACCCGAGGGGTTCATTCAACCGCTCGCACTTCAAATCGAGGCGGTAAAACCGTGGATCGAAGGGAAAACGATTGTTAAAACAATTCTCGTTCCAAACAAACTGATTAATTTTGTCGTTAAATAATGACGACAATCAATCTGACATGCCCCCTCTCAAACAACTCATTCGCAGCGGAATCGCCTGGATTGCCAATCGTCTAATTCGTTTATTGGGCAATCGACATCTCCCTCCCCTCACCGCTTTGGAGTGGAAAGGGGTACAAATTCATTTCTCTCAATGCGGAGAGGATCAGATTATTGAGAAGATTTGGGATGAATATTTCCAAGGGAGAATCGGCACCTATCTCGATCTCGGCGCCTTTCATCCGATCACGTATTCCAACACCTGGAATCTTTATAAAAAGGGATGGAGAGGGATCAACATCGATGCCAATCCGACAGCCCTCGAACGATTTAAAGAGAGCCGTCCCGAGGATCAGAATATTTGTGCCGCCATTGGTAAAGAGGGAGAGGAACTTCTCTATTGTTTCTATCGTTCACCGGCGACGAATCGACTCATCGCCAAGGGAGATTTGACCGCGAATCTTTTTGGGGAAGAGCCCAAGAAGATCACCCCCGTTCAATGTCGCTCCCTCACCTCGATTTTAGATGAGCATCTTCCTTCTTCAAAAACAGTCGATCTCATGAGCATCGATTGCGAAGGCCACGAAGTTGAAATCCTTTCAGCCCTCGACTGGGACAAATATCCCCCTCAACTCATAGCTCTTGAATGCTCCCATCAAGCGGAGGGATTACATTCCTTTTTGAAAGAGAAGGGGTATGAATTCATTTCGATGACTCCGCCAACTCACTTTTTCATTCTGAAATCTGCGTTAAAAAATCGTCCATCCAAACAATGACTTTAGCCACAGAGAACGCATAGAACACAAAAATGAAAAATGCACTCGCCTCTCAGCAAAGCAGAAAAGCAGGAAAATTAACCGCAACTCCCTTCGTAAAACGAAATCAAACCGATGGAATTTCATAGGTTTTAATAAATGATTTCCCTTTGATTTTTTCAAGCATTTCTGAATTCCTAAGAGATCACCGTTTTTTTCATTTTTGTGTTCTATGCGTTCTCTTGCGGCTCGAACAGGCTCCTTATTCCCCTTCTTCTGCTCCGGTTTTTGACGACAGCGAAACTGAATCTGTAAACATCGAGGATATTTCATTGTTCTCTGCAAAAACTCCCTTACATTCAATCCTCTCCGTATGGATTCACCACGACTCAATCCTCGATTTAATCAATGGGACTTTCTCGCCTTTGGGGTCGTTTTTTTACTCTCACTCTTTATTTACGTTTATACCCTCGCTCCAAGTGTCACTTTAGAGGACTCCGGAGAGTTCATTACGGCTGCCGTTCATTTTGGGGTTCCTCATCCTCCAGGCTATCCGCTCTGGACAATCGGGCCTTGGCTGCTCTCCCAATTTTTCCCCTTTGGAAATGTGGCTTGGCGGGTCAATCTTTTTTCAGCACTTTGCGGGGCTCTTGCCAATGGACTCCTGACCCTCCTCGTCTCGCACTCCTCGCGCTGGATCGGAGCTCGAATCCATACCTCAATTCCTCTCATTCAACGCGGCTCTTTTTGGTGTTCCCTCGCAGCTGGAATGATCATTGCCTTAAGCGATGTGATGTGGAGTCAGGCGGTCATTGCAGAGGTCTACACCCTTAATGCCCTCTGTGTGATGTCGACCCTTGTTTGCTTCTACCGTTGGACCCGAACCCCTGAAGAGAAATCTTGGATCTATTCCTCCGTTTTTCTTTTCTCGATCGGACTGACGAATCATCAAACCTTACTCTTTTTAGCCCCGATTTTTTTAATCGGTGTTTGGATGGTTGAATCCGATTTTTTTGTCGACTTTTTCCTGGCGATTATCGCTCTCGCCCTCTCTTCCATGACGGTGATGGTCTGGTTCTCCGACAATCCTGATCTGCAAGTAATTACCCAACGCTTAGCCTTTTTACTTTCTCTGTTATGCGGGTTGATGATTTTCTGGAAAACGAAAAGAATCGACTGGCGCCTGTTGTTGAAGGGGACCTTAGGGGGATTAATGGCACTGCTTCTCTTGAGCTTCTGGATGAAAGATTGGTTTACGATTGAGTCCTCTCGAGGAGCCTTTTTTATTTTCCTGACCAGTTTATTAATTGGGTTAATCGCAACTTCAACCGTTCGATGGAAATCGATTATCGCCATTCTCCTCCTCGGTTGGCTCGCCTTAAGTCTCTACGGCTATATGCGATTTGCCTCGTCGACAAATCCGCCGATGAATTGGGGTTATGCCAGTGAAAAAGGGGGATTTTATCATGCGATCTCAAGAGGACAATATGGGGATAGTTTAACGACATTAATTAAAAGCACCCTCGGTCCACTCGTTAAATATACTCCGGCAAACGTAGAGCCAAGCAACACCTCTGCAGAGGATCAATTTCAATATTTCAAAAAAATTGGCCAGGGAATTTGGATCTATTATCACAGCCTTGAGGATAATTTTTCACTTCCCCTCGTTCTTGCTCTTTTTCCGCTCTTTATTTATCTCCATCGTTTTTCAAGACGACAAATGGCTTGGCTTTACTCCTTAACCCTCAGTTACTTCTTTCTGGCCATCCTCATGACCTTTATTTCCCCTCCCCCAACCATTGATCTCCTTTCTCAATGGTCGATGAAAGTCTTTCATCTTCAATCCCACTGTATTCTCGCTGTGGGGATCGGTTACGGACTCCTCTCCGGGATTCTCTATCTTCAAAAGAATAACAATTTCAATGTAACCCCATGGGTTCCTGCGGTGGCTCTCCTCTGCCTGATCCCGCTTAAAGATAATATCGGAACCTCCAATCAAAGAGACCGCTGGTTTGGATGGCATTTTGGAGTCGATATGCTCCGTGATCTTGAACCGGGCGCAATTATCTTTGGGGGAACAGATCCCGGTCGTTTTATTCCGACCTACACCATTTTTTGTGAAAGCACCCAAGACTCCCGATGGAAACGCGACCCCTCTTTTGATCGATCTGATCTCTACATCATCACTCAGAATGCGTTAGCGGATCACTATTATTTAGACTATCTTCGTCATCACTACGACGACCTCTATCGTCCCAAAACATTTACGGCCTTTGAAAAATGGCTCGGGCGCCCGGATCAATATCCTAAAAAAAGTCTTTCAATGCCTACCGACGAAGAGTTTAGCCAATGCTTCAGTATCGCTGCGCAACAAAAGATGACCCCCGGCTCGAATGGAAAAGTGGAGCTCAGTGGATTTGAAGATGTCTTCTTAATTAATGGAGTGATTGCCAAAAATATCTTTGAAAAAAACAAAAAAGCGCATGCCTTTTATCTCGAAGAAAGTTTTCCAATCCCTTGGATGTATGACTACGCGACCCCGCACGGTTTACTCCTTAAAATCAACTCGGAGCCGGTCTCGAAAATCAGTGACGAAATCGTTAAAAAGGACCGTGAGTTCTGGGATCGCTACACCTCATTTCTTATCTCTGAACCCGGTTATTTTCAAGACCCACCGGCTACACGATCATTTTCAAAGTTACGCTGTTCGATCGGCAATCTCTATTTCCATCATAAAATGTTAGATGAGGCCGAATACGCCTATCGCCAGGCCTTACAGCTCGCCCCCGATCACTCTGAAGTGATCATGCGACTAAGCGAACTCCTTCTCCGTAAACGAAATTTTACGGAATCGAAATCACTCCTCGAGATGGCTCTTAAAAAAGATCCTTATCAAAGCCAATATCAGAATATCCTCAAAATCATCAAAGAACAGGTCAAGTTGGATGAATCAGAAAAGCAACTCCGAACCAATCTTCTCAGCACAACCAACGATCCTGAACTTTACCTCCAACTGATCCAAAACTTGATCGCTCAAAAGAAAATTGAAGAGATCGATACACCGGCTTTAAAGCTTCTCCAACTCCCCGATCTCCCGACGGAGGTCTTCCAAAATATATTTGGAATTCTCGCTCAATTCGGTCGCTTTGAAGTCACTCAAAAAGCGGTTGAGTTTCAATTGAAGAAAAACCCTAAAAACTCCTCTTGGATCTACGCTCAAGCCTCCCTCTACCTCGTTCAAAATCAAAAAGAGAAAGCCTATCCATTGTTAATAAAGGCCTATCAGATTAGCCCACAATCGATCAAAGCAAGCCTCCAATCAGACCCGATCTGGAAAGAGGAGCTTTCGACTCCCCAGATTCAAAAATTAATCCACTCCCTTTAAAATAAAATTAAGATTCGTCATTGGAAAATTGTTCACTGTGTAATACAACAGAAAGTTAAACCTTTAATTTTTCCAACGCTTGATCGTCCAGTAAAATCCAATCGCACCGACAGCTAAAATCCCTGTCAGAAAGAAGAGCATTCCTGACTTCCTCAAAAGATCTCGATCCAGAAGCCAAGGAATATCCCAAGTGTGAAGCAGTCGGTAGAGAACACGGTAAGTTTTAGTACTGGGTGTCCAACGCTGAACCATCTGACCTGAGGTTAAATCAACATCCCAATACTCTTCAGGTGTGCCAGAAAACTTAAGTCGAATTCGAGGGGATATTTCAGGTTCTATTTTTCGATCCAGTCCAGTGGCCCAAAAATCATCTCCACCCACTCCTTCATACTCTTGAAGAATCTGCTCGGATCGAAGGCGATTTAATTCTTGATCGATCCAGCCTCTCGGAATCGATCTCTGAAAGGAATTTCCGTGAGGATCTAGCCAAATAACCTCTCCACTTTTTTTGAGGTCACGAAACCAAATGTGACCTAAAACGGCTATTTGCTGTCTTTCAACAGTCCCGACAGCGAGTTCATGATGTTCGAAGGTTCGTTCACTGACCGATTCTCCGCGCGGAGACTTCCAGCGAAGTGATTCTTGGTTGTTTGGCTGACTTGAGGGAAACAATCCGGGAATAGGAATTGAGAAAAAACCGCTTAAGAGCCAAAGAAAAAGAAACGGTGAAATGATTAATCCCAACAAGCTATGAATGCGACGTAATTTCGATTTTGCTGGAGCCCAGAGCCGTGATCCTTGGAGAAGGGCCCAAGCCGATCCGCAGAAAACTAAGAGCAACCCTAATAAAGAAAAACACCACAGAGTGATTTTCCACAAGCCTTCCTGATTCCGCAACAAAGATAAATAAAACCAATGGGGAACTGCGCCCATCCAGCTCCAAAAACGTTCCTCCGCAGTTGTCTCTTGCACCCATTTTTGACTTCGAATGCTCCAATAGAGTTCTGTTTTTAACGAATTCTCAAGCTCGACTCTTAAAAAAGGCCGATGCTCTCGATAGCGGGCTCCCACGGTCCAGACATCATAGTCGATGGTTTCAACACGATGGATGGGATGAATGAACTCATCCCCCCATCGTTCCCAACGTGCGAACTCAGACTCTGTCAATGTAGGGAATGGTTTCCAAAGCATGACAAATCCGGAAATCGTCCACAGAAGGAGAAGACCTCCAATAAACCATCCGAGAAACTGATGAGATCGCGCAATCCAAAATTGCAGCCGAGAAGTCCATTGAGGTTTTGATACGAATTTCGTTAGAACTTCCATCCAATACTTCCCTCAATGCTGGTTGGGGCTCCTACAAGCACTTGAGGAGCTCCCGAACTAGGATCAGTGTATCCGCTTTCAGACCAGTAAGCATAAAAGGCATCTCCAATATTTCTGCCCACCAATGAAAAATTCCAATTTTTATACTCATAACTTAAAGTAAGATCCACTAAGTGGTACTGTTGTAATACAAATCGGCTTCCATCCACTGCAGCTCGGTCTCCGACATAACGATAATTCACACCAAATTTCCAATCAGGAATAAACTCAATGGTAGAATAAAGATTTGCAACTTCCTTAGGAACATTCGCAGAGATCAACCCATTTAAATTGACACGAGGAGATTCTTGAATTTCTGAAGAAAGCAACGAAACGTTTCCTCCCAAAGTCCAAATCTTGAAGGGACATGCTACGATATCAAATTCAAAACCATCAACGAGATCTCGTCCATCAGGGATTGCCGTTCGACTTGCAGCGAGGGTACGAGTCCGCTCTTTATCAATATGAAAATAAGCGATACCTGTTTCAATCCGATCATCACAAAATCGATTTTTTACTCCGACCTCTATTTGTTCAGACTCTTCAACACCATATAAAAGCGCTGTTTGATTTGTATTGAGAGATGAGGGTGTACTCGCGCCCCGAGTGTAGGATGAGTACAAGGTGACCTCTTTGAGTGGATCGTAGGTCATTCCCACTCGTCCCGTCATCGGATTAAAGTAACGACCAAATTCCAATCCAGTGGTTCTGTTTTTATTATCTGACTCCACACGGTCATAACGACCTCCCATTAATAACTTCAAATTATCCAGGATCGAAAACTGATTATCGATATAACCGGAAGCGGTAAAGATATCATAGTCAGCACCATTCCCCCGAGTGTAGTTCGTTCCCAAGACATCACTATAATTCATTGGCCGCGGATTAAATGCATCGACCGTCACGGAACTGCCCGGAAAATGGGCAATCCGGAAAAACTCCGTTCGACTTAAATCAAGTCCTACTATAAATTTATTCTTTCGCGAAAAGATCTCTTGATCAAAAATAGCCACTGTTTGATTGCCAACAAGATATTGCTTATGTTGGACAAAACCCAGATCACGATACTGAATCGTCCCTGCAGACTGATTATAAGTGAGCCCTTCAACATTCATCCACTCCCGTTGACCATTGTAGCCATAAAGAGTATTTTGAACCTTAATATCCGAATCTACTTGCCATTCGCTTTTTAATCGAAGAAAAATATTATCTGATTCCTTTCTTGCATCCTCAACATTGTAAGACCTTTTAGCAATTCGTTTATCAAGGTTCCCTGCCTGAGTTAAAGGGGTCCCCCAATACGACTCCTCTTCATCATAAAACCAGTCCCAATAAAGGGTCGTACGAAAATCTTGATTCAAATCGTAGCGGATTGCACCGGTCGATTGATATCGTTCCTGTTCATTTAAATCTAAATATCCTTTTGTACTGGAACGACTAAAATCGGTTCTAAACGAAAAGGGTGTTTTTTCGATCGGTCCTCCTACCCCAACTCCCATTCGAGAGGTCTCAAAAGATCCATAACTCGAAAATGCCTCTGCAACAAATCGATCTTGATTGGGTTGTTTTGCCATGTAATTCACGGCTCCTCCGACACCCCCTTCACCAAACGCCATTGCCGCAGGTCCTTTGAGGACTTCAACAGACTCGTAATTAAAGGAATCCCTGAGTCGGGAGGACATTCCAGGGTTAAAAATTTTAAGCCCATCGTAAGACTGGTGAACTCGATTTCCGACAAAACCCCGT
>CAMAQI010000058.1 GCA_945860255.1 Methylacidiphilum caldifontis
GTGCTCAGTAAAAGCCAGATCGAAGTCGCTCTCGCCTGCCAAAGACAAGGTTATTTTGTTCCTCCGAACCACAATATGCCTAAGCACATCATCCTTGGGGTTTGCGACTATTTCCGCTGCGTACCGAACATCATTTCCTTCGACCGAAATGCGCCAACAACTTAAATACCCATGAACGAAGCCGAAACAAGAGCCGAGCATATTGATCCTACGCTGAGAGCTGCAGGCGTTGAAGAAGTCGCTGCTGCACCAAGCTTCTAATGGCGAGCTTTAGCGACTTGACTCATTTATTGACTTACGCTTGACTTATGGGCGTGCCTTATGAACCTCAATTTACGATCACTCCACGCCTCCTGACGCTTGTGGAGATGATCGCCGCTTTACGTGAGAGGATTCAAGGGGCAACGGTGGAGCTCTCTTGGATTCCCGCATTGCAAAAGGATACCCGTACTCGAAATGGTCATGCCTCAACCGCGATCGAAGGGAATCCTTTGACGTTGGAGCAAGTAAGGGCGTTGGAAGAGGGACGCGAACTCATTGCGACTGATTCTCGATCCAATCGTGAGGTTTTGAATTATTTTGCAGGTCTAAGATATGTGGAGAAACAGGCTAAGAAACAGGGGATCCGACACGAGGATTTATTCGAATTGCACCGGATTTTAGCCGATCGCGTGATGGATCAAGGGACCGCAGGGAGCTATCGAACGATCCAAGTCAAAGTCGGAAGGCATTTTCCTCCTGCGGCCGCCGATGTTTCAGGATTAATGTTTGAACTTCTGGAATGGTGGAATAAAAAATCGGCCGAATTTTCCCCGGTCATCAGCTCGGCGATTTTGCACTATCGTTTTGAGGCTATTCATCCCTTTGCCGATGGGAACGGACGAACGGGTCGTGCGTTAGCTCTGTGGGATCTCTATCGGCGTGGTTTCGATAGTCATCACATTTTCTCCGTGGACGAATACTACTGGGAGAACCGACCCGCCTACTACAAAGCACTTGATGAGGTCCGTCTTTCTGGAGAGGATCTCACCGGCTGGCTCGAATATTGTGCGGAAGGATTGAGGTTGACTCTTGAACGTGTCTGGTTGCGTGTGCAATCCTACAATGTGAAGTCACCTGAAAAACTGGTTTTACGGCCAAAACAGGAGCACTTGCTCAAACTCTTGCGCGATCACGGTAGTTTATCCCCCGCCGAATTGTGGAAAATCCTTGCGGTATCGAGGCAAGGTGCCATGGATTTACTGCGACCGTTGCTCGAAGCGGGATTGGTTGAAAAAATAGGCGGAAAAAAAACAGGTCGTTACACTCTTAAAAAACCATGAACGAAGCCGAAACAAGAGCCGAACACATCGATCCCGCACTGAAAGCGGCAGGCTGGGGTGTTGTGGAGGGAAGTAAGATTTTGCGAGAAAAATCATGCGAGATCACTCCCGGTCGTATCGAGGGTTTTGGGCGGCGTGGCAAGGGGATGACAGCGGATTACGTGCTGGTCTATCGCAATACCAAGCTCGCTGTCGTCGAGGCTAAGGCTTGGGAGGAACCTCTGACAAAAGGGGTTGCACAAGCAAAAATCTACTCCGATAAACTTGCGATCCGCTTTGCCTATGCGACGAACGGTCAGGGGATTTATGCCATCGATATGGAGAGTGGAAAGGAAGGGGAAATCTCCACCTTCCCTACCCCCGATGAACTTTGGAACTCGACCTTTGCCAAACAGAACGACTGGCGAGATCGTTTTTCCTCCGTTCCCTATCCGGACAAGAGTGGAAGTTGGACCATCCGCTTCTATCAAGAAACAGCGGTCAATCGTGTGCTGGAGCGCATCATCGCCAAGCAAACGCGCATTCTCTTGACACTGGCCACGGGCACGGGAAAAACTTCCATTGCTTTCCAGATTGCGTGGAAACTTTTTCAAGCGCGCTGGAATCTGACCGATTGGAACAAGAGTGGCGAGCTGACGCGACGCCCGCGAATCTTGTTTCTCGCGGACCGCAACACGCTTGCGACGCAGGCCTACAACGATTTCACTGCATTCGCCGCCTTTTCCGAAGACGCATTTGTGCGCATCAAGCCGGAAGAGATCCGCAAGAAAGGATCCGTACCAAAGAACGCAAGCCTCTTCTTTACTATTTTTCAGACCTTCATGTCTGGTCCCCTCAAAGAGGGGAAACCCTCTCCCTATTTCGGCGAATATCCGCCGGACTTTTTCGACTTCATCATTATTGACGAGTGTCATCGGGGAGGAGCCAACGACGAAAGTAACTGGAGAGCGATCCTCGAATACTTTTCCCCCGCCGTACAACTGGGACTCACAGCCACTCCGAAGCGCAAAGACAATGTCGATACCTATGCTTATTTTGGAGAACCGGTTTACATCTACTCCCTCAAAGAGGGAATCAATGATGGATTCCTCACTCCTTTTAAAGTGAGACAGATTTCGACGACACTCGACGAGTATCTGTTCACACCTGATGATGAACTCCTGAAGGGTGAAATCGATCCCGGAAAACGATATGAGTCGAAGGATTTTAATAAGAATATTGAGATCCGAGAGAGGGAGGCCTATCGGGTAAATCTTTTCATGCAACAGATCGACCAGAATGAGAAGAGCCTCGTTTTTTGTGCGAATCAAGACCATGCTCTTCTGGTTCGTGATTTAATTAATCAGACGAAGATCAGCAAAGATCCCCACTATTGCGAACGAGTCACCGCGGATGATGGGGCGTTAGGCGAACAGCACCTCCGAGACTTTCAAGATAATGAAAAAAAGATTCCGACGATTCTGACGACCTCACAAAAGCTTTCGACGGGGGTTGATGCCCGAAATATTCGTAACATCATTTTAATGCGCCCCGTCAATTCGATGATCGAGTTTAAACAGATCATCGGACGCGGAACTCGACTGTTCGATGGGAAAGAATTTTTCACCATTTATGACTTTGAAAAAGCTTATCTCAATTTTCTTGATAAGGAATGGGATGGCGAGCCGATTACTCCGGAAGTTCGACCTTACGAGATCGATCCTGATGCTTCAAAAAGAACCGCGAACCCGAAGCAAGAGCCATTGGAAGGAACACGCCGAGAGAAAGTCAAAGTGAAACTAGCAGATGGAAAATCAAGAATGATTCAACACATGATCTGCACCTCATTTTGGCATCCGGACGGAACACCGATGTCAGCACTTCAATTTATGGAGATGCTCTACGGAAAACTTCCCGATTTCTTTAAAAATGAAGAGGAATTGCGCCGACTCTGGAGTGCTCCGGATACTCGTGAAAAGCTGCTTAAGGGACTTGCGGAAAAGGGATTTGGACAGGAACAACTCCTCGAAATGCAAAAGATCATCGATGCCGAAAAAAGCGATCTTTTCGATGTCCTTGCTCACGTCGCCTATGCCGTTCCACCCCTCACACGCGAAGTGAGAGCGGCACATGCCAAAATTTATATCAATACCGAGTTTACAGCGAAGCAACAGGCCTTCCTCGATTTCGTTCTTCAACACTACGTCTCAGAAGGGGTGACAGAACTGGAACAGAGTAAACTCAACCCGTTACTTCGACTTAAGTATCACGACTCCATTACCGATGCCGTCGCCGACCTCGGTGGTAAGCCGGATGAAATTGGAAAACTTTTTTCGGGATTTCAGAAATATCTTTATGTCGTGAGGGTTTGATGAGGGAATGGGAAGTCGATCGACCTCTTTTTTTTACATAAAAATAAAGCTGGGTTTTATATTCCAATCCAGACAGGGGTTTGAATTTCAACAATGTCAAAAAGTTGGATCATCGCTTGATTTCGAAGTCGGATACATCCATGACTCGCCGGTTGGCCAATCAAAGATTCTTGATTCGTTCCGTGAAAATAGATGTATCGATTTTTAGTGTTGGCGTTGTGGGTCTCGACCCCTTCGAGCCAGAGGATACGGGTGAGGATTAAATCCTCCTCGCTCATCGGCAGTTCAGGGGTCCAAATCATTCCTGTTGGTTTTCTCGATTGAAGGATCGATCCGAGAGGGAGTTGATCCCCGATTTTTTCGGCGATCCGAAACCATCCTCGAGGGGTTTGATGACTTCCTTCCTCCTCTCCGACTCCGTTTTTTGCCGTGCTGACCGGTGCGGCCCAAATGCAATTCGAGCCCTGCTTAAGCTCTACAAGTTGGCTTTGGATCGATACGGAGAGGTGTCGTTCTTCGCTCCATTGCGTTTCAAGCGTTGAATCAGAGGAGTTAGAAATCATTTAATCGATCGATCAATTGTCGGAGGCGACCGGTTGCCCGACGATTAAAGTTCATCACAAGACGAGGTAAATGAGCAATCTCGGGCTCATTGCTTTCTTCGGGGAAGGCTTGGCGTTGCTGCATCGTACTTCCTGGGAGGAGAATATCCTCAAAATCCTCTTGGAGTCGTTTCAAAGCTCCCGGGGGAACCTCTCGTTGAGTCCGAATCACGAGATGATCTTTCACATAGCGATAGGAGTGAAAGTTATAGTAAAAGTTAACAATCTCTTTTCGCGCCTCTTCGAGATTATCGGTGATTTTATAGAGATTGAAATCCTCCTTGGAAATCAAACCATCGGCATAGATGTGCTCCCGAATATAGTGATCAAAGGTTTTCCAGAAGTTACCTCCTGGGGCATCGACCATGACCAAAGGAATGACCCGTGCTTTTCCAGTTTGAATTAAGGTTAAAGCCTCAAAGCCTTCATCCATCGTTCCGAATCCTCCTGGGAAAAGAGCGACCGCGTGGGATTCGCGTAAGAAAAAGAGTTTTCGAGTAAAAAAGTAGTGAAAGTTAATCAGTTTCGGATCTCCATCGATGACCTCATTCGCATGTTGTTCAAAGGGAAGGGTGATATTAAGACCAAAGGAGTGTTCCTTGCCTGCTCCCGCTTGAGCAGCTCCCATAATTCCATCTCCTCCGCCGGTGATTGTCATAAAATTGGCATTCGTCATGAGCTTTGCAAAATCATGGGAAGAGACCGCTTCTCGTTTATGAGAGGGGGTACGCGCAGAACCGAAGATACAAAGTTTTTTAATATGGCGGTAGGGCATGAAGACTTTATTCGCATAACGCATCTCGCGGACGACTCGGTGGAACAGGCGCATTTCGGCAGGACTTGTTCCATCTCGATTGAGTTTCCACTGTTCTCGTAGAAGAGATTGATGGAATCCGGTTTTATCTTCAATTCCGAGGTCTTTTAAAAAGGCTTTAAATTTAGACTCAACATCAGCAGGGACTGGCACGGATTTGATTTGATTCATGACGATAAAATGCCACGTTTTCTAGCTTATGGCAAATTTTTTGGAGGTTCTTCGCGATCAAATCATGATCGCCGATGGGGCAACAGGGACTTATCTTTATCAGTTAGGGGTTCCGCAACACCATTGTTTAGAGGAAGTGAACATCACCCATCCCGATTATGTACGACGTCTCTATACGGAATATGCTCAGGTGGGGGCGCAAGTCATTGAAACGAATAGTTTTGGAGCGAATCGGATTCGACTGGCTCGCTTTGGACTTGAAGATCATGTTCGAGAATTTAACCTGGCAGCCGTCACGCTGGCGAAAGAGTCTTTGGCCGGAAAAAATATTTTTATTGGAGGTTCTGTCGGCCCCCTCTCATTACGTCCGACCGATGCCCCTCTTTCCGATTGTCAAAAAGCGGAAGTTTTTCATGAACATATCGGGGCTTTGATTGAAGGCGGTTGCGATTTGATTTTTTTAGAGACCTTTTCCGATCTTCAAGAGTTACTCCTAGCGTTGACCGTTTTTAAGTCATTGAGTTCGATTCCTGTGGTTACCTCACTTGCGGTTACAGAAGAGGGTCGGATGGGAACAGGACAAACGATGGCCGAGGCCTTTCAAATTTTACGACTCGCAGGGGCGGATGTCTGTTCAATTAACGGAACCTGTGGACTTCGCGCGAGTCACTTTCTTTACACTAAACTTGAAGTTAATGAAGGAGAACTTTTTGGTGCTTACCCGAATGCCGGAAAACCGGAGTTTTATGAGGGACGATTCAATTATGCCGCAACTCCCGATTATTTTGCCGAAAATCTCTCTCATTTTGTTGAAGAGGGGGTCCGTTTATTTGGAGGAGACTACGGAACGACGCCGGCCCATATCAAAGCGCTTGCTCAAAGAGTCGCGGGACTGAAGCCCATTATCTCTAAAAAATTAAAGCGACTTGTCGTTTCTGAAAAACAGAAAACAGTGGAGCCTCAATCGCATGTCGAAACAAATTTATTAGATCGACTGAAACAAAAGATCGTGACTATTGTTGAGCTGGATTCCCCCAAGACCCTTTCGATGACCAAGTTTCTTGCAGGAGCTCAAGCCCTAAAAGAGGCGGGGGCAGATGCGGTTACTTTAGCTGATAACTCTCTGGCAATTCTTCGAGTCAGTAATTTTGCCGCCGCCGTTCTTTTACGGGAGAAAGTCGGAATCCTTCCATTAATCCATTTAGCCTGTCGCGACCGTAATCTCATTGGACTTCAATCGGAGATTATGGGACTTGGGGTCATGGGATTTCGGCACCTTCTCGCAATCACCGGTGACCCGGCTAAAGTGGGAGATCATCCTGGAGCGACCTCTGTTTATGACGTTAATTCTGTCGGTCTCCTTAAGTTAATTCAAGGGATGAACGAAGGGGTGAATGCAGCAGGAAAGAATCTCAATGGACAGACCGATTTTGTTGCCGGCTGTGCCTTTAATCCGAACGCTAAAAACTTTGATTCTCAGGTTAAAAAACTGGAGGGAAAAATAGCGGCAGGGGCTCAATATGTGATGACTCAACCTATATTTGATCTTAATTTAGTGAAACTTACCGCAGAACGCTTAAAACCTCTCGGGATTCCCGTTTTTATCGGTGTGATGCCCCTTTTAAATTCTCGAAATACAGAGTTTTTACATAACGAAGTCCCTGGAATTTCGATTCCTGATCCGGTTCGTGAGCAAATGCGACATGCGAGTGAGCTTGAGGCTTCGAGAATCGGGGTTGACTTTGCGCGTAATCTCAGAGGAGAGATTTTAACTCATTTTAATGGTGTTTATCTCATTACCCCATTTCTGAAGTATGAGGTTTCTGTCGAGCTTATGAGTGATTGATCTCAACGATCCCGTTTCCCGATTTTTGTCGGGACTTTTTTGCTAAAGATCAAGAGACGACGTTGATCGGTTTCCCCTCGATAAAGGCTTTTACATTTCCAACCGTTTGATTGAGAAGTCGTTTGCGTGCCGCCAAAGTCGCCCAGCCGATATGAGGGGTGATGAGGCAATAGGGGGAATGAAGGAGTGGGTGGGATGGGGAAGGGGGTTCGGACTCGAGGACATCCAAGGCGGCGCCCGCGATGGTTTTTCTTTCGAGGGCATGAGCGAGTGCTTCGGAATCGATGAGACCCCCTCGACTGGTGTTCAAGAGAAAGGCCGTCGGTTTCATCCATAAAAGCGTTTGGGGATTAATGATTTTCTCGGTTTGAGGGGTGAGAGGGGCATGAAGAGAGATGACATCACTGGATTTAAAAAGTGCTTCTAAACTTGTGTAGGAAACCGGATAGGGAAGAGAAAGTTTCTCTTTTCCTTCTCTTTCAACGCTCAGAATTTTCATTCCAAAGGCATCGGCAATTTGAGCGACTTTTTGTCCGATGGCTCCAAGGCCAATCACTCCTAGAGTGAGACCCGAAAGTTCGATCAACGGTTTTTTCTGGTAAGAGAAATCTAAAGAGGAGGACCAATCTCCTTGACGAACCGAAGAGGCATGAAGCGCCACTTGATGGGTGAGCTCGAGAAGAAGTGCCCAGGTGAGTTGAGCGACGGAATCGGTGCTATAGGAGGGAACATTCGAAACGATGATCCCTTGTTGAGCCGCTGATTGAAGGTCAACGACATTCACTCCTGTCGCAAGAACGCTAATGAATCGTAGGGAGGGAAGTTTTCTGAGAGTTTCCGCAGAGAGGACTGTTTTATTGGTAAGTAGGATCGTAGCGGATTGGGATCGCGGGAGAAGTTCAGAGGGAGAGGT
The DNA here is from genome assembly GCA_945860255.1 of Methylacidiphilum caldifontis. GTDB lineage: Bacteria > Verrucomicrobiota > Verrucomicrobiia > Methylacidiphilales > CAMAQI01 > CAMAQI01. The sequence goes on from CAMAQI010000058.1 coordinate 8,020, forward strand.
TCGATCAAAGAGATCAAGAGGAGCAAGGGAACGGAGAGAGTCCCAAGATAAATCTCCAGGATTTAACGAGTAACCATCAAGAAGTACCATGGAATTCATAGAAGAGAGATTAGCGCCGAGATAAAAAAGTGAAAAGGGTTAAAATCATTGGATTCGATTCTCTGAAAAGAGGATCTTGGTGGTTGCCATTTGTGGGGGAGACGTTATGTTAAAGAGGGCTATGAACGATCAAAATCACGATTCTCAAAAGGAGCAGTATTATTCTCAATACTCTGGAAGTAATAGTTATGATTCTGGGGGTTCCACCTTACACTTTAATGATTATTTTAAAATTCTAAAAAATCGAATCGGAATTATTCTGACGATTTTTCTTCTGACGACGATTACAGGATATGTCGTTACTTTTCATTATTTAAAAAAGGTTTACGCGTCTACGGCGCAGGTTTCGATTTTAAAGCAGGATCGCGATATTGAGGTCTTTAAGGGAAATGATAGTTTTTTTGATCCTGTTTACTTTTCATCTCAAATTGAATTGATTCGTTCCAAAGAAATTCTTTATAAGGTAATCGAAAAACTAGACCTCCAAAAAGTATGGGGAAAGCAATTGACTCAATCGGATTACGTTCTTCCGATTGACCAGACTTACGATCTTTTTCGCCTTAAAAAGATGGAACTCGATGTTAAACGAGGGACCTATATCATTGAGATTTTAGTTTACGCTGAGAATCCAGCGGAGTGTGCAAAGATTGCGAATACGGTCGCAGAGACCTACATCGATTGGCGTAAGAATGAGGAGAGCTTTAAATATCAACGAGGACTCGATAATCTTTCTCAACAGGTAGAGCGACAGAGGGAAGATGTCAAAAAGGCTCGCGATTCGGTTGAGGAGTTACGAAAAATCTACGGACTTGATATTGTTGCGGGATCTGCCAAGGACCAACAGCTCAACGATGCTGAACTTCAACGAAAGACGACACGGCTTGAAGAGCTTAAAAGCGATATGATTGCTCGCCGTGTTCGTTACGAACAGTTAGAAAAACTCCCTGCAGATCGGCTGATTGACACCTTACCTGCCCTTGGATTAGAAGATACCAATCTCACTCAGATTCGTCAAAATCAACTCTCTGTTGAGGCTGAGGTTTCGAAGATTAAGAATAGCGGATTAGGGGAGGATCACCCTCGAGTTCAATCATTGGAGGCACAGGCTAAAAAATTAAAAGAGCAAGTCGACTCATTGGTGGAAGGAAAACGCAACGCGTTAGCGATTGATTTAAAAGTGAGTGAAGCTAAAGCCTCGGAGTTGGATGCCGAGGTGAAGGCATTAACCTCCACGGTTCGAACCGAGCGCTCTGCAAAATTAGCTCCATTTATTGAGGCTCAGGATGAGGCGGACAGAAAACAAAATATTTTAGATGCTTTGGAAGTTAGATTTCGTCAGGAAAAAGCGGAGACTAAAATTGAGGGGGATCCGGTAAAAATGATTTCTCCTGCCTCTGCTGCTGAAAATCCGATTAAGCCACGTAAAGTATTAAACATGGCTTTAAGTGCTTTTATCGGGTTGGCAATCGGGATTTTGGCCGCTTTTTTTATTGAGTATTTAGATACGAGCGTGAAAACCATGAGCGACGTTGAAAAAACGTTAGGACTTCCTGTTCTCGCGGTGATCCCGAATGGGGTGAAGCCACTCAATAAACCCTCCGAGGATCCCGATTATACGGAGAGCTATCGAATTCTTCGGGCTAAAATGAATCTTGAAGATGAGACCATGAGAGGAGCTGCGATCACGGCATTAAGTGGGGGGCCAGGAGAGGGGAAATCGACGACTCTTTTTAATTTGGCGGTTGTCTGTGCGCAAGCAGGACAACGAGTGGCATTAATTGACGCAGATTTACGTCGTCCTTCCGTTCATAAAAATGCTAGAATAGAGAATGCAATGGGTTTAGCAGATCTTATTCAAGATAATCATCTTGATCCTTTAACTTTAATTTTTGAAACGGGGATTCCCAATCTTTTTGTCATGCCTGCGGGAGATATGCCTTCGGATCAATTGGGGACCTTTAATGCGGTTCGTTTGCGGCAGATTTTACTCGCTTTAAAGTCGAATTACGACGTCGTTTTTATTGACTCGCCTCCGATCCTCGGAGTGAGTGATGGATCGACGATTGCGCGTGAGGCGGATCAAATTGTATTGGTCATTCAGCATCGCCGCTATCCCCGTGATATCTCGATACGAGCGAAAAAGGCGATTGAGGAGGTCAATAACCGGATCAGTGGGGTGGTCTTGAATTCTGTGAAGGTGAGTAGTGATGACTCTTATTATTACTACAGCAGCTATAGTTCCTACGGCAAAAAGAAGAAAAAATCGAAAAGCAGTTTCATGGAGAAAATATCTAAAAAAGAGACAACGGAGAACAATGAAAACACAAGTAGTGATCAGTTTTAAGCAATTTTTTTTCATTTTACTCTTATCGTTGGTGATCTCTTGCCAGATGAATGAGACTTCGAACGCAAAGAGTTCTTCGTTGATCTCGAATGTGCCGACCGCAGCCCCATCTGCTTCGGAGAAATCAACTCCTTCTTATTCTGCCCCTTCGGATATCTTGAGAGTCGGAGATCCGATTTCGATTCGGCTGAATGGGGTTCCTGTGGAAGAGGAAAAAATGATTGAGGAAGTTGTCGACGGGGAGGGGAACATCTCGATGCCGCTCGTCGGACGATTTAAAGCGGCAGGATTGGCCTCTTCTCAATTAAAACTAAAAATTGAACAGGCCTACCGGGATAAAAAACTTTATTCGACTCCGAATATCACGATTATTGTTCAACAACGTTTTGTCAATGTCTCGGGTGAAATCCGAATTCCTCAACGGGTTGCCTTTACCAATGATTTGACGGTTCTGAGAGCGATTACGGCTTGTGGTGGATTTACCGATTATGCCGATCGCCGAAAAGTGAAGATTCTTCGCGGGAATGATGTTTTTGATTTTGATGCGAAGGAGGCATTTTTAGATCCTTCTCAGGATGTTCCGATGGTTGCTGGGGATCAAATTCAGGTTCCCCGTACGATTTTTTGATCAAGAAACAGACAAAGAATTGAACTGCTGATCTTTGCTGTAATTCATCGATCGCTTTCCTCTGTTTTTTTCTCGATGAGAAAAGGGTCTTTCTGGAGGATGGGAATGGAAGTAAAATCTGCAAATGTCTTGCGTCAATGTGGTTTTCCTCTTATTTCTAATCGGCAATGGCCGCTCTTTTAAAAATACATCAAATCTCTGCAGGGTATGAAGGACAGGTGGCAATTGAGGGGATTAGTTTTGATATTCAAGAGAGTGAGATTTTAAGTTTGATTGGACCCAATGGAGCAGGAAAGAGTACGCTCCTGAAGGTTTTGGCCGGACTCTTAAAACCGTATAAGGGGGAGATTTACGGGGGAGAGAATGTAAAAAAAGCCTATGTTCCGCAACAACGTGCATGGGACAAATTTTTACCTTTGACGGTGATCGAGTTTTTGTCAATTCAACCGAACGCTCGCTTTTGGCCTTTTTTTAATTCTTCTGCCGTGGAGAAAAAAGGAATGAGGGCATTGGAGCGTATGGGGGTTGCTGCTTTAAGAAAAAGAACTTTAGGTCAACTGTCAGGGGGGGAGTGTGAGCGAGTCATGATTGCTTTTGCCTTGATGTCAGAGCCTCATTTATTGTTACTCGATGAACCCCTTGCAGGGGTCGATATCAAAGGGGGGTATGACTTTGAGAAAGTGATTCGGGATTTGAATCGTGAGGAAAAGATGAGTGTGGTGATGGTTTCTCATGATCTTCATTTAGTCAGTCATCTTTCTGATCGAGTCGCTTGCTTAAAGCGATGCTTACATCATATCGGGACACCGGAAGAGGTGATGAATGGGCATGTCTTGTCGGGGATTTATGGATTGCCCCCTTCTTCCGTTCAGCATTTAAGAGGTTTAGAGTCGATGGCGAGGAGGGTGACTTCATGATGGAGATTTTTCACTATGATTTCATGCGTTATGCAC
>CAMAQI010000059.1 GCA_945860255.1 Methylacidiphilum caldifontis
TTGATAAAGATCATTTCCTTCACGAGTACGCTCACCGACTCCAGCGAATACTGAGAAACCGCCGTGACCCTTGGCAATATTATTGATCAATTCCATGATGACGACGGTTTTACCCACCCCCGCACCTCCGAATGCTCCGACCTTACCACCCTTGGTGAAGGGACAGATCAAATCAATAACCTTAATTCCGGTCTCGAGCACATTCGCTTTGGTATCTTGATCGACCAACGCAGGAGCGGCACGATGAATCGGATAACGTTTCGTGTGCGCGACAGGTCCTCGTTCATCAACCGGTTCTCCAAGAACGTTAAAAACACGTCCGAGAATTCCTTCTCCGACAGGAACTGAAATCGGAGCACCGGTATTAACGACCTCCATTCCACGTTTCAATCCTTCATTGGAGGACATCGCAATCGAGCGAACCCATCCCTCTCCTAAGTGCTGTTGCACCTCAAGAGTCAAATGATTCTTGGTTGATCCAACAGTGTATTCGACTGTGAGAGCGTTAAAAATCTCGGGCAGTTTGTCCGTGAATTCGACATCCACGACGGGTCCGATGACTTGTACGATTTTACCTTTGTTCATACGTTTCCGGTTCTTTATTAAGGGTTTTGTGCCTAGTTCAAAACCGCTTGCGCGGTTGTAATTTCTAAAAGTTCAGTGGTGATCGCTGCTTGACGTACTTTATTATAAAGCAAGGTCAAATCCTTCACGATCTGTTTAGCGTTGTCGGTCGCGTTCTTCATCGCAACCATCCGTGCACTATGCTCGGAGGCCTTCGCATTCAAAACAAATTGATAGAGCTCGAAGTGAACATAAAACGGAAGGAGTTTGCCAAGAAGCTCAGCCGCATTCGGCTCAAAAATAGCATCGCTACTTCCAATCTTCCCCTCTTCTGTCAATGCAAGGAGATCAACACCAATCGGAGCCAATTTAAAGATCGTCGGTTCTTGGGTCATCGCATTCACATATTTTGAGTAGGCGACCTCAACAGAATCGATCTCCCCTTTTTCGTAGAGATCCAAAACATAACTACTGACTCGCTTACAATCACGGAAAGCAAAGCCATCTTTGAGTTCAAAATCGGCCAAAAGCACCTTGCCTGTACGAGCGAGATAGAGTTTTCCCTTTCGACCAATTGAAACATAAACGGTATTCGCGGTGTGACGAAGACTCACTTCCTTGAGCAAGTTAGTATTCAATCCCCCGCAAAGGCCTTTGTCAGTGGTGACCAAAATCACAAGACGCTTTTTAACAGGACGACCTTGAATCAACGGATGTGAAAACTCACCTGCAGCCGCTTGCATATGCGCTGCTATCTCATCAAGTAAATGAGAGTAAGGACGCCCGGCCAAAGCCTGCGCCTGGGCCTTACGCATCTTCGCCGCGGCGACCATCTGCATCGCTTTGGTGATCTGCGCCGTATTTTTGACGGACTTAATCCGGCGCCGAATGTCTCTTGTGTTTGCCATGACGTTATTCCAGAGGAATTATCCTTGATAGGTCTCTGTGAAGCTTCCAATGACTTTTTTCAAATTCGCGGCAGAAGCATCATCAATCGCTCCCTTATCGCGAATCGCCTTCAAGATTGCATCGTGCTGCGTGTTCAAAAATTCGGTCAATTTCGTTTGGAAATCTTTTACCTTCGGAACTTCGATCTTATCAAAGAATCCGTTTTGAACAGTCCAAAGAATCGCTGCCTGCATCTCAACGGCGATCGGGCTGTATTGTGGTTGTTTGAAGATTTCGACGATACGATAACCACGATCCAATTTCGCCTTTGTTCCCGCATCGAGATCGGAACCGAATTGAGCAAAAGCCGCCAATTCACGGAACTGTGCGAGCTCTCCTTTGATCTTTCCGGCAACTTGTTTCATCGCCTTAATTTGAGCGGCGGAACCGACGCGTGATACCGAAAGACCGACCGAGATCGCAGGACGAACTCCTTGGTAGAAGAGGTCGGTTTCGAGATAAACTTGACCGTCGGTGATCGAAATCACATTGGTTGGAATGTAAGCCGAAACGTCACCGGCTTGGGTTTCGATGATCGGCAAAGCAGTCAAACTTCCGTTACCGTTCTTTTCATTCACACGAGCCGAACGCTCTAACAAACGGGAGTGAAGATAGAAAACGTCTCCAGGATAAGCTTCACGACCGGAAGGACGTTTCAAAATCAAAGAAACTTGGCGATAAGCGACTGCATGCTTGGAAAGATCATCATAAACGATCAAGGCATCTTGGCCGTTATCCATGAACCACTCACCCATTGCGCAACCGGCAAACGGAGCGAGGTATTGAGTTGTTGCCGACTCAGAGGCAGTCGCAACGACAACGATTGTGTATTGCAGTGCTCCAGCGGCCTCTAAAACACCGACGACGCGAGCAACGTTCGCATTCTTTTGTCCAACGACCACGTAGATCGAATAAAGAGGACGGAATCCCTCTTTGCCTTCATTGGCTTTATTGATATTCGATTGATTAATAATCGTATCGATCGCAACCGTCGTTTTACCGGTGGCACGATCTCCGATGATCAATTCCCGTTGTCCACGACCAATCGGAATCATCGCATCGATCGCCATAATTCCAGTTTGAACCGGTTGACTGACTGATTTACGTTTGATAACGCCTGCTGCCGTTTTTTCGATCGGATAAAATTCAGTGGCTTGGATTGGTCCTTTGCCATCAATTGGATTTCCCAAGGCATCGACCACACGACCAAGAAGACCTTTTCCAACGGGCACCGAGAGAAGCTTGCCAGTCGTTTTAACTTCATCCCCTTCTTTAATTCCGAGATAATCACCGATGATGATCGCTCCGACTTCGGTCTCTTCCAAATTCAACGCAAGCCCTTTCGCTCCGTTGGAGAACTCGATCATTTCGTTCAAGGCGACATCGGAAAGACCTTCGATCTTAGCGACACCGTCAAACACTTCGCGGACAATACCGACATTGGCTTTGCCTGTTGCGGTTTTTAGGTTAGAAATTTGACCTTTGATTTCGTCGAGGATAGTACTCATATCATGTTCTCTTGTTGGGTGACTTATTTACGATTATTACAATTTAACTGTTCAATTTTAAGGCGTTGAGACGGGCTTTTACCGATCCATCCCAGACATCGCTTCCACGAGTGATCCGGAGGCCACCAATCAAATCGGGGAGAACCCGATAATGTTTGGCGCTTGAAGGACCGAACTTGGACTCCACTGCTTGAAAAACCGAGGCTCCCTGATCGGAGAGCTCCACAGCACTTTCAACCGTCACAGTGGAACGGGAAATTTCAATTTGGATCAATTTTTGAAAACGAGTCAATAGAGCCAGATATCCACGTGGTTTCTGATCGGCAATCGCCTTCACGATTTGACGAACTTTTGCCTCCTGAAGGGCTCCCTTCTCGGAGCAAAGCTTCAAGAGCGACTTCGCATTTTGACGGGTTTCTCGATTGATCTTCATGATAAATGAATATTTAAGAGCGATTAAGCAGCAACTTGCTTAACGGCCTCCTCTTTAAGACGATTTTGATCTTCGATCGAAAGCACTTTTCCAGTCACTTTAGCGGTGGTATCAACGACAAGAGCAATGACCTCTTGACGAAGTTCAGCGAGCATCTTGACTCGATCCAAAGCGATCGACTCACGACCTTTGCGAATCACACTTTCTGCTTCAGCGACCGCTTCTTGGAGTTTTTTCTCCCCTTGTTCAGCAGCTCGTTTTTGTGCCTCAGAAATCATCAAAGCAGCTTGATCTTGAGCTTTCTTGATCAACTCCTTACGGGTCGATTCTGCTTCGGCGAGCTCTTTTTTGATCTTTTCAGCATTCGTGAGACTTGTCTCAATCTCTAAGCGTCGTTTTTCAAGAACTTCACTGATGGGGCCAAAAGCATACTTTTTGAGAAGTAAATAAAGAGCAAAGAAAACGATGAACTGAGCGATCAATCCGGGCCAGTTGACTCCCAGTTGATGGAGCTGATTCCCGATCTGCTCAACAGGTCCCGATGCCGGAACAACCTCGCTCGTCCCTTGCTCTGCGGTCGCTAAAAAAAGTGAAAAAATGTTCATATAAATAGTGTATTAAGAAAACGAATGAAACACCGAGGCTCCTTGGTAAGAGCCAAAGAGCCTCGATTAAGACTTATTTACCCAAGAAGATCGTGATGAAGAGAACCCCTTCTGCCAACGCCATCGCAATGATGGATTGAACGAGAACAGGAGTTGCTGCACCAGGGTTACGACCGACGGCTTCAGCCGCTTTTGCTCCGATGAGTCCTACTCCGATCGCTGCACCAACGGCTGCGAATGTTACTTGAAGATTACCTTGAATTTCTGCGAACATACTTGTTTCCTTTTGTTTATGATTTCAATTCACTCTCCCGATTGAACAGGATCGAATGAACCAAATTGTTTAAATTTTAATGATGCGGCTCCTCGCCATGACCCTCTTCGTGCTTACACATCAAGGCCGTAAAGACCGCGGTAAGCAAGCAGAAAACCAAGGATTGAACGAACGCCACCAACAATTCAAAAAGATAGACGGGGACTAATACGAGTGAGGCCCAATTGCCAAACATATGCTTCAAGGTCGTAATCATCGCCTCACCCCCATAAATATTTCCGTAAAGACGGAAGGTCAAGGAGATCGGACGAACAAGGATTGAAACCACTTCGATCATTCCGACAAAAAAGAAAACCAAAGCAACTAAGAGCCCCAAAACTCCAGGGAGCTTTGCTTTTGATCCGAAAATATGATGAACAAAACCTCCGACTCCATTAAATTTGAAAGCCCAATAAATCCACATGACAAAGAAAGCAATTGCCATCGAGAGGGTGACCGTAACGTCGGCATTTGCCCCGCGAAGAAAAGGAATCAAGGTCTCGTGACCATGCGCATCGACCCCTCCCCATCCAACGGTTCCGACTCCAGGAATTAATGCGAGAAGATTATTTGCCAAGATGAAAATGAAGATCGTCGCAAAGAAAGCAAACGTGTGCTTCATCAATTCACGCCCTAAAATCGATTCGAGTACGCCGCCTAACGATTCAATGATCCATTCCCAAAAATTTTGTAATCCTGTAGGAACAGATTGAATATTGCGCGTCGCCAACTGTGCGAAAAGAATCAACAGGGCGACAACGAAAAGCCCAACACACATCGAATTCGTTACAGGAACAGGACCGAGCTTAAAAAGCACGGGAGCAGCCATGGGAAGGCTGGCTTCAGCAAAAAATGAGAATGTCGAAATGCTTGGCATGAGACCGCGGATATTTGCGAGAAAAAGGCATTCGGCAAGTTAAAATTATAAAAAAAGTTATCATGCTCATATTAGCTCAGCTTTTAGCATAACCTTTTCTCGTCAAAATCTTCCCTTTCGACGGCTCAATCGATCCCTTTTCTTGCAAGACGTTTGTTGTGTTATCGTGAAGTCCAAGGGAACTGTCAGAGTCCCGATTTATGCCTGCTTCAAGAAATCAGTTAAACGGAATAAAAATCGCGATACCATTTCACAAATTTTTCTAACCCAACCTCTATCGGTGTCTGGGGACTAAATCCGACCGCCTCTTCAAGGGCTTGAACATCGGCCACCGTCTCCAACACATCCCCAGGCTGCATCGGCAACATCTCCATCACCGCCTTCTTCCCCAGAAGGGTCTCTAAGGTCTGAATAAAATGAAGAAGCTCCACTGGGGAACGATTCCCAATATTATAAAGTCGATACGGAGCGCTACTGGAATCATTGGCGGGAACTAATCCATTCCAATTCGGATTCACCGCAGCAGGATGATCCACCAGCCTCACGATCCCTTCAACGATATCGTCAATATAAGTAAAATCCCGCTTCATTTGCCCATAATTAAAGACCTTTATCGGCTCCCCTTTTAAGATCGCTTTGGTAAAATTAAAGTAAGCCATATCCGGCCGACCCCATGGTCCATAAACGGTAAAAAAACGAAGCCCCGTCGTCGGAATTCGATAAAGATGACTATAGGAATGCGCCATCAATTCATTCGCTTTTTTCGTGGCGGCATAAAGACTTACGGGATGATCGACCGAATCTCCTACGGCAAAGGGAGTTTTTTTGTTCAATCCGTAAACAGAACTCGAACTGGCGTAAATTAAATTCCCACACTTCTGCTTACGACACCCTTCAAGGATATTTAAAAAACCGGTCAAATTACTCTCCGCATAAGCATGTGGATTTTCTAAACTATAACGAACCCCTGCCTGTGCCCCCAAATGAACCACGACATCAAAGGGATCTCTCTCAAAAAGCGATTCCATCGCCATTCGATCCGCCAAGTCGATCTTGTTAAAGTGAAATCCGTTTAGAGATTGAAGTCGATTGAGGCGTGCCTGCTTGAGTGCCGGATCATAATAGGAATTAAGATTATCCAATCCAATCACCTTTGTCCCCCGCTGAAGAAGGGCCTGAGAAACATAGGATCCCACAAATCCAGCGGCTCCTGTGACTAAAACTTTTTTCTGGCTCATGATTGACCTTCCATAACGCACCCTTTCCTCGCCTGCAACGATTGATGAATCGCTCGCGCCGTCCTCTTTGCGGCTCCTAAATTTTCCAAATACAACTTTCTTCCTTGCTCCCCTAAAGCGGTACGATGATCGATTTCTTGTAAAAGCGATCGAATTTGAGTCTCGAGTTCCCTCTCATTCTGAATTTGGAGAATCCCCCCTTGCTCACGGAAATATTGAGTGATATTTTCAAAATTCTGCATATGCGGTCCAACCACTATCGGAACTCCGACACGGGCCGCCTCAATAAAATTCTGTCCCCCTTTGCTTAATAAACTTTTCCCGACAAAAACAACGGTTGCCTTGGCATAGACTGATTTTAACTCTCCGGTAGAGTTTAAAATAAGAACTTCGGGAACTGATCCGTTGTACAGCGCCTGAGTCATTGATCCTCTCAAAACCGATTTTAGTCCCAATGTAGTCATCTCCCCCTGAACCGACTCCCCCCGTTCGGCATGACGAGGAGCGAGAAGAAGCTTTAAATGGGGGAACTCTGTTTTTAAATTTTTAAAAATTCTTCCCAAGACCTCTTCCTCTCCAGAATGGGTACTTCCTGCGAGTAAAATCAGATCGGTAGGATTCCAACCCATATACGACCACCAAGTTTCAATCGGTGCCTCTGAATAACTATCCTCTGCAACATCGTACTTTAAACTTCCAGAAACAAAAATAGATTCAGGAGAAAACCCCGCCCCTTCCAGTCGAGAGACATCACTTTCATCCTGAGCAAACACCAGATCCACGAGCTGCAAAACTGGCTTGCAGAAGAAAGAAAACTTCCGATAGCGACTCTCTGTTCGCTTTGAAAGTCGAGCATTGATTAAATAAACCGGAATTTCACGGCGTTGAGCACACCAAATATAATTGGGCCATATCTCCGCCTCAACTAAAATAAGAAGCTTTGGACGAATCATCTCGAAAGCCCGAGAAACAGCCCATAAAAAATCGGTCGGATTATACAAAACGATCGTTCGCTCATCTTTAATCGTCTCGGCAACCTTACGACCGGTGGAGGTCGTTGTACTTAATACCACTTTGATCTCCGGATGTTGCTCCCTCAACTCCTTAATCAAAACCACCGCCATCATCGCCTCTCCGACACTCACCGCATGAATCCAAAGATCGACACCACTTCCAATTCGATCTTTCATTTTCTGCGGATAGAAACCGAGCCGCTGACCGCTCATGTGCCAGAGTTTACCCCGACGCCAAAGTCGCCACGCATAATAAGGTCCCGTGAGTAAAAACCCAAAGAAAAACAAAACATTATAGCCGAGTTGTCGAAGAAAATCCATGACTTACAAAAAGATGAAATTACTCTTTTGCTTTCAAAATCGTAAAGGAACTGTTTTTTCCACTTCGAATAAACACCAAAACATCCTCCCCTTTTTTGACCCTTTTCATAAGGCCAAGAAAGGACTTCACATCCTTAACCTCCCAAGCCTGACTCTCTTTTTTCGGTTGAATCTCCTGAATAATAATTCCTGGCTGAAGTTTTGCACTCTCCGCCGATGATCCCTCCTCAACCTCGGTGATGATCACTCCATTGACCTCTGGGGAGAGTTCTAGACGTTGACGAATCCGATCATCTAAATCTTGAACATGGATCCCTTTAAAGACGTTATCCGATTGAATCACGTTACTTTGAGGTTCGATTTCCGACTTTTCTTCCCCCTCTTCAATCCCTTGTCCGAAATTCTTCGGTTGCTCACTTACGGTCAATGTAAGTGTTTTTTCCGATCTTTTTCTTAAAACTAAAAGCTTTATTTTTTGACCTGGTAATGTCAAGGAGACCATGAGGCGCAGGTGACTCGGATCTTTGACCTTCACTCCATCCAGCTCCAAAATAATATCTCCCCGTTGAAGATCCCCTTTTTGGGCAGGAGAGTTGGGAGCGACATTATTGACTAAAGCTCCCTGATCTAAAGCAAGATCAAAGAACTTCGCTTTATCACGATCAATTTGACCAATTTCAATTCCTAAATAACCACGAACCACTTTCCCGCTTTTAATGAGACTTTCCATGGAAAACTTCGCTAAACTACTCGGAATCGCAAATCCGATACCATTGAATCCCCCACCAGCAGAAAGAATTGCCGCATTAATGCCAACAAGCTCTCCGCGGATATTCACTAAAGCCCCACCAGAGTTTCCCGGATTAATCGCTGCGTCGGTTTGAATATAATCCTCATAAAGTGCAGATCCTTGCTGACGAATGTTCGGATTTCGACTTTTCGCACTGACAATTCCCGCGCTCACCGATTCCGAAAGACCGAACGGATTTCCGATCGCAAGAACCTGTTCCCCCACCTCCAGTTGATCGGAATTTCCCCAAACAATCGGGGTCAATCCTGTCGCTTCAATTTGAATGACTCCGATATCCGCAAGATCATCGGTCGCAATCACTTTTGCGTTCAAAATGCGATTATCATGAAGTCGAACCTCGACGGTCTTTGCGTTTTTAATCACATGGGCATTAGTAATGATATGCCCCTCTTTACTCACAATAACTCCGGACCCCGTACTTTCCGATTCTCCTCGAGGCCCCCTCGGAATCATTCCAGGAGGCAAAAAAGGAATCATCTCCATCGGATTCTGCCCCATTTCATTCTTCTCTTGCTTTAATCGAGTCGTTATATTTACAACACTCGGTAAAACGACTTTACTGATACGAGTATACTCCCGATTGATCTGCTCCAACAACGGGAGATCCCCTTTTTGAATCGGAGAAACAGTCGAAGGGGTATAGGTTGTTTCAGGGGTAAAGCTTTTACCCAGTGGCGATTGACGAAGAAAGTCGACTCCACCCTTCTTAGTAACGTAGGAGTAAAGTCCACATACCACTGCGACAATTAACAGTACAAAAAACAATCTTTTCATAGATCTACGCAATTTGTCTCGACTCCTCTTAAAAGGCAACAGAAACCTTGTTTTATTTCAATTTTCGGAGACGATCATCCCTATGTCCTCCTACTCCCCTGATCCCAAACGCTACTCCCAAATCCCCTATCGTCACTGCGGAAAAAACGGCCTCAAACTCCCCCCTCTCTCACTAGGGCTTTGGCAAAACTTTGGTGAACTCAATCCCCTTCCTCAACAAACCGAGATTCTCACTGCTGCCTTTGATGCTGGAATCACCCATTTTGATCTCGCCAATAACTATGGTCCCCCAGCCGATGCTGCTGAAAAAAACTTCGGCAAAATTTTTCAAGAAAACTTCAACTCCTTCCGACATGAGCTGGTGATCTCGACAAAAGCCGGATATTACGGATGGGAGGGACCCTATGGCGATGGAGGTTCACGTAAATACTTACTCTCGAGCATCGAGCGAAGTCTCCGTCATCTTCAAATCGATTATGTCGATATTTTCTATCACCATCGTCCTGATCCGGATACCCCTCTTGAAGAAACGATGCAGGCTCTTGATCAAATTGTCCGACAAGGAAAAGCCCTTTACATTGGGCTCTCCAACTACAGTGGAGAGCAAACCGTTGAAGCGGCCTCTCTTTTAAAATCACTCGGAACCCCCTGTCTGATTCATCAACCCGTTTATAATATGCTCAATCGAAAGCTAGAGTCGGATCTCATTCCTGCTCTGCGTGAAACACAAATAGGGTGTATTCCCTTCTCTCCCCTCGCCCAAGGACTTTTAACAAATCGATATCTCAAAGGAATCCCCGAAGACTCTCGAGTCGGACGCGGGAGCCTATTCCTCAAACAAAATCAAATTACCCCTAAGCTTCTTGAGACGGTTCATAAACTAGACAAAATCGCCAATAATAGAGAACAAAGTCTCGCCCAAATGGCACTCGCCTGGATCCTACGCCTTCCTGAAATCACCTCAGTCCTCATCGGTGCGAGCAGCGTCCAACAACTTCATCAAAACATCGACTGCCTTAAGAATCTTAAATTTTCTGAAGCGGAGCTTAAAGAGATCGATCAAATTTTAGACTAGATAATGTAAACAGTCCAATGGTTACAATTTTCATAACCGGATTCATTAAATATGTTGAAGTTGATGGATACGAGCACCGGGAATTACAAGACCCAGTTTTTGAATAATCCGGGAGCGTATCGTTTTCATGAAATGCTTTGTCAGTCAGATATAATAATCTCTCTTTGGAATACAAAAAAGCAGGCATAATTTTTCATACGAATGCTCATCATAAGTACCATAGCATATGTAAGAAATTTGATATTTCACAAATAAGAGCGATAAGAGACTATAATAAGCGATAACGTGCTAACGAAGTGAATTTATTTGAACTATTGTTCTGTATGATTTTACCCGCATGTGTACTTGTTACTGGTTCTAGTCCACGCTTTTGGAATCAGAAACCAGAACTCTTTTTAAATTTGATTTTAAAGTCGTATCAACAACATACTTCATAAATAAGGAACTAATACAATATTTAGGAAAAAACTAGTATAAACGAATGAACGATCTACCTCACAAAAGCACATCGATTTCCTCTTATAATTTAGAGAAAAAAACATGGAGTATTGGAACTCTTCGGTACACGAAATGGGGATTGTTTCTATTGTTTGCATGGCTCCTTTGGGGGGATTTTGCTTGGTCGATTCGTGAACGTTCTGCTCCACAACTAATGCAAGTCTTACTTAAAAAATATGGGGCCTCAGACACTCTCAATGGATTATTAGTGGGATCGCTACCTCAGCTCCTTGTACTCGTTATAATTCCCATTATTAGTTTTTATTCAGATCACTTTCGAAGTCGTTGGGGACGTCGAATTCCTTTTTTAATTTGTACAACTCCATTTGCAGTATTCACTCTGATCGGGTTGAGTTATTCAAAAGAATTGGGAGATCTTCTTCATCATTTTCTTGCAGAACATTCTCCGGGAAATAATGCATCGACCCTCATCGTTCTCGCTTCATTTTGGATCATTTTTGAATTTCATTCTCTGAGAGTCAGTATGATTTCAATGATCTTAAATGCAGTTATTTGCTTTGTTGGAGGAATTTTTGTGAATAGTCCATTTTCCTTTTCCCTTATTTATATTACTACAGGAGTCTTTGCGGGTGCTTATTGGACCTCTTCTTCCTCGTTAGCACAGAAACTTTTTCCCCAAGCACAATTTGCTGTTTTGAATTCTGCTGTTTTGTCTGCCATGGGTGTTTTTGGTGCTATTATGCCATTAGGAGTTGGTTTATTAATGGATTTTTCAAACAAAGAGTATCGCCTTCTTTTTCTAATCAGCGGAACACTATCCCTTTTAGGGGTTGCAGTTGGCTGGAAGATCTATCGACAATTTTGTTCTTTGGGAGGGATGCACTCCTATCGCCCTCCAGAGTGATAAAACAGGTGAATTTAATCATCGATTAAAAATATCACGATAACCATTTACATGAGCAATTCATTAAAACTTACATTTGTCGGCGGCTTTGGACAGTAAGCGTAAATTCAAGAACCCCCTAGTCAGCGGAGTAATCGTCGTAAAC
>CAMAQI010000060.1 GCA_945860255.1 Methylacidiphilum caldifontis
AAGGAATTTCGTCAATTTAATCAGATTTATGGGGAGCTGAGAGATCATTTATCAACTCATTTAGTGATTTATGAGCCTGAATTGCTCAGAGTTATTCCTGCTTTCAGTGACAAAGATCATCTGAGATTTGTGACAGAGGATTTTTTAACGAAGCCGAATTTTTTAGATTATAATAGTACAGTGATTCCGGAGAAAAAAGATCCGATCGGTCATTTTTTAATTCCTTCCCTCTCGAGTTGGATGTTCTTTGCAAGAGATCAGAACTTACAGGCAAAAATTGAACGATTTAATGGAGAGAAGTTTCCTTGGAGAAATGCTTATCGAGGGATGATCTGGAAAGGAGATCTGTTCGATTTTAATGCGAGTCAGATTCCTGACATTCGACTATTTTTGATCTTAAAGCCTGGAACGTCCTTCTATCCGTTAACGATTCATACACGCGAAGGGAATTTAAACAGTGATTACGATCGAAAATATCTTATTAAATATGTTCCCGCTGAATATTTAGCAATCGTCGTTTATGTGAATAAAACCTCGGAAGTTCTTGCGATTCATACGAATTCGATGGTCTTTGAAAATGTTAAGAATGAATTGATTGCGAAGTCTGTTATTCGTGCTTCCGTTCCCTTGATTCTTAAGAATAAAGCGGAAGAAGAAACGGTCGTTCCTAGTGCTTTTCCTCTCGTTTCAATTTCTCAAGCGAGAGCAAAATATCCGTTAGAATCTCCAAAACAATAAAGACTGAATCGACTGGTTTACATGAGCCTTACTGCTGCACTTTTAATGGCTCCTGGATTTGAGGAGATTGAGGCTATCACTTGTCTGGATCTTCTTCGTCGCGCCTCGATTCCGATTGTCTCTGTAGGGTTTGATTCTGGGCCGATCACGGCTTCACGGCAGACGAAACATATCGCCGATTTATCAATGGAGGATCAACGACATCAGACTTGGGATTTACTTGTTCTTCCTGGGGGAGTTGAGGGGGTGAATTATCTCAGACAAGAGGAATCGGTTCGTGAAATGGTTCTTCGTCATTATGAACAAGGAAAATGGATTGCGGCAATTTGTGCCGCTCCCTCTTTGTTGTTTGAGTGGGGGATTTTGCAGGAAAAAGAATTTATTTGTCACCCGAGTGTTCAGAAAACGATTGGGGAACGAGGATTAAAAGAGGGGAGGCGAGTGGTCGTCAGTGGGCGTTTGATCACCAGTTTAGCAGCAGGAAGTTCCTTTGAGTTTGCCTACGAAATTATCCGACAACTCAAAGGGGAAGAAGTCGTAAGCCTCGTTGATCAAGGGGTCTGTTTCGGGATTACAGAGAGATCGCTTTGAGATGTTCAGAGAGTGCTTCGGGGATTTGTTGAAGTGCTTTTCTTGCATCATTCAGGGGAAGAACTTCTAGGGATTCCGTGCCTTTTTTTATTTCTTCAAGTGTTTGACGAATCGCATGTTGGAGTCCCCCGCGATCGAGGATCAGTCCAATGAGTTGTTTGCGATCTTCGGGAGATCCCTCTAAGATAATTTCTCGCACTTGATGTAACTCCTTACCTTGGAGTTGTTTTAAAACATGAAGAAGGGGAAGGGTGAGTTTTCCCTTTCCGAGGTCGGTTCCGAGAGTTTTTCCCGTCGAATCTTCAACTCCAATGAGATCCAAGCAATCGTCATAAATTTGATAGGCAATTCCGAGTGATTCCCCGTACTGACGGAGGGAGTGGGTCATCGTACTGGAGCTGTTACTGACCACTCCTGCCAGTTCTGTTGAGATGCGGAAGAGAGCCGCGGTTTTCATTCGAATGACCCGATAGTAGTCTTCGATTGTGAAATTCAGATCGAAGCGGCGCTGTGTCTGGATGATTTCACCATTGCAAACTTCGTTTGCTGCTTCGGCGATTTTTTTACTCGCCTCTTGATGGGGGAGTCGTGTGCAGAGAACTAAGGCATGGGAGAAAAGACTATCGCCAAGGAGCACCGCAAGTTCAGTTCCCCATTTGGCGAATGCGGTGATTTTATTTCGTCTTTTTTGGGCTCCATCTAAGATGTCGTCATGGACAAGGCTTGCCATATGGACGAGTTCGATGATGAGGCCGAGATCGAGATGTTCTTCCGTTGATTTTCCTGTGAGCGCCTCGGCGGCAAGGAGGGTCAAGGCAGGTCGTATTCGTTTTCCGTGGTTGATACAGACATATTCTGAGTAACCGACAAGTTCTGGATCGAAGGATTGAATTTGATTTTTGAGCCGAACTTCAATCTGTTCGAGCTCTTTTTTAACGCGAAGGAGTGGGATTCCAATGTCGAGTGCTCTTGTAAAGGAGGGGATCGTTTTTCCTTGAAGGGATTGAAGATAGATTTGAGTAGTGGAATTCACGGCATTAAAATCGTGCCGAAAAAGAAAGTGAGTGTCAACGAACCAAAATTATTTAGTTTCAGTACTTAATTTTTCAGAAAGATATTGAATTTGAGTCGAAAATTGCGGGTCTTTATCGATCCGTTCTTGAATCGTTTTGTCGGCGTGAAGAACCGTTCCGTGATCTCTCCCTCCAAAAGCCTCGCCGATCTCTTTGAGAGAGGCTTTGGTCAGTCGACGACAAAGATGCATGGCGATCATTCGAGGGAGAACGATATTGGCAGGTCTTCTTTTACTCGTCATCTCGGTTTGCCGAATGTCGTAAGTTTCGGAAACTTTTTTCATCACGGAGTCGAAGGTGACTCGCCCTTCTGATTCGACTTTAATGAGATCTTTGAGAAGAGGTTCAACTTGAGCGACTGTCAGCTTTTTGTTAATCAGGGAGCCATAGCCGGCGACGCGAGTAAGAGCTCCTTCGAGACGACGAATATTGCTTTTGATCTTTAGTGCGATAAAGCTCAGGACTTCGTCGCTGAGGGTGACTTGCATCACCGCTAACTTTTGTCGAAGAATCGCAGTTCGAGTTTCAATATCGGGAGGACAAAGTTGAGCGGTCATTCCCCAATCGAATCGACTAACGAGACGTTTTTCAAGTCCATTGAGTTCTGAGGGGGGAACATCGCTGGAAAGAATAATTTGTTTATGACCATCGACGACAACGGAGTTAAAGGTATGGAAGAACTCTTCCTGAGATTTCTCTTTGCCTCCCAAGAATTGAACATCATCGATTAAGAGGCAATCG
Source organism: Methylacidiphilum caldifontis (assembly GCA_945860255.1). Lineage (GTDB taxonomy): Bacteria > Verrucomicrobiota > Verrucomicrobiia > Methylacidiphilales > CAMAQI01 > CAMAQI01. The sequence continues at coordinate 3,144 of CAMAQI010000060.1, forward strand.
ACTTGACGATATTTTTTGCGAAATTTCGTCAGTTCATTCTTTTGAATCGCATAAATAAATTCGTTTGCGAAATGCTCTGAGGTGACATAGACCACCTTAAACCCTTTTTTCTTTTGAAGCTGATGCCCGATCGCTTGCATGAGATGGGTCTTCCCGAGTCCAACGCTTCCATAGAGAAAGAGAGGATTATAAGTGCGTGCGGGGGCTTGAGCGACCCCTAAGGCGGCGGCATGAGCAAACTCACAGTTCGTTCCGACAACAAAGCTTTCGAAGGTAAAACGAGGATTTAATCCCGAGGGTTCGGGCTCTTTTTGGGCTTCATGGATCACTTGAACGGTGGGGGAATGGAGGATCTCGGGGCTTTCTGAGGATTTAAATAAAATCTTTCGAGAGGAACCTAAAACTCGGGTAATCGCCGTTTGGATCTGGGATTGAAAATTGTCTTCAATAAAAGATTGGGCGAAGAGGTTTCCACCGATTAAGGTTAAGGTCTTTTCGTTCACTTGATCGATCTTTAAAGGGCTAAACCAACGCTCAACCGCAGAGGGAGAGGAGATCAGAGAAATCTCTGAGCAGATTTGGGTCCAAAGATCGGTCAAATTTTCGATCGGATGGAGGTTATTCACAGGTTGTTCACATTTTTTAGGCACGATGATTACTTTCCCCTATCCTAAAAAAGTTTTTACTTCCAAGGCAGTAAATTGATTTAAGTCGTTTTTGATCAAGTATTTAGAGGAAATGGACGAAAAGTTATTAACAAGTTGTTCACAATGACTATTGATTTTGAATCTCGTAAAAGCGGTACGCTTTTCGAAGTTGTTCGCAATGTCATCTTTTTTCCACATAGTCTTGACTTTTTTGTTTCAAAAGAGGTCTTACGACTTCTCTTTTTTGACAAAGAGAGTGGCCCCCGAAGGGTCACTCGAAAGAGAGGGTCACTGTAATTTTCAAAACGATAACGACAAGCAAAAATCTTCTTTTTAAAACTTTTTTTTACAGAGCTTGACCTTCTGTTTTTTTAATGCAGAGAGCCTTTTATTTCAAGGCTCGATCAATCCAAAGAACTCCGTTCGTGCGACGAACAAAGTTTCCTGCAGGTAGATTTATTTTAGCCGGTTTGGCATCTGTGATCATGGTGGTGATCGCTTCGATTCTTTCAAAGGAGGGATCGGAGATCGAGTGGGTTTGAAGCCACGATTTAATCAAAAGACGCTGTTTTGCTCGAGAGAGCGATTTGAGATTGGAAAGGGGAAGCTTTTCTAAGGAAATAAAGGGGAGGATTTCTTGGTATAGCGATTGCGTTTGGTCGCGAAGAATGGTGGCTGTTCGAAGAAGAAGTGGAGGAATTTCTCTGCCAAGTTGGGAGCTGAGGAGAGGGAGAAGTTCGTTTCGAATCCAATTTCGATGGTGATGGGAGTCGAGATTTGAGGCGTCTTCATTCCATTGGAGCTTTTTTTCGAGGGCGTAAGCGTGAATCTCTTTTTTCCAAATTCCGAGCCAAGGCCGAAGTCGGATCAATCCATTTCTTTCAGCGTAGGCCTCCATTCCACCCGCTTGGCTTCCTGTTCCGCGAAAGAGTTGGAGAAGAAAGGTTTCGACTTGATCATTGGCATGATGAGCGAGAAGGAGGTGCGGGCATTTAAATTTTTTTGAGGCACGTTGAAAAAAAGTATCGCGCAGTTTCCGTGCGGCGGTTTCTGTTTTCGGGGATTTTTTCGGTGCTTTTCCTTGAAAAAAAGGAAGTTGATAGAATTGAGAGAGGCGTTGGATCGATTTACTTTCGCGGTCACTCTCTTTTCTCCATCCGTGATTGAAATGAAGGATGATCGGCTTCTTTCCGGATTCCACGATCGCATGTAAAAGGGAGAGGGAGTCGAGGCCCCCCGAGACGCCAATCATTAAGGAATCGGGGAGATTTTGGAGGGGGCGAAGGAGGGGCGAATGGATTTGAGAGGAACTCATCTTTCCAAGAGTTTAATGACTAAGAGCAACTGTCCCCATGGAATCGGGAGTGGCAAAGGAGTGAAGCGATTTTTTGCATCGATATTCAGGATGTTCAGGATAAAGAGCAAAGAAAATTTTTTTGAATTTATCCTCCCCATCCTCCCTATCGATGCAAAAATTGCCTTTTTCATAACTATCTGATGGCAGGTTGTTTATATATTTTAGGAAGTTTTTACTTCACTAGGAGCTCCGCAGAGAAAATTTTTGAAGGGGCGTGTGATCCATTTAGTATTGATTGCGAGGAGGTTCTTGTCCTGCCGCTTGAACAGAGCTCTGGGCAATATACCCCTGAAGGCCGTAAGTGGTTTCGACAAGAGCGGAGTCTCCTTCAATCCGAAGCATTCGAAGTCGTGTTCCCTGTTCAAGATAGGTATCAGGAGTTGTTTGATTTGGACCGGTTTTATAAAGGGGCGAGCGAGTGCTGACCATGAGATTAAACTCCTGTTGGTTATTGGTTTTAAATCCAGCACAACCATTCAACAGTAAAGAAAGAGCGACAATCAGAAGGAGGGGATACGATAGTGGTAATCGGAATGTCATTGGCAAAACAGGAGGGAACCAAAAACGCCCACGATCATCACTATCGTAAATTTTTTCCATAGAGGGAGCGTAAATGGCTAATTTTTTTTGTAAAACTCTTATTTTTATCGGTCATCGATTGATAGGAGGCGCTCATGATCTATTTTGAGTGTTTGATTTCCAGAGAAGAAGGGAGAGCCAACCACCCATCAGGAGAAGGCCCCCGATCGGAGTGATGGGGCCGAGCCATTTAAAGGGAGTGAGGGCGAGGAGATAAAGGCTGCCACTAAAGAGAAGGAGTCCAAAGAAAAAGAGATAGAAGGAGTTTTTTTGAAAGCCTGGGAGATGGATGAGGAAAAGAAGGAGGATCGCATGGGTCAAGTGATAGAAAGAGGCGGTCTTCCATACCTCGACCGTTTGATGCTCGATTAAGGTCCCCTTTAAGAGGTGTGCCCCAAAGGCTCCTAAAAGAACTGCGCTGAATCCAAGGAATACCGTGAGTCGAAGAAAGAGTGGAGAGGGAGAGACGGCAGGATGATTCATGGGGTTGAGGATAAAGAAAGAGAGGGTAAATTGCAAATCCTCGCTCATCGAGGAAGGCTTAATCGCTGGATAGCCTAATCGCTGTTCATCAGTGTCCATCCGCGGTTTAAATGCCTTTGAATTCGTTTTTTTCTTTGGTTAACTGTTTTATCCCGAGGATTCTTTGAGGAGCAGAGTTGCTTTTTGAATCAGCTGAAAAAATTCCTGACGTTCCTTCTGATTGGAGGAGATACTTTGATCTGTCCAACTGCTTATCTTTTTGAAATCGACTTTCCCTTTTTCGGGGGAATCTTTCAAAAGCATTCCTAAGGAGGCAACGGCGGCGGCGAAGCGGGTATCGTCGGAGCTGTTTTTCCAGCTTTTTTTAGAAGCCTCGAGGATGGCCACCTCGATCAGTGCGCTTTGATCTCCGTTTGGCTGTTTATACCGTAACTTCACGGTCATGAGTTCTGATCGATAGTCAGATCTTTGTTTGAGGGGGGCTGAGGGGAGTTGATATTTAAGGGGATCGATTGAATTAAGCTCCTTTGTTTTTCCAGCCGGAACCAGTTCGTAGAGCGCCGTGACGCAATGACCTGCGCCAATCTCCCCCGCATCGATCTTATCATTATTAAAGTCTTGAGCGACAAGGAGGCGGTTTTCGTAGCCAATCAGTCGGTATCCAGCGACGTGTTGGGGATTGAATTCGACTTGAATTTTAACATCTTTAGCGATCGTTTGAAGGTTGCCTGAAAGTCGATCGACAAAGGTTTTTCGAGCCTCCTTTTCACTATCGATGTAGCCGTAGTGCCCATTTCCTTTGTCGGCAAGTTTTTCAAGAGCGGCGTCGTTGAGGTTTCCCATTCCAAATCCGTAGAGACTAAGAAAGACCCCTGATTTTGCTTTTTCTTCGATGAGTTGAACGAGCTTATTTTGGTCGGTGATTCCGACATTGAAATCGCCATCGGTACAGAGGACCACTCGATTAATTCCTTCGGGAATAAAGTTTGCTTTGGCAATGTCGTAGGCGAGTTGAATCCCCATCGATCCATTGGTTGATCCTTCGGCGCGAAGACTTTGAAGGGCATTGAGGATCTCGGCCTTATCCTCAATTTTTGTCGAGGGAAGAACCATTCCTGAGGAGCTGGCATAAACCGTGATGGCGATCCGATCGTTTTTTTGAAGTGATTCGGTGAGCAAGGTGAGGGACTGGATGACGAGAGGAAGTTTCTGGGGCTCATTCATGGAGCCAGAGACATCAATGAGGAATACCAGATTAGCATTCGGGCGATCGGCCGGAGCGATCTCTTTTCCCTTGATTCCAATACGAACCAAGGAGTGTTCTGGCTCCCAAGGACATTCGGTGACCTCGGTATTTACCGAGAAGGGGAGATTTGCCTTGGGTGCGGGGTAGTGATAGGAAAAGTAATTGATCCACTCTTCAATCCGGATGCTCTCGGCAGGGGGCCGTTGGCCGTTATTAAGAAAGCGTCTCATATTTGTATAGGAGGCGGTATCGACATCGATCGAAAAGGTGGAAAGCGGTTGTTGGTCAACTTGTTGGAAGCGGTTTTCCTCTACTTTTGCATAAGATTCCTGGTTTGGTGTCGGATAAAAAGGGGGGCTTCGTAAAAACAGGAGATCAGATCGATCGAGTCTTTTTCACGGCGAACGCTCGTTTTTGAAAACGATTGGCGAGCGGAAACGGAGGAGCCGGTTTCTGGGATTGAAACGGAGCATTCAGCAGCTCCTAGAAATCTGACTTCAGAGACCGTCGTGGAGCTTAAGTCAATGCTCGAAGGAACTGCGAATTCCTCCTCGCTGGGGAGTGGAGGGGGAGGAGTGAGTGAGGGGTTTGCGCCGGTGAGCGGATTCGCTTGATCGGGCTTGGTTTTAGTTATTTCATGGATCGGTTTCTTTTCTATTGCGGAAGTTGAGACTCGGTGAAGTCCGAAAAGGAGGGCAACCGCAACGAGGAGAAGGAGGATGGATCTTTTAAAGAGGGAATAAGGGGAGGATGATTGAGGACTGTTTTGAATGGGAGTGGGAGTGTTCATTAATTTAACCTTTCAAAGAGAGAGACGGATGAAGAGAAGAGATCTTAATGACTATTCTTTAAAGGATTAAAATTTTAAGATAATTCGCTTTTCCTGCAAAAAAAGGAGGTTAGTTTCTTGATCAATGAAAACAGCTGTTGTGACGGGTGCCGCCGGATTTCTTGGAAGTCATTTAACCGATCGTCTTTTGAAAGAGGGCTATCGAGTAATTGGAGTTGATAATTTTTTAACGGGAAATCCAGCGAATTTAGAGCATCTTCAAAAGGATGATCGTTTTGAGTTTAAACAACAGGATGTGACCGAGTATTTGAATATTCCCGGTGAGGTGAGCGTTGTCTTTCATTTTGCCTCTCCTGCAAGTCCGATCGATTACCTTGAACTGCCGATTCAAACCTTGAAGGTCGGCTCAATCGGAACGCATCGTGCTCTTGGGCTTGCGAAAGCGAAAAAGGCCCGTTTTCTCATTGCCTCGACCTCTGAGATTTATGGAGATCCTTTAGTTCACCCGCAAACGGAAGAGTATTGGGGAAATGTGAATACCATTGGACCTCGTGGGGTTTATGATGAGGCGAAGCGTTTTGCCGAGGCGATGACGATGGCTTATCATCGCCATCATGGGGTCGACACAAAGATTGTGCGTATTTTCAACACTTATGGACCGCGGATGCGATTAAAAGATGGTCGCGTCGTTCCTGCTTTTGTAAGTCAGGCCTTAGAAAATAAACCGATCACGATTTTTGGGGATGGCTCTCAGACCCGGAGTTTCTGCTTTGTCTCTGATTTGATTGATGGAATCTTCAAGCTTTCAGAGTCGGTTTATCATGACCCCTTTAATATTGGGAATCCTCTTGAGTTAACGATTAAAGAGTTTGCTGAGCGGATTGTTCGGATCACCGGTTCCCAAAGTACGATTGAGTACCATCCCCTTCCGACTGATGATCCAAAGCAACGTCGTCCGAATATTTCCAAGGCAATGGAGAAATTAGGGTGGGAACCCAAAGTTGATCTTGAAGCCGGATTGGTTCAGGCGATCGCTTATTTTAAAGATCGGCTGAGTCAAAAAGGGGTCGGGAAAACGATTCTGTAAATCTTCATTGTTATTCTTGCATGATTTTGAGAATCCCACGTTGGTGTTTGACCTTGGGGGTCGTGCTCTTTTTGCTCTTGATGGGCAGTGGGGTTTATTCGGTTCGACTTCTGGCTCAACAGGAGGATAGCTATCAATATACCTTGTTATTTACGAGGATTATTGAGTTGGTGCGACAAGATTATGTGGATGCAGGAAAGGTTCAATATCGCGATTTAATTTATGCGGCCTTGAGAGGAATGCTCAATTCGCTCGATCCTCATAGTCAGTTTATGGACGAGGAATCTTTTGCAGAGATGCAGAAGGATACCAAGGGACAGTTTAGTGGCTTAGGATTAGTTGTTGGATTGCGAGACGGTTTTTTAACGGTTCTTTCTTCGATTGAGGAGACTCCTAGTTTTAGAGCTGGAATTCTTTCAGGGGATCGCATTTTAAAGATCGATAATAAATCAACGGATAAGATGGGACAACAGGAGGCGGTAAAACGCTTAAAGGGGGTTCGAGGCACGAAAGTAAAGCTCATGGTCATGCGTCCTGCGATGGGAGAGGAGGGGCCAGGAGAGATCTTGGAGATTGAACTGATCCGTGAGATGATCAAGGTGGCCACCGTTCGGGATGCGAAGATCCTCCCTGAGGAGTTGGCGGGTGGGGATCAGATCGGTTATGTTCGGATTGAGCAGTTTGGGGAGAAAACCGAGGAGGAATTTGAGACGATATTAGTCGATTTAGAAAAGAAGGGAATGAAATCTCTCATTCTTGATTTACGAAATAATCCAGGGGGACTCTTAGATTCTGCCGTTGAAATTGCCGGAAAGTTTTTACCTAAGGGCCAGGTTGTGGTTTCGACGCAAGGTCGAAATTCGATTCAAGGCGTTGACTATCGTCCCAAACAAATGAAACGTCATCCCTCTTACCCCATGGTGGTATTGGTGAACGGCTATAGTGCCAGTGGAGCGGAGATTGTGGCCGGGGCTTTAAAAGATTTACAAAGAGCGATATTGATAGGAGAGAGAACCTTTGGCAAAGGATCGGTTCAGACGGTTCAAGATTTAGGGAATGGAACAGGGATTCGTTTAACGACGGCAAAATATTATACTCCGAGTAAAAAGGTGATTCATGAGGTCGGCGTGGAGCCGCATTTTTCCGCCCCTGTGACAGAGCAGGAGGAGCGTTCGTTACTCCAAGCACGAGCCAATCGCGGGTACGTTCCCCCAAAACAGGGACAACGTGAGGTTCGAGATACTCAGCTCGATCGGGCGATCGGAATTTTGAAAGGGATTCGAATTTACCAAGAGCGCATCAAAAGGATGACGCCTGCGGCTCCCGCAACGTCATGAAAATATTAGGGATTGAGACCTCGTGCGACGAAACGGCGGTCGCCTGGGTGGAACAGGTGGAAAATGAGTTTTGTGTTGTCGATTCCTTAGTCAGTTCACAGATTCGATTGCATCAACGTTTTGGGGGAGTCGTTCCGGAGATCGCGACTCGAGAACATTTAAAAAACCTTCCGCAGTTAACGAAGGATTTAATCTCAAATAATGCTCTGGATCTGAATGAGGTCGATGGGATTGCCGTCACCGTCGGTCCTGGGTTGCCCACAGCGTTGTTAGTTGGAGTCTCCTATGGTAAGGCATTGGGAGTGGCGCTGGGGAAGCCTGTCTATGGGGTGAATCATCTAGAGGGTCATCTTTTCTCTCCCTTTTTTCATTTATCTAAAAAGGAGTCCTCCCCAACAAGGGAGAGTTCCCCCTCCCCTTCAGAGAGTCTCGAGATTCCTTTTCCGATGATTGGACTGATCGTCAGTGGGGGACACACCTTAATCATCGAAGTCAAAGGCTGGAATCGTTATCATAAGCGAGGGGGAACGGTTGATGATGCGGCAGGAGAGGCCTTTGATAAAGTGGCGAGGATGTTGGGGTTGCCTTATCCTGGGGGACCAGAGATTGAGAAATGGGGGGAATTAGGGAATGCGGAGGCGGTCGATTTCCCTCAGAGTTTTCCCGAGCGAGATAACTTTAATTTTAGCTTTAGTGGGTTGAAGACCTCGGTACGTTATTTTTTAGAAAAGAATCCGGAGTATCAAGAGAGAGCGGAAAAAAAGCGAGACCTCTGCGCCTCTTTTCAAAAAGCGGTCGTTGATGTTCTTGTTCGCAAAGCGGTACGTGCCTGCCAGTTGATCGGAAGTAAGACCTTAGTGGTTGCAGGAGGAGTCGCCTGTAATGGGGTTTTGAGAGAGCGACTAAGGCAGAAGTGTCAAACGCATGGAATAGCACTTCATATTGCTGATCCGACTCTTTGTACCGATAATGCGGCGATGATTGCCTGTGTTGCTGCGGCACGGTTGAGTGCCGGAATCGATCCTGATTTAGCTGGGGATTTCAATCCTAATCTTCATTTCTAGTGTCGTCCGTCATCTTTTTGAAAACATAAATAAATGAGGCTCGCGTTTCCATTAAATTAAAAAAAACTCTTTTAGTGAAGTAAACTTCTAAAAATATATAAATAACTTATAATCAGATA
>CAMAQI010000061.1 GCA_945860255.1 Methylacidiphilum caldifontis
AACAGGGTGATCTCATACACTGGGGAGAGTTTTTTAATGGATTCGAGAGGAGATACCTTGATCGTCGCAAAATCGGTTTGAGATCCGGAAAAAAGAGATCGAGCAAGAGAGAAAAGAAGCATCATCAATAAGAGGGTTACGATGACCAGGAGATAGCCTTGGGGCTGATCGGTTTGAGTGACGTGATTAAAAATCTGAGTGGGGATCGTCGCTTGCATCTCAAACATCAGAGGGGCTCCTAAATCGGTGAAGGCTCCAATAAAAACAAGCGTCGATCCGGCAAATATTCCTGGAAAAGCGAGAGGTAAAAGAATTTTTCGAAGATGAGTCATTCTTGAGGCTCCGAGGTTGAGTGAGGCTTGAAGGAGTGAGGGATCGATTTTGGCGAGTGTGCTTCGAAGTGACAGCAGCATGATTGGAATTGCATGGAGAACAGAAATAAGAAGAACCCCGCCCCATCCTGCACTCCCTAAAAAATCGATTGGATTTTCTGGTGTCCTCCATTGCCATTGAACCAAGAACAGATTCAGCGAGCCATAAGGCCCGAGAATTTGTTTGAGAGCAGCGGCGGTCATAAAAGGGGGGTAGAGCAGTGGAATGAGGAGAAGGGAATAAATGAGCTTTTTACCGATAAAGGTGTAATGCTGAAAGAGCCAAGCGAGGGGGAAGGCGATGAAGAGGGTAACGATCGTCGTGAAAATCCCAATGAGGAGGCTATTGAGGAGGCATTGCTGATAAAAGGGACTCTGCATCAGAAGAATAAGAAACTCTAGGGTCCATTGATTTTGGTAGTAGAATCCTCCTTTAAGCAGAGAGAGTAAAGGGAGAATCAAAAAAAGCAGAAAAAAGGTAAAAATAAGAACAGGGATCCACGAAAAGGAGCGGAAGCGAGAATGGGGGGCGGAAAGAACCATCAAAGTGTGATAGAGGATTAGGATGAAAATTCTATCTTAATTATTTAGATTGATAAGCGACAAAGAGTTTTCAGGTTGTGGGGATATGAGTACGGATCAACGATTGGAATTAAATCTCAAAATCAACGAGATTTTTTATAGTATCCAAGGGGAGAGCACCTATGCAGGACTTCCTTGTCTTTTTATTCGGCTGATGGGTTGCGATCTACGCTGTTCGTATTGCGATACGGAGTACGCTTTTTTTGAAGGAAAATCAAAATCTCTTTCCGAGATCTTATCGGTAGCGCAGCAACAGGGGGCCTCGCTCATTGAGGTCACTGGTGGAGAGCCTCTCCTTCAACGGAATGTCCATCCGTTGATGTCTCTTTTGTGCGATGAGGGATATGAAGTTCTCATTGAGACGAGCGGCGCTCATGATATTTCGAAGATCGATCCTCGGGTCAAAGTGATTATGGATTTAAAATGTCCCTCAAGCGGTGAGTTGGAGCGTAACCGGATGGAGAATATTCCTTATTTGAAAAAGAAGGATCAACTGAAATTTGTGATGGGGAGTCGTGAAGATTACGAATGGCTCAAGGGGATGATCCAAACGCATCAGTTAAACGAACGGGTAGGAGCGATTTTAGTGTCTCCGGTCTTTGGAAAGATCGACTTACAATCGATGGCAAAATGGATCTTAGAGGATCATCTCCCCGTGCGTTTTCAGGTGCAATTGCACAAGATTATTTGGGAACCGATGACGAGAGGGGTGTAGAAAAGATTCTCCTGAATTACCGGTTACCCCGCAGTGAAAATTGTATTTTGATTTTTTTTGGGACTCTGAGAAAAACGAAGGACCTCTTGAATAAAGAGCTCGAAAATCGGTCGATAGCAGGGATCTCGTTCAGGGTGATATTGAGTTCCTAAAGCAAAGCCATAACCCTCTAAGCGAGCCTGCTCGATGATTTGATCGGCTTCATTCCACGCCTCGATTCGAAGTCCCGCGCCCAGTTGGTTTAATGCTTGATGGTGGGAGCTATTCACTTTTTCAAAAGCGATCGACCGCCGTTGATTGTATTGAAGTTTTTGACAGTTTTCGCTCTTTTGTTCAGGAAGATTGTGCCCTGAGATATTTAAATGGAGCGTTCCTCCCAGGGAGACGTTGAGAACCTGTAATCCTCTGCAGATTGCAAGAATCGGAATTTTTTTTGCGAGGGCTTTTTCGAGCATCGGAAACTCCCACTCGTCCCGTGCCTCATGGACTGAATCTAAAATCGAAGGATCAGGAACCGGCTGTTTTAAAAAACGGGGGGAGATATCCCCTCCACCCGTTAATAAAAGGCCATCCATTTGACTGATATCGATCGACTCTGTCCTTCCATCGATGAGGCGAATCTCTGGGTGAGAGAGAAAAAACGGGGGAAAGTAGGCGAGATCTGACTCGCGCATCCAAGTTCCAATCGTCAGGGGAGGGACGGAGTCCTGTGTCATTAGTCCCTCACTCTTAAAATCGTTCGCAAAATGGTCAACATTTTTCGTTCCGACGAAAAATATTCGTCAAAGCCGGAAAATAAAAAAATGAAACTGTATTTTTAAAATTCATAAATCGGAATTCAATGAGATTGAAATGGGGCAGAAAATATTTTCATTACGGAGATATCCTTGGTTTCGGTCTTTGACCGATTTATGGAAGAGTGAGTTTTGATCGATGTTCGATCGCATCAAATGCGGCGACACGATAGGCTTCTGTCATTGTTGGAAAATTGAATATATTATCAACAAAGACATCAACATCACAATCGGCATAAAGAGCCATTTGTCCGACGTGAATCAAATCGGTTGAACCTTCTCCGATAATATGAATTCCGAGGAGTTTCTTCCCTTGAGGGTCACAAATGAGTTTTAGCATTCCATCTTGGATGGCGGCGATTTGTCCACGAGCAACCTCTTCAAATTTAGCACGTCCGACGACGGCGCTGCCATATTTCTTGATTGCATCGGCCTCGGATAGTCCGACACTCGACATTTCAGGAATGGTATAAATTCCCATCGGAAGGGTTTCCCCGGACTTTCCAATCGGAAGTCCTAAAGCATGAAGAATTGCCCGACGGCCTTGTTCCATTGAGGAGGAGGCGAGGGAAGGGGGTCCAATCACATCCCCTGCAGCGTAGATGTGAGAGACGTTGGTTTGACAAAATTCATTCACTGCGATGATCCCACGATCGGTCGCTTTCAGTCCTGCTGCTTCGATATTGAGTCCTTTTAAGCAGGCGACTCGGCCGAGGGCAAAGAGACATTTTTCTGATTCGATCACTTCTCCGCTTTCGAGTGTGGTGATGACTTGATCGACTCCATTCCAAACGCAGGCTTTGACCGCTCCTTTCGGAATAAAACGTCCCCCAGTGGTTTCAAAGCTTTTGACGAAACGATCGGTGATCTCAGGATCCAGGAAGGCGAGGGGGCGATCCGTTTTATCAATAATCGTCACTTTCACTCCGAGAGAGGCAAAAATCGTCGCATATTCGCAGGCGATGACCCCAGCCCCTAAGACAGTCATCGTTTTGGGGAGATAGATCATCGAGAGGATGGAGTCACTATCGAGAATATGCTCATGATCGACGATCATGTTTTCTGGATTTCGCGGTTGAGATCCTGCGGCAATCAGAATTGTTTTCCCTTGAACCTTATGTCGGGTTCGATCGATTTTTAAAACTTCGACGGTATTGGCATCGAGAAACTTTGCTCGTCCATGCCAGAGATCGACACCATTTCGCTCGAGCTGACTGCCCATATAATGTTCATGAGCTTTGATGACCTCTTCGAGACGTTTCATTAATGTGGAGATTTGAGTCTCTTCATTGAGTTCGAGTTTAAAAATATTTCCGGTTCGTCGTCGAAATCCGATAAATGCTGCCGCTGTTTCTCGAAGGGTCTTGCTGGGAATCGTTCCGCGATGAACACAGGCTCCGCCGACTTTGGCCTCCTGTTCAATGACGATGACTTTCTTTCCGGATTTAATTCCTTGAATCGCCGCTTTTTGTCCTGCAGGACCACTTCCAATAACGATAATATCACATTGATAGATGACTTCACTCATGAGACCGCCTGAACAAGTTCGAGTACTTTTTCTTTTCTTTTGAATAACGTTTCCACCTCTTCTTCATAAAGATTAAGAGGTCCGAGCATGGGGTGATCGCGAAGCGTTTCTTCAGAGATTTCTAAAGGACCGACTAAATGATGGGAAAAATCGCTTGCGAGAGAGGTTAATTGAGCTTGTTGAGAGCAAGTGGGGGCTTCCATGGGGTTATGGTGATAGGCGATCGTCTCCACAAGTCTTTCAGGGAGTGCCCATTTTTTGACCATTTCAGATCCTAAATTTTGATGGAACTCTTGAACAACAATTTTAACGGCTTCGATTGGAAATGCGGCTCCTCGCTCTTTTTGCAAATCGGAGATCGTTTGGCAGAGGAGCGGTTTTCCGATATCATGAAGAAGACCCGCGAGAAAGGATTCCTCGATGTTGAGTCGACGCAGTCGAGCGATCTCCTCAGCAAATCCGGCAGAGGCTAAAGAGTGTTTAAAGAGCAGCCGAACCTCTTTTTCAAAACCGGGAACTTGAAAAACACGACTCTCGCAAGAGATAATAAGAGCGATATCGCGGACTTTTTTCATTCCCAATCGGGAGACCGCATGATCGAGGGTCTTGATTTGAGTTCCCGAGGAGTAAATGGGGGTGTTCGAAATTCGAAGGACATTTGCAGAAAGAGCTTGATCTCGTTTAATGACGGCAGCGAGTTGGGAAATATCACAGTTTTCATCGTAACTTAGTGTTACGACTTTTGAGGCGGCTTCGGGGAGAACAGGAAGATCGAGCTTACCGCTGTGGAGTTTATTTTGAACTACTTCTCTCAGGGGATTTACAAAAGGGTGAGAGGATTCCCCTTTCGGTATTTCAGATTCCGAAGCCATTCTTTTTTTTATAGGTTTTTATCCGTAAGTTTCAAGTCCTTTAAAAGACTCATTTCATGAAGGGGAACTCCAAAAGCGGTAAGTGAGATAAAGTAAGAAAGTAAAGACCCCCATGAAAATAAAGAAAAGGTTGCGATCTCGATTTTGATGTGTTCGTAAGGAGGGGGAGGGTTCTTTTTTTCGGGTGGGCAAGCGGTGATGACCTTCGAGGGGCCTAATTTCCTCCTCTTGAAAGGGAACTTTTTTTTCTTCGGAAGGATTTTGCGAGAGATTTTTAACTTTTTGTTGGAGTTCCTGAATCTGACGCTGAATTTCACGATGTTTCTCATCGAGAGCTTTTTTCTCGCGATCAACCGAATGAGTAGAGTCCCAAAGTCCCATCGTGATATTTTAATGACAGAAGATCCAATCGACAATTCAAATCATTCGTAAAACAAAAAATGCCCCGCCTTGCCGTCAGGATGGGATCTTTCGACCCATGTAGGTTAAGGTGGAAGCGGCCACTTGGGCTTCGCCGTCCAGTCAAGGCCAGGCGTCACGTTGAAGTGAGCGAGGCTTCCCATTTTGATTATTTATCGGAGGAAAGACATGCATCCGTCGTCACGAACAAGGTAGGGCAATGGAGAGTCTAAGAACTTTATCGTAACAGGTAAAGCCTTTGTTGATCTGGGATTACCCCAGATACCATTTGAACCTAAGTACGATAAACAGTGAATTTAGCCGCAAAAGAACGCAAAGAACTCAAAAATGAAAAAATTCAATTCAGGTTAAATTTTGAACCCACCCGATTATATTTTGTGTTCTTTGCGTTCTTTTGCGGCTAATTTCCAGTATTAGGAATTGCTTCTCTTGCCTTAATCCCGGTGATAGGGATGACGGGAGAGGATGGTCTGGGCTCGATAAAGTTGTTCGACGAGAAGAAGGAGAGCCATTTCATGGGGGAAGGTGAGGGAGCTGAGGCTGATGAGGTGGGGGGATTCTTTTTTTACGGAGAGGGAATGACCGTCTGCTCCCCCGATTAAAAAAGCGATCGGAAGGGGCTGTTGTTCATACCAAGTTTGAAGCTGGGCGGCGAAGGTGCGGCTCGTGTAGTTTTTTCCGGTTTCATCGAGGAGAACGCGGCGCATTTTAGGAGTGGCCTCGATAAAGGCCTTGATCTCTTTATCGGGTTCACTCGCTTTGAGATAGTGAAGATGAAGGGGAAAGGTCGAGGGAAATCGTTTTTGATACTCCTCAATTCCTCGTGAAACATAGGAAAGTTTTGGTTTTCCGACGGCAAAGAGATGGATCACCATAATGGGAGCGTTCAACCGCCTTTGGCAAGACGATCGGCTAAAACGGAGGGAAGTCCGGCATCACGAATTTTTTTCTGAGCCGATTCTATATCGTAGTCAACACGACGAAATTCGATGCTTTTCTCATTTAAGTCATAAATGACATAAGAGGCTCGGGGGTCGCCATCTCGAGGTTGACCGACGGCTCCACAGTTGATGAGATAGCGTTTTTCAGGAGTGATGAAATACTTGCCTTTTGCCTTTTGTGAAGAGGTCAAAATTGTTTTCTCTAAAAAAACAGGGACATGAGTATGACCACAAAAGCAGATTTGATTTTTTTGATACTGAAAGTTCACCTCAATATTGAGTGGCGTATTTAGGTAGTGCCAGCGCTCTGGTTGAAACAAGGAGGAATGGGTGAGGGTCATATTTTCCCAAGTCATTTTTCTCGGGAGATCCTTCAAAAAAATTTTTTGTTCTTGAGAAAGACGACTGAGAGAAAAGTCGATCCCTGCTTTTACATGACCGATGTACTCGATTCCAGGTTCCGTGGAGCAGGCTTCGTCATGATTTCCCAAAAGAATATGAAGTGATTTTTTGCGTACAAGTTCAAGCGTTTCACTGGGGGAGGCACCGTACCCGACGATATCCCCGAGACAAAGCCGATGGGAGATTCCTTGGTTTTCCATATCTTCGAAGACAGCCTCAAGAGCCTCTAAGTTAGCGTGAATATCACTGAAGATGGCTATTTTCATTAAAATATCGATTTAGGGTGTCTCTGCGATGAGTTGTCGAAGATAGTGAGCGTAGTCTGTTTTTCCCATAGAATTAGCCCGCTGGGAGAGTCGAGTGGAGTCGATCCATTGATTGCGATAGGCAATTTCTTCGATACAAGCAATTTTTAATCCCTGACGATCTTGAATCGCCTGGACAAAATTAGCGGCTTGAAGTAAGGCCTCCGGAGAGCCCGTATCCAGCCATGCCGTTCCGCGGCCGAGAAGTTCGACCTGGAGCTCTCCGGAGTCGAGGTAGGTTCGGTTGAGGTCCGTAATCTCGAGTTCTCCACGAGGAGATGGCTTCTGTATTTTCGCATAGCCAGAGGCCTTGGAATCATAAAAGTAGATTCCGGGGATTGCATAATTTGATTTTGGCTTTTGCGGTTTTTCTTCGAGCGAAATCGCCTTTCCTGCGGAGTCAAAGGAGACCACTCCGTATAAGGTCGGATCGGCGACGCGATAGCCAAAAATGGTGGCACCCGTTTCTTGAAGAGAGGCTTTTTTGAGAGTTTGAGAGATTTTTTCGCCGTAAAAGAGATTATCTCCCAAGACGAGTGCAGAGGGGGCACCGTCTAAAAAACGTTCTCCAATAATGAAGGCTTGAGCAAGGCCTTCCGGTTTTGGCTGGGCTTCATAGGTAAATTTAACTCCGAAATCAGCGCCATCTTGGAGGAGATCTTGAAATTTAGGCTGATCATGAGGGGTGGTAATCAGGAGTATTTCACGGATTCCTGCGAGCATTAGAACCGAGAGTGGATAATAGATCATCGGTTTGTCGTAAACAGGGAGCATCTGTTTACTGACCACTTTGGTGATTGGAAAAAGACGTGTTCCCGATCCTCCTGCGAGAATAATTCCTTTACGTGGTTTCATAGGATGATCCGTTTTTTCCGAGGCGGTCTCGGGAATATTTGTTTTCAGTAATTTGCGCACACCATTTTCGATTGTCCAAATACCATTGAACTGTTTTTCGAAGGCCGGTGTGGAGGTTTTCTTGGGGAGACCATTTTAACTCTTGGTGGATTTTAGTAAAATTAACGGCATAGCGGCGATCGTGACCAGGTCGATCTTTGACAAACGTTTTGAGTTCTCGATAAGATTTTCCATTGGATCGTGGATGAAGTTCGTCGAGTAAGGTGCAGAGTGTATCGACGATCTGAATATTCGGAGTTTCGGATTTTCCTCCGACATTATAGGTCTCGCCTGCTTTTCCATTGGAGAGAACAGAGGCAATTGCGGTACAATGATCTTCGACAAAGAGCCAGTCGCGAATGTTCTTACCATCTCCATAAATGGGAAGCGCTTTCTCCTCTAGTGCATTGAGGATAATGAGCGGAATCAGTTTCTCAGGAAATTGATAAGGTCCATAGTTATTGGAGCAATTCGTGGTGAGGGTGGGGAGACCGTAGGTGTGATGAAAGGATCTGACGATATGATCACTGGAGGCTTTTGAGGCGGCATAAGGACTGTTTGGGGCAAAAGCGGTGGTTTCTTCAAAAGGGGAGTCCTCTAAAGAAAGAGATCCGTAGACTTCATCTGTTGAAATATGAAGGAATCGAAATTCGGCGGCGGCTTGAGGGGGGAGTGTTTTCCAATAGGCGCGGGTCGCCTCTAAAAGACGGAGAGTCCCCATTACATTCGTTTCAAAAAAAGGCTCGGCAGAATCGATGGAACGGTCGACATGAGATTCTGCGGCAAAGTTTAGAACGGCCTGGATTTGATGTTCTTTGAGAAGATTGGAGAGGAGGAGGGGGTTTCCGATATCTCCTTGGATGAAATGGTAACGCGAGTCGCTCTCAATTTCTTTTAAGTTTTCAAGGTTTCCTGCGTATGTCAGGAGATCGAGATTCAGGAGTTTAATGAGGGAGTTTTGTTGAAGGAGAAGGTGACGAACGAAATTCGAACCAATAAAGCCGGCTCCTCCCGTTACTAGAATTCTTTGATGAATCATAAAGAAGCAAAAATAAAAATAATATGGGAAAGGTCGATGAAAAAAGGGATGACTTACAGACTTTTAAGGATCTCTTTAGCCGCAGAGTCACTGACGCCATGGGTGAGTTGAAGTCCCAGATGGTCGGTAAAATATTCCTCAATGCTAATCCATTTTCCTTCGATTTCGATTTGTTTCGTCCAAGCACAAATTTTGATCATGGCGTTTTTTAGTTCTTGGACTTGTTGTTGACTTGAGATTAATTCATTCTGCTTTTTTTCTAGTTTTTGAAAGGATTCGGTAAGATTCTTTTGGAGGAGTCGAATCTGAACGTGGCTTTTTACTCGTGCGATGAGTTCTTCGTTTTGAAAAGGCTTCGTGACAAAATCGACAGCTCCCGCCTCAAAGGAGGAGACTAAGGTCTCTGATCCCATTTTTGCGGTGATAAAGATAATCGGAATATCATGGGTGGCAGGGTTGGCTTTGAGCTGTTTACACAGGGTAATTCCATCTAAGTCGGGCATCATGATATCGAGGAGAATTAAGTCGGGGGAATAGGAAGTAATAACCTCTAACGCTTGCGTGCTCTCGGAGATGCACTTGGTGTCATATCCTTTTCCATTGAGGATTGCTGAAGCGAGCTTTAAATTGAGCAGTTGATCGTCAATGATGATGATTTTAGGTTGATAATCGATAGCGGACATAGTTCAGCATAGAACGCTGCTTTGTGATTTCAAAGGAAAAAGTGTAAATTCTTATTATTTGTAAAGTTTCATTTTACCCATGAAAATATTAAAAAAAAGGTTGCTTCATCAGAAGGAGAGGATAGGAAGGAAGGCTGCAACCTCAAATCAAAAGGAGAGAACATAATGGCTAAAGCACCAGCAAAGACAGCAACAAAACGTAAACCTAACGCGGCGTTCATGAAACCCGTTCAACCAGATGAGGCCCTCGCAGAAGTTGTGGGATCAAAACCCCTTCCTCGTACAGAGCTCACCAAAAAACTTTGGGTCTATATCAAGAAGAATAATCTTCAAGATCCAAAGCAACGCACCATGATCAACGCTGACGATAAGTTGAAGGCTGTGTTCAATGGTAAGAAAAAAGTCAGCATGTTTGAAATGACGAAACTCGTTTCACAACATCTCGACTAATCGCCTTTTATTTAGAAAACCCCGAGGTCAAAAACCTCGGGGTTTTTTATTGCCGATCAAATTTTAGCTCTTGAATTTTCGAGAGACTTCTCGGAATACGATAGCCGTTGGCTTCTAACATTCCCTTCATGGAGATAAAGGAATCGATGGAGATTCCTGCAAGATCGAGAGATCTTTTTTCAAATCGATTGATTAATTCAAGGCTCGGTTCTTTTTGATTGAGATAAGTAACGGCTTTATGAAAAAGGTCGTAATAGGCTTCTATCGGAGTTCTTGGCTCCGTGAGAGATTCAATGATCTCCGTGAAGTAATGGAGGAGTTGAATAATTTTGTAGTCGCGTCTGACTCCCAAATAAGGCTCTGTGAGGTGGACCTCTTTTAAAGTATCAATCTCACTTTTCGTTTTTGAAATAAATTGAATTTCACATTGATAGTAAAGATCAAGGACTCCTTGATAGGCCGATCCAGAGCGTAAGGCCCCTTTAGCGATGGTTTTAATTCGCCCATGTTCTTTAGTCAGCCAAGTGACGATGAGATCACTGTTTTGAAAGGGAAACTTATGGATTAAGAGGCCCTCGGAAGTGAGAGGGGGGGGCATCGGTTTTAGTTGAGTGTGGGGATTGAAATTTGGACTTCGGAGAGTCTCCAGAAAGGAAGCGAGAGAGTGGTGTTATGAAAAAGCATCCTTTGGGGATGACCGACGGAAGGGAGATTAATTTCGCCGAGATGTTGGATTAAGAGTTGAAGGTCTTGGAGCCACTCCTCAGAGTGATAGTCGCCACGGCGTGAGACCGCAAGAACCGAGCCTCCATTGAGTGTTGAGAGTCGAAGTCCTTTTTCTTTCGGATCCGGAAGGATGGTATAACTACTGAGCACCATTTGAAGATAGATTTTCTTCGGTTTAGGGCTCTCTGGGCTGGGATTCCATCCTGGGAAGATCAGGACGATCGGATAACGAATGGGCGCTTTGGCGAGGGCAAGATAGCGCGAGGCGAGCCGAAACGATTTTTGAATCTCATTTTCCGAGAGATCCTTAACCTCTGCTTCAATGACAGGAGTTTCCGTAATGTTTTTGATTACGATCTTCCCTGTGGGGCTCGTTTGAACCCAATCCTTCGCGCACAAACCGAGGCAGGGAAGAAAGAGGATCGTGATCCAAAAGAAAGAGCGCTTCACATCTCCTTAGTTTTGCGTCGGTTCGGAAGAGGCAGGGGTGTCGACTAAGGGAGTAGAGGCTAAGACCATCTCTTCGATCAAGGCATTTGAGGCTTCTTGATCACGATTTTCACCAGAGATTCGAGGGTGAGTTTCAGGGTTTTTCTCTTGCTCCTCATGTTTATTGAGTCGGTAAGAGAGAATTGAAGAGACCCCTCGTTCTTGCATGGTGACCCCGTATAAGGCATCAGCAACGCTGATGGTTCTCTTGTTATGGGTAATGACCACAAATTGAGAGTTTGCGAGGAATCGTTTTAACATTTTGATGAAGCGATTAATATTCGATTCATCGAGCGGAGCATCCATTTCATCGAGGACGCAGAAGGGACTCGGCTTTACTTGATAAAGTGCAAAGAGGAGCGCTACTGCCGTCATCGTTTTTTCTCCTCCTGAAAGAAGCGTAATGCTTTGCGGCTGTTTTCCTGGAGGTTTGGCGATGATATCGATTCCTGACTCAAGGGGATCATTTTCATCTTGAAGGACTAGTTTTCCCATTCCTCCTCCAAAGAGTTCGGTGAAGGTTTGTTGGACATTGACGCGAACTTTTTCGAAGGTTTCCGAAAAGAGAAGTTTGGTTGTTTCGTTAATCTTTTTAATCGCTTCTA
>CAMAQI010000062.1 GCA_945860255.1 Methylacidiphilum caldifontis
AGAGCGTTTAGATTCCGGGGCACTATCTCGAATTGCAATCTGCATCTGATTCAATGTGATTTCTTCAATGGTCGACGGCTTCCAAAAATGATCATAAGGAGAGGGATCGAGATCGATACGAGAGCTGAAAAGCGTCCCAAAACTCAAAACCACAATAGACGTCGTCAAAAAAGATTGCTTCAGGAGATTTTTAAAATAATTCATCGAGCCTCCCTTTCAAATAGAGCGGTTTATCCGCTGATTTTATTTTTCTGCTTTTTCGCTTTTCACTTCAAAGACCTCCGCATCCGGATTTTCCCGAGAGAGCTCTCGAAGCTTTTTTTCCGGCTCAGAGACTAGCGGCGACGAGCCCCATTCCGGAGACCAGAACCAGATCCCTGCTGAAAATATCAAGAGTAGAGAGCTCCATGAAAAAAGTCGAAAAATAAAAGGCACCCCTGAAGAGGCGCTTTTTTTTCCTTTTGCTTCTAGTTTAAATCGATTTTTTTTCATTTTCTAAACTCTTGATGATCCTCAAACGAGCGAAGAGAGAATCTCTTCCACTCGCTTGAGGAAAACCACAAAATCACAGTCATTCAACGGCAGCGTATTACGACTGCGAGCTGAGTCCTTGGATAATGCTGACCAACGGAAGGAAAAGAGCGATGACGATGACTCCGACGATGACCGCAAGGAAGACGATCATGATCGGCTCAAGAAGACTGGTTAATCCAGCGACCGAGTTATCGACCTCTTCTTCATAAACGTCAGCCACCTTGATGAGCATATCTGGCAATTTACCGGTCTCTTCACCGACTTGCACCATACTGATCACCATCGGCGGGAAAATTCCAGAGGCCTCAAGAGGGGTGACGACATTTTCACCCTCACGGACGGCATCATGAACCTTTTCGATAGCCGCAGCCACAATCGCATTTCCTGAAGTTTCTTTGGTGATTTGAAGCGCTTGAAGAATCGGAACACCGCTACTGACGAGCGTTCCGAGTGTCCGCGTAAATCGAGCGATTGAGGTTTTTTGGATCAGACTTCCAAAGACAGGGGCATTGAACTTAAATCGATCAATCACGATCTGACCTCCTTTTGAGGACTTAAAGAGATTGAAGGCAAAGACCAAGGCACCGATCACTCCGAGAACAATCAAATAGTGATTTTTAAGAAAATCACTCGCGCTAATGACAAACTGTGTCAGTGCAGGAAGTGGTTTTCCTCCGAGCATTTCGGTAAAGATCTGTTGGAATTTCGGAACGATAAAGACCAGAAGAAAGGTCAAAATTGAAATGGCAATAAAGAGAACGACGACGGGATAAAACATTGCCGAAACGACTTTCCCTTTGATCTTCTCTGATTTCTCTTGGAATTCAGCCAAACGGGTAAGAACGATTTCGAGGACACCACCGAGCTCTCCGGCTTTGACCATGTTCACGAAAAGTTTATTGAAAATCCCCGGATATTGAGTCAGAGCCTCTGAAAACGTTCCGCCTCCTTCAACCGCAGAGGCAAGACCAGCCATCGTGCTCTTCAGGACTGGATTTCTCTCCTGTTTTTGAAGTGTCGTCAAACTACGAAGAAGAGGAAGTCCCGCACCGATCAAGGTCGCTAACTGACGAGTAAAAACGGAGAGATTTTTGCTCTTAATCTTAGCTCCTTTTTTAATTTTCTTTCCTTCAACAGCCGGAGCGTCGGTCATCAACTCATTAATTTTCGTAGGGAAAAGTCCCATCGCCTTAATTTGGGTTGATGCCTCGGTGGCATTTGCGGCTTCAACTGTCCCCGTTTTGTTTTGACGTTGGGCATTAACTGCTGTGTATTGGAATGTCGGCATAGAATTTCCTTTTTTTTAAGTATACTTTAAAATTTCTTCGATCGTTGTTTCGCCATCAAAAATATTTCGCAAGCCATCTTGTCGTAAGGTTGTCATCCCCAGTTCAATCGCTTTTTGTCGAATCACAACCGAAGGGGCTTTTTGGTTGATCAATTCGCGAATCGGCTCAGAAACGTCGAGGAGTTCATAGATTCCTTTTCGTCCCCGATATCCCGTTCCATTACAGTTTTCGCATCCTTTTCCATAATAAAAAACCTTATCCCCAATATCGTAGGAGGAAAGCCCAATCTGTTGGAGCACCGATTCCGTTGGTTCATAGGGTGTTTTACAATGGGAACAAATTTTTCTGACCAATCGTTGAGCAAGAACCCCTTCCAGGGAGGAGGAGATCAAAAACGGCTCGACATTCATATCCAAAAGCCGGGAAACCGCCCCTGCCGCATCGTTGGTATGCAGGGTACTCAACACTAAGTGACCGGTCAAAGAGGCCTGGATGGCGATCTGAGCCGTTTCTAAGTCGCGCATTTCCCCAACCATGATCCGATCTGGATCCTGACGAAGAAAGGCACGAAGAATTCGACCAAAGGTCAAGCCGATGCTCTCTTTTACCGCGATCTGTTGAATCCCTTCCAGCTCATACTCCACCGGGTCCTCTGCCGTCAAAATCTTGGCATCTTCGGTATTAATTTTACGAAGACAGGCATAAAGCGTCGTTGTTTTTCCAGCCCCCGTCGGCCCAGTGACAATAAAAATTCCATTCGGTTTCTGAATCGTTTCCGAGATATATTTGTAAATCTTAGGAGGAAGATTGAGAGCCTCAAGATCGAGATTCACACTGGAGCGATCCAAGATACGAAGTACCACGCTCTCTCCAAATTGTGTCGGAAGGGTCGAAACACGCAAATCGACCCCACGATTCGCAATCGTCGTTTGAATCCGTCCATCTTGCGGAACCCGTTTTTCGGCGATGTTCATACTCGACATGACCTTGATACGAGAGATGACGGGCCCACAAAGAGAGATCGGAGGGGGAGCCATTTCATACAACGCACCATCAACTCGATATCGAATCCGAAACTCATATTCAAAAGGCTCAAAGTGAATATCACTGGCTCGCGCCTGAATGGCAAAGGCAAGAACCGTGTTCACATAACGGATAATCGGAGCGGAAGAGGCGGCATCTAAGTTCGTCGAATCCCGACTCGGAGCCCCCGACTCGGCCTCAAGCGCCTCGCCCGCGAGTTGCTCAAGAAGTCCATTCATATCCTCTTCTGCGATCGGATAATATTTCTGAATATAATCAAAAATCTGTTTCTCTTTGGCGATCACCAATTGATGAGGACATCCCAAGGCAAATTGAAGCCCATCGGTGACCTTCGGATCAAGAGGCTCCGTCACCGCAACATTCAGGGCCCCTTCATGAAATAAAATCGGAAAGACCCCATATTGTCGCGCCGCTTGCGCTTGAACTCGGGAGAGAAGGTCGGGATTGCAATCGTAGATTGAAATGTCCGGAATATAAACCGTGCCTAATGAATGTGCGATAATTTCATAGAGTTCATCTTCGGTATAAAGCCCGTTATTCGCAATCACCTCCGTAATCGGTTTTCCAGAGCGAAGTTCATCTTCTAAAAGTTGAGTGACTTGCGCCTGATCAATATAGCCGCTCTCTTTGAGAAGGTTGAGAAGATATTGAGCATTCATGAGCGGTCTTATTTGTCCTTTAGAGTCGAGGAGATCACTTCATCGGGGGTGGTCAGTCCGGCCAAAACTTTTCGAATTCCATCTTCACGTAAAGAGCGCATCCCTAGATCGCGTGCCCTTTGTCGAAGCTGGGAAGAAGGGAGTTTGTCATTAATCATATTTCGAATTTCATCATTAATCATGAAAATTTCAAAAATCCCCATTCGACCTTTATAGCCTGTCCCACGACAACGAGCACAACCACGGCCTTTTTTAAAGCTAGCATCAACGATTTGAGCCTCTTTTAAATTCAGCGATTGCAGTTCCGCTTCGGTCGGCTGATAAGGCTCCGCACAGCTCGAACAAATTTTACGAACAAGACGTTGTGCCATCACCGCACGAAGGGAGGAGGCAATTAGAAACGGCTTCACTCCAATATCGATTAAACGAGAGATCGCTCCCGGAGCATCATTCGTGTGGAGCGTACTAAAAACCAAATGACCGGTGAGCGAGGCATTGATTGCGATATTCGCGGTCTCTTCATCTCGAATTTCTCCTAACATGATAATATTAGGGGCTTGGCGTAACATCGCCCGGAGTGCTGTTGCAAAGGTCATTCCCACCTCTTCATTCACCGGAACCTGATTCACTCCTTGGAGTTGATACTCCACAGGGTCCTCAACGGTAATGATCTTCTTATCCGGCTTATTCAAAAAATTTAAGCAACCGTAAAGAGTCGTTGTTTTTCCGGAACCGGTAGGACCGGTGACGAGAAAAATCCCATCCGAAAGCCCCATGACTTGCTCCATCACCGCTTGATCATCACTGAGAAATCCGAGCTCAGGGAGTCCGAGCATTAAACTGGTTTTATCCAGAATACGCATGACAATGCTTTCTCCATGATTGGAGGGAATACTGGAAACACGAAGATCGATGGAGGCTTTCTCTCCTATGCTTACTTGAATACGACCATCTTGCGGAAGTCGTTTTTCTGCGATACTCATTTTCGCCATAATCTTAAGTCGACTCATGACGGCTGATTGAAGTTTTTTAGGGATATCGGGCATCACCTGAAGAACTCCATCAATTCGATAACGAAGACGAAGACGCCGCTCCATTGGCTCAATGTGAATATCACTCGCCTTCAGTCGTTGCGCCTCGGTGATGATCGATTGAACGAGCTTAATAATCGGAGCCTCTCCCTCAGCTCCAGAATTCGCACTCAGCGCACGCTCTAAATCACTTGGACCACTGGATTCCGACTCTGAATAAAAGCGATTGATCGCCTCCGTAATCACATCGAGGGGAACAACAACTGCCTCGACCTCTTTATTGGTTCGACTTCGAATCGTATCAATCGTTTCGTAATCATAAGGATTAGAGACACCGACCCGAAGGAGATTCTCATCGCAATAAAGAGGAATGACATTATAGCGTTGCGCAATATCCCGTGGAATCGATTGAATCGCTGAAAAATCAATATGTTCGATTGTTTGCTGTAGAGGAAGACCGGCATCATTAGCCATGGCCCCTAAAAGATCGAGTTTTGTGATTTTTTCTTGATCGAGCAGCCAATCGACAGGATTTGATTGAAGCCTTGCCTCTTCGGCATCTTCAGATCTGATCCATCCCTCTTTCGTGAGGATCTCTAAAATATAATCGTCGTTTGCGAACACAATTAAATGGAAGTTAGAGCTAAATACTATCGGAGGGCTCTTCCTGAGCAAGCTTAAATCCAAAAAACAGCGATGGCATTTTCACATCAATCGATCAAAGACCGAAACCAAGGATTCATCCCATTTATTGGGTTCAGAATCTATCGGGATCACATCACAAGGCGAAAGTTTTCGAGAGCGAGGAACTAAGAAGTCAGTTTTTTAATTAAAATCTCATCGATCACCGAAGGATTTGCCTTTCCTTTACTCATCTTCATGACGTAACCCTTGAGTGCATTGATCGCTCCGAGTTTTCCCGATTTATAATCGGCAACACTCTTATCGTTTGCCACGATCGCTTCATCGCACCATTTTTCAAGCGCCCCCAGATCGGTGACTTGCTCTAATCCCTTTTCTTTAACAATCACGGCAGGGGCTTTATTCGAAGCGATCATTTCAGCAAACACCTCCTTAGCCTGCTTACTGTTGATCTTGGCGGAATCGACCAACTCCGAAATCTCTGTGAAATAATGGGGAGGAATCGGAATCGCAGTAACGTCAGGACTTGTCGCAAGATAATCGTTGAGAAGGAAATTAGCGATCAGTACCTTGTTTTTTGCCGGTTGAGCCGCTGATTCAAAATAGTTCGCAAAGGCAATCTCAGAAGCGAGTACCCCCGCTTGATATTCGGTGACCCCATAGTCGGATTGAAGTCGTTTAATTTTCGCCTGAGGAAGCTCTGGAACTCGTCTTTGCGCCTCTGCAAAAAGCCCCTGATCAGTCCGTAACGGAAGAAGATCAGGATCTGGAAAATAACGATAGTCGTGCGCCTTCTCTTTGATCCGCATTAAAAAGGTCTGCCCCTTCGCATCATCCCAACGTCGGGTTTCTTGACGGATCTCTCCCCCTGCCGAAACCACCTCAATCTGACGAGCAATCTCAGAATGTAAGGAACGACGGACTCCAGAAATCGTATTCAAGTTTTTAAGCTCACATTTGGTGCCAAACTCGATTTGTCCTTTGGGGCGAATGGAGATATTCACATCGCATCGCATCTGACCTTTTTCCATATCAGCATCACTCACACCGCCGTAAACGAGAATTTGACGCAAGGCTGTCAAATAAGCAAAGGCCTCCTCAGGAGTGGCGATATCGGCCTCACTCACAATCTCCATGAGCGGAGTTCCCGCACGATTAAAATCGATTCCACTTGAGGTATCGTAGTGAAAGGACTTCGCTACATCCTCTTCAAGGTGAATCCGGGTCAATCGAATCACTTTATTGAAGTTCACGTGGGGATCGTTTTGAACATCCTTGGGAAAAGCAAAAAGATTGAGAGGAACCCCGCCTCCTTCACAAAGAGGCTGATCAAATTGGGAGATCTGATAGTTCTTCGGTTGATCGGGATAGAAATAGTTCTTACGATCAAACTTACAACGAGGCGCAATGTGACATCCGAGCATCAGCCCTGTCTGAATCGTCTTGGTCACCGCCTCTTGATTGGGAACGGGAAGAACTCCGGGCATCCCTAAACAAACGGGACAGACGTGTGAATTTTGCGTTCCTCCATACTCATTTTTACAAGAGCAAAACATCTTACTGTTTGTCTTCAGTTGAACGTGGACCTCAAGTCCTATAACCGCTTCATATTCCATAATCGTTTTCGTTTAAAGGTTGGGACGTTGTTGATGCCAGGTCGTCGACTGTTCATAGGCCTGACCGACACGGAGGATCGTACTCTCGCCCCACTTTGGCCCAATGATTTGAAGTCCAATCGGAAGCTTCTCTGAAGTAAATCCGCAAGGGAGTGAAAGCCCGCAAACCTCAGCTAAATTGACGGCAATGGTAAAAATATCCGCCAGATACATCTGAAGTGGATCTTGCGATTTTTCCCCGATTTTAAAGGCTGCAGTCGGAGAGGTCGGCGTTAAGATCGCATCGCATTTTTGAAAGGCCTCTGTGAAATCACGGGTGATTAATTGCCGGACTTTTTGCGCTCGATTGTAATAGGCATCGTAATAGCCGGAGCTTAAGACATAGGTCCCGAGAATGATTCGTCGCTTCACCTCGGAGCCAAACCCCTCGGCACGACTGCGACCATAAAGATCCAAAACATCGGTCGGATTCGAGGCGCGATGCCCATAACGAACCCCATCAAATCGTGCTAAATTTGCCGAGGCCTCAGCAGTTGCCAGAATATAATAAACAGCCGTCGCTTGTTCCGTATGCGGAAGCGAGACCTCCACAATCTCTGCTCCCAGAGATTGAAATTGTTGAATCGCATCACGAATCCCCTTTTCCACTTGAGAATCCATCCCTGCCACAAAATATTCCTTCGGAACCCCGAGTCGCATCCCCTTGACCCCTTTTTTCAGATCGGAAAGAAAATCTGGAGCCGCTTGAGGAGCACTCGTATTATCCCGCGGATCATAACCGCTGATGACCTGAGTCAATAATGCACTGTCCTCAATCGTTTTCGTAAAAGGACCGACTTGATCTAGACTCGAGGCAAAGGCGACTAACCCATAACGAGAGACCCGTCCATAGGTTGGCTTCATCCCCACGCATCCACAAAGAGCGGCTGGCTGGCGAATTGAACCGCCGGTATCTGAGCCGAGTGATGCAATCGCCTCATGAGCTCCGACCACGGCAGCAGAACCGCCACTACTTCCTCCAGGAATCCGATCGATATCCCAAGGGTTCCGTGTCTTTCCCCAGCTTGAATTTTCAGTGGAAGAGCCCATCGCAAACTCATCCATGTTCGTACGGCCGAGCAAAATCGCTCCTGCCTCACGAAGTTTAGAGATCACCGTCGCATCATAGAGAGCCTGATAGTTTTCTAAAATTTTCGAGGCACAAGTACAAGGATTTCCCACGACATTGAGATTGTCTTTAATCGCAATCGGAATCCCTCCGAGTGGCTTCGACAGATCAGCCGCATCGGCCTGTTGAAGTGCCTCTTCCGCGTTCATCCAAAGATACCCTTTAATTTTCGGATCTACCGACTCAATTCGCTTGAGAAGGGACTCGACGATTTCCCGGGGAGAAACCTCTTTGGCAGAAAGTTTAGAGCGGAGGCTTGTGATCGTTTCAGTATACAGGCTCATAGTCCCTCACTCTTGAAATCTTTCGCAAAATAGTCAAATGAAACTGTATTTTTAAAATTCATAAATCGAAATTCCATGCAATTTGAATGGGCAAGAGAATGTTTTCACTTCAGTAGATCCTTGGATTTTGTTTTTGAACGATTGATGCGTTACTCAACAATTTTGGGGACAAGGAGAAGATTCTCCGTTTTTAAAGGGGCATTCCGCAACGCTTGATCCGGGGAAAGACTGACCCCCATCACATCGGCGCGAAGATTATTTTTAAAATCGGGAGCATCTCCCTTTTCCTCAACCCCAGACAGATCGACCTTTTGCAGTTGCTGAATATACCCGACGATATCCCCCAACTGCTTTTGGAAACATTCGATTTCATCGGGAGAGAGCTTTAATCGAGAAAGCTCCGCGACATAAGAGACATTAAGAGTACCTTCAGACATGAGTAGGTGTTATCTCTGACAACGAAGATCGACAAGAAAAATACTCCGAACTCGTTCATCAACTCAAGAGATAATAAAAAAGACAGGCAGCAAGCCCAATTCGATACCAAGCAAAAACGGTAAAGGTATGGGTTTGAATATATTGTAAAAGCCATTTCACCACAACAAAAGCCACCGCAAGCGAGACGAGAAATCCAAGCCCTAAATCAAAGAGCATTTGCGAGTCGATCGCAGAGATCTCTCCCCTTACTTTCAAAAGCGCATAGGCAGAGGCGGCAAACATCGTCGGGATTCCCACCAAAAAGGAAAATTCTGTTGCCATCGGCCGATTGGCTCCGGCAAGCATCGCCACTAAAATACAGGCCGCTGAGCGAGAGGTTCCGGGAAAAACGCCTGCCACGACTTGAGCCAACCCCACAAATACGGCTAATCTCCAGGTCACTAACCCATTCCCAGGATGGCTTTTGGCATACCGTTCGACGATAAAGATAGCGATCGCCCCTAATAACACGGCCCAGGCAATGGGTGCAAGTTCCTCCGGAAGTTTAACTCCTAATTTGCTCACGATAAGCCCTAAAACAACGGTAATTCCGAAAGAGAGGGAGACTTTTGAAAGATAGTCAAAATTTTCCGGTTTTCGCCAGTCGCGAAGCATCGATTTCACATGCTGTCCATAAATCAAAAGAACCGCAAGTACTGCCCCCGATTGAATAAAAATATTAAAAAGTTCCGAACGCTTTCCAAGCCAATGCTCAGCAATGAGGAGATGCCCCGTACTTGAAATCGGCAAAAATTCTGTAATCCCTTCAAGTATTCCCAAGAGGATCACCTCAACGATATTTGACATAAACCGAAACCCTGTCGCCCCCCTCCTAAAAAGCAAGATTAACTGGTTAATCTTTTTGCATCTTATCGACCTTGCCCCCCCATGAAATCACCTTCGCCTTTGCGCTCGCATCTTCCGCCTCAGGAACTTGACCATTCCGCATGTAAGCAATGGAGAGACTCGTCCATCCCATTTGATCGTTTGGCTCAATCGCCACCGCCTTCAATCCCGCCTCAATTGCTTCCGGATACTTGTTTTGCTTATAAAGAACCATTCCGAGAGCGTGCCATGCATCAAAATAACGAGGATCGGCTAAGGTCGCCTTCCGAAACTCCCCCTCTGCCTCCGCAAGTTCGCCAATGGCGAGGGCACAATTTCCCGACTCATAAAAATCATTTGCGGAACTCATAAACAAGATCCTAACAGAACTTTTAAAAAGTGATATCAGATTAAATTGAAATTTAATCAGCAAATGAGAAACTACGGCCCGGCACTCTCTGCCGCCGCATCCCCATCACTTGCTGATCGAACGGCGGAGGGGGACTTCAGGGTCGAGGACTCTTTTTTCTTTCCCGTATCAGGTTTCGAAATGGAACCCTCCGCTCCTTCCGTGTGACTTTTCTCAGAGGCAAAAAATTTGAGAATCCGCTCCTGATCGGGATGCTCCCCCATCCACTTCACCTTGCCGGTGGAAAGATCGTAGACCGCTCCCACAAGCGTCACCCGATGCTGATAAACTAAATGACGAATCTCTTTGCTGCGAATTAAAATATCCTCGATCCCTTGAAAGGCATTCAGCTCAATCGCTCGATCAATCAAACCGGACTCCTTGACCCCCTCCCCTTTTGCCTTCTTTACTGCCGGAATAATATTATCGACCAAGGCAGGAATATGACCACCCACCGAGGCCCCTTTTGCGACGGCGCTCACCGCCCCGCATTTTGTATGCCCAAGAACCACAATCAGCTCCGTTCCAAGATGCCCGACTCCATATTCCAATGTTCCAATCTCATCCGTGTCGGCCACATTTCCGGCGACTCGTACCACAAAAAGATCCCCAAATCCTTGATCAAATAACATCTCAGGAGGAACACGGGAATCAGAACAACTTAAAATCGAGACAAACGGATGCTGGCCGGTGGAGACTTTCATTAATCGATCAAAGGTCTGATTCGGACGCATGACCCGTTCCTCGACAAATCGTTGATTCCCCTCTTTGAGTTTCTTCAGAGCCTCCGAAGCCAGAATTCCTCGCTCCGTCGGTTCTGCTGATAGAAAATAACTCAGTCCCGCAACGATGACTAAAAAGAAAAATCGCATGAACTTGATTCTATCACTCACTCCTCGAGATCTCAATGATTCTTTTAACATAAATCGGTCAAAGACTCAAACCAAGGATCTCTCCTCAATAAAAAAACCGCTTCAGAAAAACCCCCTCATACCGATAGTAGAC
Source organism: Methylacidiphilum caldifontis (assembly GCA_945860255.1). Taxonomy (GTDB): domain Bacteria; phylum Verrucomicrobiota; class Verrucomicrobiia; order Methylacidiphilales; family CAMAQI01; genus CAMAQI01. The sequence goes on from CAMAQI010000062.1 coordinate 10,984, forward strand.
CTTAATGCCTTTATGCTTGCCCTATTTAATCAATGGAGTCCCTTATTACGATCGTGAAAAACGAAGGCGAGAGGAGTTTGCGTCCAGCAGGATTGAATTCCTTCGCGGAGACTTCCTTCTCCCGATTAACTATTGTGCCCCTGATGAAAGTTTTTACCGTTCCGACTGGATCAATGAGGCCACCCTGCGACTCGTTTCATTTCCGAGCACCCCCCTCAAAAGACTCCCTGTTGCACGCGACCTCTTTGATCAGGCCTCGGCGGTTGCTCAAATTTATAATTGCGAATGGTTTGCTGTAGCGAATGCCGATATTGTGATCACCGAAAAATGGATCGCCAAAATTCAGAAAGCAATTCAAGGAGAAGAGGAGGTCTTGATTTTTCCTCGTACCAATATCGATCGAGACCAGGAAGGAAACCTTACTTTAAATCCTGATCTCTATCACCAAGGTCAGGATCTTTATGTTTGTCGGGTCGCCACATGGGAACGAATTCGCACCCTTTTCCAATCCTCAAGAAGGAAATTATCGCGTTTGGCGTGGAGGGCATTGATCCCGCAAAGCGCACCAGTAAAAAACTTTCGGCGAAAGTGTTGAAACAATGGCTTGATGAAGGCAAGGCCATCACGCTGTTGGAT
>CAMAQI010000063.1 GCA_945860255.1 Methylacidiphilum caldifontis
GAGAATCCGAAAAATGGTTGGCTGGAGCCGAATCCGGAGCGTTGGTATGGGCGGGTGAAGCGATATTTACCAGAAGAAGCGGAAATAAAGCTCAATCCGAGATCGCGAAGTGCGCGACTGCGGGTGGCCTGGAAAAGTTTGAAGGAAGAAAAAAAGAGGAAATATTATGAGCCGAAATCGAGTTAAAAGCAGTCAATCACTTCATTGGGCGACCGTGCTTTTTTGGGTGGTGTTGGTCGGGATGATCGCCTCGCTCGGAGTCAGCTATCTTGTGTTGAAGAATCGGATTATTCGGATTGCCGAAGAATCGCGAAAACAGGAGGTAGAGTTGATGAAATGGAAGGATCGCAATGCTCAGTTACAAGCGGCGATTCAAACCCTTCGTTCTCCGAAGGAGTTAGAGAAAAAAATTTCGGGGATGGGATTGGTACGGGTTTCGGAGCTGCAATGGATTCGTATGGATAATGCGCCGGAGACCAAATTGGTGCGTGGAATGAATTTTGACGGAAGGGAGCCATAATCCAATGTCTTTGCGCAACCGAGCACTAATATTGACCTGTTGTTTAGCCTTTGGCTTTACGATCGTCTCGCTCCGGCTTGTGCAGATTCAGATTCTGGATGGAGATCGTTTTCATCAGGAAGCGATTCGAAATCACTTTGAGCGTGTAGCGGTGGCACCGACTCGCGGGATGATTCTGGATTCACATGGGACGATTTTGGCGAAGACGCATGTCGTTTATGATGTTCGAATGGATGGAAAAGAGCTCAAGAAGCCAGAGCAGGATTTGCCTTTAATTTCAAAGATTCTAGAGATTCCTCTCGCTCAATTAAAAGCGGTCTATTCCCCCACGAAACGATATGAGCTTTTGAAGACGAATCTTCCGGAGGAGACGGTCTCTGCGCTGAAGGATTTAAAGTTAAAATCATTGATCTTTGAAAGAAAAGCGATTCGTGCTTATCCGAATGGAGAGCATGGAAGTCATGCCATCGGATTTGTGGATCAGCAATGTTCTGGGGTTATGGGGATTGAACGGTTGATGAATAAAGAGCTCAAGGGAATTTCGGGGGAGCGTTGGATCGAGCGGGATGTACGCAAACGAGAGATTGCCGCCTATCGGCGTAAAGATGTGCGTCCTGTCGATGGAATGAATGTTCAGTTGACTTTGGATTTGGGGATTCAGCATGTGGTTGAGGAGTCGATCACTCGTGTGATGGAGAAGACTAAAGCAAATGCGGTTTACTCCATTGTGATGCGGCCGAAGACGGGTGAGATTTTAGCGATGGCAAGTCGTCCGAACTTCGATCCGAATCAAGGAGGAGCGAAAGAGTTGAGTCAGTTGCGGAATCGTTGTTTGACGGATGTGGTCGAGCCAGGATCAACCTTTAAAATTGTGACCTTAGCAGGAGTTTTGCAAGAGGGGCTGATGTCGTTGAATACACAAATTTTCTGTGAAAATGGAAGTTTTTATTTTGGCGGTAAATTGCTGCATGATGATGAGGCGAATGGGGTATTAACGGTTGAGGAGGTCTTGGCGCGTTCGAGTAATATCGGATTTTGTAAGATGGGATTGGCGCTCGGGGATGAACGACTTTATACCTATTCAAAGCAGTTTGGATTTGGAGCGGTCACCGGTATGATGATGGGACAGGGGGAGAGTGCGGGAATTTTAAATCCGTTGCATCGTTGGACGAAGGTTTCGATTTCACGGATTCCGATGGGACATGAAATTGGGGTGACGCCGATTCAAATGGTGAGTGCGTATAGTGCGATTGCGAATGGGGGACGGCTGATGGAACCGCGATTGATTCGTTCGATATCCGATCATCAAGGCAGAGTGGTTCGAGCCTTTCCTCCTCATGTGATTCGTCAGGTGATTCAGGAAAAGACAGCGAATCTTGTTTCTGGGGCATTGACTCGTGTCTTGTCTTCTGATGGAACAGGAAAGCGTGCGAATGTTCCTGGCTTTACCGTTGCGGGAAAAACGGGGACGGCGCAAAAAGTGATTAATGGGACTTATTCGAAAGAAAAATATTTAGCCTCATTTGTCGGTTATATGCCTCAGGAAAATCCGGAATTTGTGATTTTGGTCATGGTGGACGAACCGAAGGGGCGTGAGTATCACGGCGGACAAGTGGCGGCTCCTGCTTTTGCGGAGATGGCGGCCCAGATTGCTCAATCGCTTAATTTAGTTCCTAAAAGTGCTCCAGCAACAAAGGCGGCGCTATGAAGCAATCGCAACTCCAATCTTTACTTCCTGAAGCGATTTTTAAAGGAGAACTCCACGGAGAGATACGGGGCTTGAGTTATGACTCGCGTCGTGTTCGATCGGGAGATCTCTTTTTTGCGTGGAAAGGGGATAAATCGGATGGGCATCAATATTTACTTCAAGCGATCGAAAAAGGGGCGGTGGGATTTATCGTGGAGAAAATTTCTGCAGCGTTACCTCCGCAGTTTTTACAAATTGAGGTCAAACGGGTACGTGAAGCCCTTGCTCGGATTGCCTCTGTTTTTCATCACGATCCGAGTCATCAATTAGCGTTGATTGGAGTGACCGGAACGAATGGAAAGACGACGACGGCTTATTTAACGAAGCATCTTCTTCAATCAAGCGGATGGAATTCCGGGCTGATCGGAACGATTCGCTATGAAATTGGCGATCGTGTAATTCCTTCGACGCGAACAACACCCGAAGGATCTGATTTACAGGATCTGTTTTCGCAGATGGTGAAAGATGGCGCACGGGCCTCGGTGATGGAGGTCTCTTCTCATGCTTTAGATCAAGGACGTGTGGCAGGAACGAAATTTCAAGTGGTTGTTTATACAAATCTCACTCAAGATCATCTTGATTATCATGGATCGATGGAGAGATATTTTCAGGCTAAATTGAGTCTATTTACGGGATTGCAATCAGGAGCGAGTGCCGTAATTAATTTGGATGATTCGCATGCAATGAAAGTGATTAAATCGCTTCCTTCGAATGTGACTCCGATTACCGTGAGTGTTGAGGAACATCCCGAAGCGACGCTTTTGGCTCGTAAAGTGGTTTGTCATACTGGCGGGACAGAGTTTGAGTTGGTTTATCAAGGGGCTACTTTTGCAATTTCAACTCCGTTGATTGGGATGTTCAATGTGGCGAATACGCTTTGTGCGATGGCCGCCGTTTTGGCTTTAGGGATTTCAACAGAAACGATGATCGACCATTTGCAGAACATTCCTCAAGTTCCTGGTCGTTTGGAAAAAATCATGCGTCAGGATGGATTAACGGCGGTGGTTGATTATGCGCATACGGAAGATGCGTTGCGAAAAACGTTGACGACCCTTCGGGATTTGAATCCGAGAAAATTAGTCGTCGTGATTGGATGTGGGGGGAATCGTGATGCCTCGAAGCGTCCGAAGATGGCGCGTGCGGCGGTAGAACTTGCGGATCTTGCTATTTTTACTTCCGATAATCCTCGTTATGAATCGGCTACTGCGATTTTAGAGCAAATGGAAGCAGGGGTGATGGGGGCAAAGAATTATCTTAAAATTGAAGATCGAAAGTTAGCCATTTTAAAGGCTTTGAATGAAGCGCAATCGAGCGACCTCGTTTGTATTGCGGGCAAAGGTCATGAGGTGACGCAGGAGATTGGCGGACGATATCTTTCTTTTGATGATTGCGAAGTGGTTCGAGAATGTATGGGGATTCTTGTATGAGAGAGATCACCGTTCACGATTTAGCTGAGGCAATGGGGGGAACCGTTCTTCGGGGAGGTGGGTCGATTTCACGACTTCATACCGATACGCGGACGATTCGGGTTGGAGATTGTTTCGTTGCTTTGTCTGGAGAGAATTATGATGGGCATCAGTATGTGATCGCAAGTGCGCAGGGGGGGGCTGTTGCGGCGGTTGTTTCGACGGTACCGGAAGGGGATTTGCCTGAATCGTTTGGTTTGATTTTGGTGGAGGCCCCCCTTCAAGCATTACAGCGTTACGCCGGTTTTTATCGCAAAAGCCTTCCGGTTCATGTCGTTGGAATCACGGGAAGCAGTGGGAAGACGAGTACGAAAGAATTTATTAAATCGGTGCTATCCCAGAAGTTTAAGACCGTGGCGACCGCTGGAAATTTAAACAATCATATTGGGGTTCCTTTAACTCTTTTATCGTTGGAGCCAGAAACGGAGTGGGCAGTCGTGGAGATGGGGATGAATCACCCTGGGGAAATTGAACCGTTAGCAACGATGAGTGCGCCTGATTATGGGGTGATCACTCGGGTGGGTCAGGCTCACATCGAAAATTTTAAGAATATTCAAGGGATTGCTCAAGAGAAGTCGGAATTATTACGGGCATTGAAATCGACTGGAAAAGCCTTTATTCCTGCAAAGGATTGTTTTTGTTCTTATCTCAGTGGGCGTACGGAGGCTTCGATTATTTATGTTGGTGAGTCGAACTCCTCTCGTTGGAAAGCAAAAGAGGTTCAAGTGACGGCACAAGGGTTGGATTTTTTGCTGGAACATGACGGAAGGAGTGTTGCTGTTCGACTTCCTCTCTGGAATCAAGTGATGATTACAAACGCTCTTTTGGCAGCTGCAGTGGGATTTGAGGCAGGGGTTTCTTTGGAGCAAATCGCGTGGGGACTTCAACAGGTCGAACTGCCAGGACAACGGATGAAAGTTTATCGTCATGAGGGTGCGATCTGGATTAATGATTCCTACAATGCGAATCCGGAATCAATGGAGTCCGCAGTGGATACCTTAATGGAAATTCCATTTAATGGGGTGCGCGTTGCAGTGTTAGGAAGCATGGGAGAGCTTGGGGTGCAGGCGGAGATGTTGCATCGAGAAATCGGTTCCTATGCAGCACGTCATGGAGTGAATCAGGTCGTAGCGGTCGGTCCGATGGCTCATTCGATTGCTGAAGGGGTTCGTCTGGTATCCGAGTCAAAGACGGAGGTTCTTACGGCTTTGGATGCTGCGGAGTCGATTGAAATTTTAGAACGTTCCGATCTCAAGCGAGCGGTGTTGGTGAAGGGATCTCGATTTATGAAGCTTGAAAAAGTCGTTGAGCATTTTACAGGACAAGGGGGGGGGCACTAATATGTTTTATTATCTTCATCAATGGGCGAGCGATCTCGGATTTTTGAACGTCTTTCGTTATGTGACCTTTCGTGCGATTGGGGCGGCATTAACTGCATTAATTCTTTGTTTGTGGTTAGGGCCGATGACGATTCGCTTGCTCACGCGTTTGAAATTAGGTCAACCATTACGAGGGAAAGAGGAGGTGCATCAACTTGCGGATCTTCATAGTGCTAAGAAAGGGACTCCGACGATGGGAGGGCTGCTCATTTTATTTTCGGTGACCTTATCGACGTTGCTTTGGGCGCGCCTCGATCAAACGGTACTTTGGCTTGCTCTGATCGGAATGCTTCTTTTAGGGCTGGTCGGATTTGCAGATGACTATTTGAAGGTTACTAAGAAAAAGTCAGCAGGAATTCCTGGTCGGATTAAATTGGCAGGTCAGTTTCTCGTTGCTGTTGGAGTTGCCTTTGTATTAATGGCAAGTCCGGCGCATCGCGAGGCGTGCGAAATGATTTTTGTCCCGTTCATGAAGACACCGCTGCTCACCGATATTGGATGGTGGGTGATACCTTTTTTTGCGATCGTCGTGATGGGAACCTCCAATGCGGTGAATTTGACCGATGGTTTAGATGGATTAGCCGCCGGTTGTACAGTGAGTGTGATGTTGGTCTTTGCGGTGTTTTCATATCTTTCAGGACATCTCGATCTCGCAAAGTATCTCTATCTTCCGCATACTCCAGGGGGAGGAGAGCTCGCTGTTTTTTGTGCAGCGATGGCGGGAGCCGCGCTTGGTTTTCTTTGGTATAATTGCCATCCCGCACAAGTGTTCATGGGAGATACAGGATCGCTTGCGATTGGGGGAGGGCTTGGAGTTGTGGCCATTTGTATTAACCAAGAGCTACTTTTGATCATTGCGGGCGGGGTATTTGTGATGGAGGCGGGATCGGTATTGTTGCAGGTCGCCTCCTTTAAACTGACTGGAAAACGAATCTTTGCGATGTCGCCGATTCATCATCATTTTGAACTGAAGGGTTGGAAAGAGACGATGGTCGTAACCCGCTTCTGGATCTTGAGTTTCCTTTTTGCGGTGATTGCAATTTCAACACTGAAAATAAGATAACATGAAGATAAAAGGTCAACATCTTCTGATTTTGGGGCTCGGCGTGAGCGGCTTTGAGGCCGCCCGTCTTGCTCGTGGACTTGGTGCAGTTGTGACCGTGTGTGATGAAGCAATGCGTCCGACGATTCGCGATAAAGGTCTTACGTTGGAAAAAGAGGGGATCACGGTTCATTTAGGGGGGAATTTAAAAATGCCTGCTTGTGATCTTGTGATTGTGAGTCCAGGGATTGATTTACAGTCTGATTTTGCAAAGAAAGCGATTCCTTTGGGAGTTCCTGTTATTGGGGAGTTAGAGTTTGCCTCTTGGTTCTGTCAGGTTCCGATGATTGCGATTACAGGAACCAACGGAAAGACGACGACGACGGAGTTGATTTCTGCGGCCTTGATCAAGGCGGGCAAAAAAACGGAGGCCGTCGGCAATATCGGGAAAGCCCTTTCGATTGTGGCAAATCATTCCTGCAACTATGACTGCCTAGTGATTGAGGTGAGCTCTTTTCAGTTGGAGACCATCCGTGATTTTTCTCCTCATATTGCCTTGCATTTGAATTTAACTCCAGATCACTTGGATCGTTACGAGTCGATGCGTGATTACGGTCGTGCCAAAGAACGTATTTTTGAGAATCAGAAATCGAGCGACTTTGCGGTCGTGAATTCAAATTTAACCCTTCAACCCTTCAAAGCTCGAAAGATAACCTTTAGTGGGGTTGATCCAAAGGCTGATTATCGATTTGAAAATGGAGTCCTCTTCGCCGGTTTTGAGCGCCTCATGAGCATGAGTGAATCGCAGCTTTTGGGGATGCATAATGTGGAGAATATTTTAGCCACGCTTGCGACTGCGGATTTGCTTGGAGTTGATCGCAAGTTAGTCATGGAATCGATTTGTGAGTATCGTCCTAAAGCGCATCGATGTGAGCGTGTGGGAGAGTTTGAGGGAATTCTTTATATTAATGATTCGAAAGGAACGAATGCCGATGCTGTTGAAAAGGCCTTAAGTTCCTTAAGTCGTCCTGTGGTCTTGATCGCGGGAGGAAAAGATAAGGGACTTTCCTTTACGGAGTTGCGCTCGGTGATTTCTCAAAAAGTGAAGCATGCGATTCTCATCGGAGAGACTCGAGATCAAATTGCTCAGGAGTGGGATCAAGTGATTTCGTTAGAAAAAGCGACTTCGCTTCGTGAGGCTGTGGAGCTCGCTCGTCGTGCCGCGAGTCGTGGCGATATCATTTTACTTTCCCCTGGATGTTCGAGCTTCGACATGTTTCGAAGCTATGAAGATCGGGGAGATCAATTTCGCCAAGAGGTCTTGGCGATTCATCAATCCAAACAAACCTAACCGACTGGAGTAAATATATGGAAAACGAAAATCAACAACAACAAGGTTCGTCCAATGGTGGCGGACTCAAACTGATGACGGTCTTTATCGTCGTCCTCGTCCTTCACGTTCTCGTCATTGGTGGCGTGAGTGCTTACAGCCTTCTTAAGGGGAACACAGAACCTGTGGCTCTTGAGGAAAACAAAGCAGAAAAACAAGAGCTCACCCCGGCAGCCACAGAGACTCCTGCATTAGAAACAGCGGCTCCTGTTGTGGCTGAAAACAATGGAATCTCATCGGTGATCGCCCCTGAAGCGACTCCGACAGTGGCTCCTGTGATTGCTGCTCCTGAGCATTCTTTCGCAGCAGCACCGATGGCTTCGGCTCCAGTTGTCGAGGCAACTCCTAAACCTGAGATGAGCTCGAGTTCGAGTTATCATGTCGTTAAGGGAGATACCTTGAGCAAAATTGCTCGAATCCACGGAATGAAAGTTGCGGATCTTAAGGCATTAAATGGAATGAAATCTGACAATCTTAAGATTGGACAGGAAATGAAAGTCCAAAGCGGAAGTTCAGTGGTTTCCTCTCCTGTTGTTTCGAGTGTTAAGAGCGAGGTTGCTTTTTCAACTCCCGCCCCCGCTGTTGCCAAAACGACAACGACCGCAAGTTATGTCGTTGGAAAGGGAGACACCTTAACCAAGATTGCAAAACAATATAACACGACGCCTTCCGCAATTATGGCAGCGAACAAGCTTGCGGATGCACGTAAGTTAAAGATTGGAATGAAATTAAGCATTCCTTCGCAAACCCGTCAGCAAGTCAGTGAGCAACAAGTGCCTGCTTCGACTTTGGAGAAATCAGCAGGAACAAGCGCTGATTTTGCGATGGCGAAGTAAATTTTTATTCTAAAAATTTATGATACAACGAAACGTAGGATATCTTCTTTTGGTGATGACGCTTGCGCTCATCTCCGTGGGAGTGATCATGCTGTTGAGCACGAGTGGTCGTTTGGCCATGGATGTTCATGCGGATCTCTACGCTCCGTTGCGCAAACAGATGGTTTGGCTCATTTTGGGCTCGATCGTTTGCATCGGTGTCTCTCGTTTGGATTATCATTGGATCTTGCAGTACTCCTGGATCTGGGTTGCCTCATCAGCGTTGTTGATGGTGATGTGCCTGGTTCCTCATATTGGCAAAAAAGCCAAAGGAGCCGCTCGTTGGATCGAGGTCGGTGGGTTTACACTCCAACCGTCTGAACTCGGAAAGGTTGCTTTCATCTGTTTTCTCGCCTGGTGGCTGGGACAGAATCAACGGCGCATTCACGAGTTTGGGCGGGGGGTAGCGGTTCCCGTTGCGGTCTTCGGTCTTTTTGCGGTCATTCTTGCGAAATTTCAAAATGATTTAGGCTACACTGTATTAATGGGAACGATCTTGTTTAGTATGTTGGTTTGCGCAGGAATTCGTTGGTATTATTTGGCACCGATTCCGTTTTTGGGGATTGGCGGAATACTTGGAATTGCTTGGTTGATGCCGGAACGTCAAGGACGTCTGCTGGCTTTTATGGATATTGAGAAATATAAACAAGGGGATGGCTGGCAAGTGTATCAAGCCCTAGTTGCCTTAGGTTCTGGAGGTACAGAAGGGCTGGGATTAGGGAATAGTCGCCAAAAGATGTTTTGGCTTCCGGAGGCGCATACCGATTTTGTTTTTCCAATTTTAGGCGAGGAACTCGGCGTCTGGGTGGCGCTTTTAGTAGTATTTTGTTTTTTAATCATGACTCTTTGTAGTGGATGGATCTCGATGAATGCTCCCGATGCGACGGGGGTATTACTGGGGATCGGAATTAGCACTCTTTTTGCCGTTCAATCTCTGATGAATTTATCGGTTGTCACCGGACTGATGCCGAACAAGGGAGTTCCGTTGCCCTTTATCAGTTATGGGGGTTCCAGTTTGATGATGTGGATGGTTTGTATTGGAATCCTATTTAATTTACAGAGACAAGGGGTTCATGAATCGGATCAGCGTGCTCCAGTCACCCTTAAAAAGGCAACGATTCGTCTATGAAAACTCTTCGTGTTGCGATTGCTTGCGGGGGGACAGGCGGTCATTTATTTCCGGGGATTGCGATCGCACAAACGCTGCATCAACGGGGGCATGAGGTAATGCTTTTAGTCTCTGCAAAACAGATTGATGCGGTGGCCTTGAAGGATTATCCGGAATTTCGCGCTGAGGTTATTCCAGGAATGGGGTGGTCAGGAATCAACCCACAAGCGATCCGATTTCTTTTTAAAATTTTCCAAGCCAGAAGCGTCTGCCGGGGGTTATTTAAAACCTTTAAACCGGATGCGGTTTTGGGGATGGGGGGCTTTACGAGCGCCGTTCCTTTACTGGTCGGACGACGGATGAAAAAGGCCACGTATCTACATGAATCGAATGCCATTCCGGGCCGTGTCACAAAGCTTCTTGCCAAACAGGTCTCTCGGGTATTTCTCGGCTTTGATGCTTGTGACTCCTATTTAGAAACGGGAAACACTGTAGTGACCGGAACTCCTTTGCGAAAAGATTTGATTAAAATCCCACGTGATGAGGCCTTAGCTCAACTCGGACTAAATCCCCATTTAAAAACAATTTTAGTGATGGGGGGAAGTCAGGGAGCCCGCGGAGTGAATGAAATGGTTTTGAAGTCGATCCCCCTTTGGGAACGAGAAAAAGATCAGTGGCAATTCATTCATCTTACCGGAGAGATGGATGCGACAATCGTCGACATTAACTATCGTCGCTGTCGCTTAAATGCTTACGTCAGAGCCTTTTCAATGAATATGGGACTCTTATTAAGTGCCTCGGATTTAGTGATTAGCCGATCCGGCGCGAGCAGTTTAACGGAGATTTCAGCTTTTGGATTGCCGAGTATCTTAGTTCCTTTTCCTGCGGCGATCGATGATCATCAGACCTTAAATGCTCGGGTTTTCTCGATGGTCGGAGCCGCTTACTTAGAGCCTCAATCGAAGCTCACTCCCCAAGGATTAGATCAAAAAGTATCGGAAATCTTACATCAAAGCGATCGTTTGGAATCGATGAAAATTGCTTCCTGTTCGCTCTTTACTCCTGATGCAGCAGAGCGGATTGTCGTTGAAATCGAGAGGGGAACCGCATGACAACAATTCGTGAGGTTCTCGCTCTGGGGCAGGCGCGGATTCATCTCTTAGGAGTTGCAGGAAGTGGGATGAGTGGACTTGCGCGAATCCTCCTTCAGATGGGGTATCAAGTTTCCGGCTCCGATCTTCAACGTTCCCGCGGAGTTGAAAAGTTAATTGATATGGGATTAAAATTTTCTCAAGGACACGAGAAAGATGAACTCGATTCCGTGAATCTTGTGGTCTATTCTTCTGCGATTCGAGAAGATAACGCTGTTCGTCGTCAAGCGGGCGAGCGAGCGATTGTGTGCGCTCGACGTGCGGAATGTCTTGCGGTTTTATCGGAACAAAAGCAGCCGTTAGTCGTTGCGGGAATGCACGGAAAAACGACGACCTCCTCAATGCTTGCTTATGTTTTACGCTCGGCAGGATGGCGTTGCGCTCATTATATTGGCGCAGAAATTCCGATTCTCGGGGAAAGTGCTTCGATTGATGAAGGGGAACATTTTGTGATTGAGGCAGATGAAAGCGACGGAACGATCACGCTCTTTAAACCCAAGCATTCGTTACTCCTCAATATCGAAGAGGAGCATTTGGATCATTACGGAAATTTAGAGGCGATTTTAAAAACATTTCGTGAGTTCATTTCGAACACCACAGGTAAGGTTGTTTATTGTGCGGATGATAAAAACACCTTATTGCTTTGTTCGCATCATCCGACGGCAGTCAGCTATGGCTTTGGAAGTCAGTCGGATTACCGTGCGATCGAAGTTCGAAGTCAAAATTTCTCCTCTCAATTTCAAATTCAAAATCGCGGACAAATTTTAGGAACCATCGTTCTTCAAATTCCCGGAATGCAAAATGTCAGTAATGCTCTCGGAGTGGTAGCGCTTGCGACGGAACTAGGGGTCCCCTTTGATTCTATTACTCAGGCGCTTCAGGAGTTTCGAGGAGCGAATCGACGATTTGAGGTCAAGTTTAGAAATCCAGAGTTTATG
>CAMAQI010000064.1 GCA_945860255.1 Methylacidiphilum caldifontis
TTTCCGTTTCGGTCGATAGGCATAACTCTCGTCATGAAAGTCCGCCTCAAAGATTGGCTCTATCACGATCATCATCGCTGTCTGGATCACTCGGTCCTTCACCGTCGGTATTCCGAGCGGTCTTTGCTTTCCATCTGCTTTGGGAATGTCCAACGACAATTAGATTTGCGTTCTGACGTCAATTAAAAGTGAGTGTTCCTGTAGGAACATTTTGAGGTGATTGAGACCCGTTTAAAAAGCGAAGCCGTCAGGCTTCGCTTTTTGTGTTAATGGGCATTTCTCATGATCACCGACCGTCAGTACCAACAGCTCATAATTGGGCAGAACAAAGGATGGACCTTGAAAAAGAACGCAATGAAAGCCGGGGTGTGCGAAAATTCGGCACGCCATTATTTAAAAAACCAGAAAAAACCTTCAGAGGTAAAAAAGCCTCACACATGGAAGACCCGTCGAGATCCACTGGAGAAGGTATGGGAAAGTGACATTAAACCGCTTTTGATTCGAGAACCGAGAGTTGAAGCGGTGTCTGTAATCAGGGTTTTAGAGGACAAGTATCCGGATCAAATCTGGGAGCGACATTTGCGGACTCTCCAGCGTCGGATTCGAATCTGGCGTTGGAAGGAGGGTCCTGAGAAGGAGGTCTTTTTTCCACAGGAGCGCAAGCCTGGGATAAGCGCTCAATTGGATTGGACTCACATCAAAGAGCTTCAAGTGACGATTCTGGGAAAGCTTTTGGATTGGCTCTTATTTCACTTGGTATTTCCGTATTCAAATTGGCAATGCGCGACACTTTGTCGAAGTGAGTCATTTGCCTCTTTAAAAAAAGGGCTTCAAGTGGGCATGAAGCGGATGGGTAAAATTCCTCGAGATCTTTGGAGTGACTGTAGTTCGACGGCGACCCATCAATTGAGTCGAAAATCTTCAGAGCGAGGCTTTAATCAAAACTATCTGGATGTGTGTGCCCATTTTGGAATGCGTCCCCATACGATAGAAGTCGGTAAGCCGAATCAAAATGGCGATGTGGAAAGTTCTAATGGACATTTGAAGCGACGGATTGATCAAGCCTTGATCATTCGAGGGAGTCGGGATTTTGAGTCCAAGGAGGCCTTCATGGATTTTGTCGAACAACTCATCGACAAGCTCAATCAAGAGGTGGAGCAAAAACGACAAGAAGAACTTGCGCTCATGAGAGATCTTCCTGTTTCCGATCTTTGCGAGTTTGAAACAACCCTCGCCCGTGTAAGTCGATCTTCGACGATCACCGTTCGACGAACGGTTTACTCTGTTCCAAGTCGTCTGATCGGCTCTTCTTTACGGGTTCACTTGTATGAGGATCGTATCGAGGCCTTTTTTGACACGGAAAGGGTACTCCATGCGCCTCGAGGTGAAAAAGCCTACATCGACTATCGACATCTGATGGGGACGCTTATCAAAAAGCCCGGTGCCTTTGAAAACTATCAATGGCAAGAGGCTTTATATCCACAACCCATTTTTCGATCCGCTTACGATCACATGAAACGAACCCTCGGAGATCATCGAGCCGTTCGGGAGTATTTACGGATCTTGGAGCTTTGCGTCGGCCATGGCGAGTCAACCATCGCTAATCTTATCGAAGAGATCCTCCAATCCCCAAAAGCCACTTTAAACTCTGATGAGATCTCCCAACTTCTGGGAACCTACGATCAAATGCGATCTGAATTCGGGCGAGAGCCCGATCTTATTCCCGATCTAACGCCTTATGATCAACTCCTCGAACCAGAGGCGGTGCTCCTATGAAAAATAATCCTGATTCGAGCATTCTTTTGCTTAAGCGCTTTTTCCTTCACGCCGCCGCACGGCTCTATGAACCAACCCTTCAAAGAGCCCAAAAAGAGGGATGGTCTCATGAGAACTTTCTGATGAACCTCTTGGAAAGCGAGTCGCAGGATCGACAACAAAGACGGATTGCTCAGCTGCTTAAAAAATCAGAACTGCTCGAAGGCAAAACCTTTGATTCACTTCAAAAGGAGTCGCTTTCAGTCAAAATCCAAAGACAGATCCCCTCCCTCATGCAAGGAGAGTTTGTGAAGCGAGCCGAGAACGTGATCGCCTTCGGACTCCCGGGAAGAGGCAAAACCCACTTCCTCTGTGCTCTGGGTCGAGAACTTGTTTTGCAAAAACAGTATCAAGTTCTCTTCCAACCAACTTACAAGTTGCTTTCCCGACTCCTGCGCGCTCATCACGATAATCGATTCGATCATGAACTCAAAAAACTCGACGCTTTTGATCTCATCATCTTGGACGACATAGGCTATGTCCAACAAAGCCAAGGTGAAATGGAGGTGCTTTTTAACTTCATGGCACATCGCTATGAGCGCAAAAGTCTTATGATTAGCTCCAATCTCGCCTTCAAAGATTGGGACAAAATCTTCAAAGATAAAATGACCACTATGGCCGCCATTGATCGAATCGTCCATCGCGCCACTATCCTTCACTTCGATGGCCCCAAAAGCCATCGTATCCAACCCCAAACCTAAATCCCCCAGCACCAAGTACCCCCACTCTTCGATCTTACCCATCCAAGGGTGGGGCCTTCCCACAATCGATAAAGAAGAAGCCTAAAAGGGCTTGCTTCGGGAGCTCGATGACTCGCTCCCTTCGCAACCCCTTTTAGGCTTCTTCTTTGACTCCCCCATTAAACAATTGAATAACTCATTTCTAATTGTCGTTTTAACGAAAGAATAATTGTCGTTGACCATTCATCCGCAATTCTTTCCCGAAGCATCTTTCTCACCCATTCGTGATCCAGATGCTCGAAAAATCCACGGATATCCGCCTCCAGCACCCATTGATACCCTTCTTTCGCTATCGCATAGTCAAGTTCCTGCACGGCGTCATGAATTTGAACTCCTTTTCGATAGCCGTAGCTACAGGAAAGGAAATCTTGTTCGTAAGTAAGCGTCACGCCAAGCACCTTCTTGACAGAAATTTAGAAACCATGGGCCCCGTGTCATGATGTCTTTTGTCCCAGTTTTCCGGTGCGATACAAACTCATACCGTTTCTGAGGGACTTTTCATTTTTCATTTTTAACTCTTTTGCCAGCCATTTGATTGAAACACAACTATGTGCTCTAATTTCACAAGCAAGTTTGAATTTTCCATGGAGTCCAAGTTCTTGATACTTTACCTTGTTCCTCTTTGCCCACTCTTTCAATCCCTCTTTGGCTTTTTTCTCCTCCGTCTCGCTTGCAATCCCTCTTTGCCAAATCTCCGTCGCTGGACTCTCCCCTCTTTTTTTCGCCATCGCTTTCTGAAACTTCTCTTGCAGCTTCTCCCCACCAAAGCACCAACTTCTCCTGAGTTCCTTCCAGACAGGATCCTCCTGCCTCATCTCTCCCCACTTACTCTTTATATGCTCATAAAACCGCTTCCTCGCCTTTGATTCCAAATTCTCCTGCCCGATGCTTCCCATCACCTTCTTCCACTCCATCCAATCAGGAAATTTCCCTCTCACATAACACCCAACACTGGTCTCAGCATTGGCGACCAATTCCTCCATCGTTCTGGAAATAAAGGATCTCGCAAAATTCAAATGTATGTAATCGGCTAACGTTAATAAATATCCGGCTTTTCCCTCCACCAACGTCGCCTTGTACCTACCTTGAAACAACGGACCACAAAGCTTCCAACGACGATTAAAATACCGCGTATATTCTGAATTCAATAACTGCATCCCTTTGACTAATGTCTTACGACGGGTCTCAATCAATAAATGATAGTGATTAGGCATCAATGTCCACGCATGCACCTTCCACCCCGCCTTCTCACACACCTTGCCTAACCATCGCTTAAAATAATCGTAGTCCTTCTCATCCCTAAATATCTCCCCACGCGCATTCCCTCGATTCATCACGTGATACATCGCCCCTACATATTCAACTCGTAAACTCCTTGGCATCTCCACTTCATACCTATCCATCACCCTCAAGTCAATCTCATTTCGGGACAAAAGACATCATGACACGGAGGCGTTTTTCCCAATCAAATTTTTGAGGTCCATCGAAACGAGGTAAATCATCAATACTCGTGGTAACAAGCAAATCTCCCCCTCCTTTTCCTATTATTTCATGAGTCAAAATTTTATACCCTAAAGTAGAACCATTTCGAGGTAACTGGATATCACCTAAATCAATTTCTTTCTTAACCATCGGTTCTGCATTTCCTTTTTTCTTTAAAACAAAAATGGCGGGATTATCCTTTGTAGGACGTTCCTGACCGGAGGGCATTCCATAGGCGAAACTGCCATAAGATTTATCTGGAATCCGATAATAGCCTTCCTTTTGAACATCAACATATAATCCAGCGCCCTTAATTCCAGAAATTGAAAACATGCCTGCTGAATCACTTTTACTGTGGTATTCTGAACCATCTTTAAAATATTTATCGGCAGCAGAAAAATAAATAAGAGCATTATCAATCGGCTTACCTGTTTCGTCTACAGCTTTACCCCAGAAGGAAATACTTGATCCAAAAGCGGATTGCATACGTCCAAAATCTGTCCTCGCTAAAACCATCCACCCTAAAGCCAAAATGATCACCCCTCCCATTAACCATCTTACCATAACCTCACTTCACCTTAATCCTCTTCGCAGGATCGTATTCGAGGTTTCGGGAGCCGGAAGGATTTAGATAAGAGGTAATACTCGCAAAATGTGCTCCAGCGGTCGTAATCCTAAATTTCATCCGCGCATATCGACCATCACTAAGTTTAAGGAAGTATTCATTACGAAAATCTTGTTTCCACGGCTCCGAATCTTTAGACATTGTAAATTCGACCACAGAACGATAACCGTCTGTAGGTGCTTTAAACTCAAAATCGCTTGTCCGTTCCACAACTCCACCACCAGTTACAGTCAATTTAAAACGCCAGTCATAAGGCTCGACCTTGTTCGGATCAAGTCCTTGATTTTGTGTCCAGCACTCCACTACTAAATCACCTCGGCTTCCCGCTGCTATCCTCCCTGATTTAAGGTCGATTAACACTGGTAAACCATTTTTTGGAACAGTTACCTCTTGTGCCACCATTACTAGCGGCTCAGTTTCTCCCATTGTTCTTAAAATGAAGATTGTGGGATTATCTTTTGTTGGCATAGGACGATCAACACTTGAATTAGACGGAACTCCATAAGCGATCGACCCATACGACTGCTCTGGTATTCTATAATAACCTTCTTTGGTGACATTTACATATAGACTAGCTCCATTAACTCCATTGAGTGAAAAACGGCCATTTGCATCACTTACGCTTTCATGTTTCTCTGCATCTTTTAAAGGATTATTAGCCACCGAGTAATGAATAGCAGCTCCCGCAATAGGATTATTTTTTTCGTCAACCACTTTTCCATAAAAAACAATCGACGAACTAAACGCCTTACGCATCGCCTCGACCGCTGATTTGCGAGACTGGTCTTTCTGTGCCGAGCCAAGCCTGGAAGATCCCGCTTCTGGGGTCTTAACTGTATTAGTGATAGGTGAGTTTGTGTTTTGTGACAATCCTGAGTGCACTGTTTGCATTAAAAATTGAGGACTAGGATGATCCCTAAACCACAATAACCAAACTACAAATACGATAAGCAGTAATAGAGGAATAATAAGATAGTGTCGCTTCATGGATTTTGTCGAATATTCAGTTTACTCAGTAATTCCCCATAAAAAAGCACCACCTCTTGAATGCGTAGATTGAACTCAGCGCTGTGATCAGCTCCAAAACTGTAATTATCGTCCAAATTAGAACTGTCATCAATTGAGCCCCTTGTTCGTCCCTCAGCACCGACGACTTTGGTGGGAGATTGTGACACGTAAGCCATTGCTTCGTGTGGAGTCCGAACAAAACGGCCCACGCCCAATACAAACGATATTCCTAGTCTTTGTCCCGCGGCAGCATTTGGATTATAGAAGTATTGACCTGATCCAAGCGGATCATACGGTTTGAAAGAATTATTATTAAACTCCCAAGCTGTGGTGGTCGCAATATCACGGGGCAGGAAAAAACTAACGAGATTACCAGTAATGTTTTGTAATTGTCCACGATAGCCCAACGCTCTTGTGATTGAGTCTGCATCCCCATCCGGCGTTGGTGTATCCCAATAAGTCAGATTTATCGACCCCACTCCCGGAGCCTGTGTTAACGTCATGTTTATATCATAACAGGCCGCCGGAACCGCCGCATTTAAAAGTGCGTAATTAGCAATAAACATACCCTCCTTTAATGCTAAAGAGGACCCCGTGTCATGATGTCTTTTGTCCCAGTTTTCCGAAAGAGGACCCCGTGTCATGATGTCTTTTGTCCCAGTTTTCCGGTACGATACAAACTCATACCGTTTCTGAGGGACTTTTCATTTTTCATTTTTAACTCTTTTGCCAGCCATTTGATTGAAACACAACTATGGGCTCTCATTTCACAAGCAAGTTTGAATTTTCCATGGAGTCCAAGTTCTTGGTACTTTGAGGTTTCTCGCTACATCACATGACCTGCTCCGATGAATTTCGGAGTACATCGCCCCAACATATTCCACTCGTATACACTTCGGCATCCCCCTTCTCTAACTCCAAATTCACTTACGTCAAAACTTTACTTTTTACGTCATCTTGCTACTGGGGTCTGTCCAACACTTGACCCATTTCACTCTCAACGAATCCTTTTTAATTCCAAATTTGATTTCTAGATTACGCGTCATTGAAGCACGTTCAGACAAAGAAGGCTGATGGACTGTCAGGGGAAGGTCTCCCGCAGCGGCGCAGCGACACGGCACAGACCAATACAGGGGAGTTTCTCGTTCAGGGAGGCATCCACCTTCGTCCAAGCCCTATGGCGAGACAGGGATGCGCAGTGGCAGAATAAATTAACCGAAAGTTAAATTCAGCTCCGACACAAAACTCGGGGCCGGAATTCGCCAAGTTTTCAATTGTCTTCCATCAGCGTTAATCAGTGAAGATAAGCGATTAAAACCTGCCCTTCCTTGGCGGTTAATCCTGCTTTTTTCCCTCAGAAGCTATCGAGCTAACCTCTTGCCTTCTCAAGAAATTTAAAACAGAATCTCTCACCGAAATGAAGCGTTCAAAATCTGTTCTTGGATTTCTGCTGTTTACCTTAACCTTGTGCTACGCCGATGTTGATCTCAAGGCGCTCGTTAATCGTCAGGATCTCTGGCCTAAAGAGATTACCCTTCTCGAAACCATAAGCTATAAGTCGGGGAAAAAATTCACTCTCGGTTCAAAACTCCCGCTTCTGGAGATCACTGCCGATGAAATCATTTTGGGAGAGGGCAAAGATCGCTACCGACTCGATCCCCATTATACAAATCTCTCCTTACTCATCGACGAAACCGCTTTACTCCAAGCTGCCCCCTCGACTCTCCCTTCAAATAACCGCTCTCTCAACCCTGCCTCATTGGAGGGGCCTGATTTCTCCTTTTTATTGGATACGAAAGTAGAACTGACAGAAGCAGATCGAACGAAGGCGATCGACCTCCTTCTCGCTCAAGGAGGGTATCTCAAAGCTGCCGCACAACTCCGCCAAGCCCTTTTAGAATCTTATGAATCGGGAGGAGTCAACAATTCCACGGAATGGACGGATCGTCTCAATTTCGCTCGGATCTGCTCAATTCTTGGAGAAAAAGAGTCGCTCCTCAAAAAGGAGGACTCCTTGTTCGGTAATCATGGAGAGGAGTCTTTTTATAAACGATTCAAACCAGAAACCGTGAAATTCTTTCTCTCTTCTCCCCCCGCATTAACCAAAACACTCTTAATCCTTAAATCGGAAGATGATCTGATCGGCGTCTTCAGCGTTCTCGATAGCCTCTTTCAAACTTACTCGACTCTGATCAATGACTACTCCTCACTCGCAGGAGCTTTAGCGATCGTCTACGATCAACCCCTTCCCAGGCAGTGGCCGCATCACCAAGTGAGCAAAAAACTGGTCCCCTTGATCAATGAAAAACAGTGGATTCCGCTGTTCGATTATTTTCAAAAAAAGGATCAAGATAATACCCTCGCTTCAAAAATCAAAGAGATGTCGGTCTCGGAGCTTAAATTCGTCGTCGATTGTCCGATTGAAATCACAGAACTGGAATGGGCCCTAAAAGAACAAAGAACCTCACGAGGGTCATTTGATAAAACCTATTTCGATGTCGCCTATGATGAATCAAGAATCAAAGGAGAAAAAGCCATTTACAACTGGCCTTTTGAAGATCTTTATACTCTTGCCAATATTAAAAAAAATAAAGGGATCTGCATCGATCAATCCTATTTCGCAGCCCAATCAGCAAAGGCATTTGCAATCCCGAGTATCTCAATCTCAGGAGAGGGATCCAACTGCGCTCACGCTTGGTTTGGATTTATGCCCTCAGGGGATAAATGGAATATGAAAGGGGGACGATATGAGGCAAACAACTACGTCGTCGGGTTTGCTTGGGATCCTCAGACATGGAATCGAATCAACGATCATGAACTCGAATATATCAGTCAACGTTACTCCGACTCCCCGGAATATGAACAAAGTCAGAGATTTTTGATTTTTTCGGAGCTTGGCTCCCCCACTTTTTCATCAGAACAAATCTTAAAAATCGTTAACGAATCCAAAACGACTTGCCTCAAAAATCCGGAGCCTTGGTTTAAATTGGAGAAACTGTACAAAGTAAACGGTCAAAAAGAGGAACTCAAAACACTTTATACCGAAATGATTCAACAATTCTCCTTACAAAAAGATTGGAAAATTCTTGCACAAGAGGGACTCAGTAAAATCGATTCAGATACAGGGGGATCTCAATCCTCAGAATCGACTGCTAAAATCATCAATGAAAACAAAGGAAAAAGAGCCGATCTTGCGATCCAGATTGCCTCCCGAGAGTCGCTCCAAAAAATACAGAACGACAACTACGAGGACTCTTTTTCGCTTTATCAAAGTGTCATTAAGAAATTTGGTAAAGAGAATGGTCTCATGATTATATCCTCCCTCGTCGAGCCCTACCTCGCTCTCTGCATCAGCAAAGAACAGTCTGAACTTGCTTTTAAAGCGATCAAAGTGGCACAAAAACTGATTGATAACACTGAAAGGGAAGCCAGCCTAAACCAATCCAAACAAGCCATCGACAGGCTCAAAAAAGAGGTCGAAGCAGCCTTGAATACTCCACCCACCACTTAAAGTAAAATTATCCCAACCTTTCTTTATGCTCCCGTCCTCTCTCTCTGAAAACTGGAAAATCGACCACACGCATCGACTCTGTGAAAGCTATTTACACTTTTTTAAAACCCCCCTCCTCAGCTCATTCAATCCGACCTTTGAAGAGCTCTTCCACTCCCCATTGATTCTCCTCTCTCATGGAACTCAATCCGACCCGATTCTCAACTTTGGCAATCAAGCCGCTCTGACGCTCTGGGAACTTTCTTGGGAGGAACTGACTCAAATGCCCTCACGTCTCACCGCAGAACCGATGGAGCGAGAGGCCCGTGCCGCATTTATGAATGAGGTTCGAACTCATGGATTTGTCTCCCATTACGCAGGAATTCGAGTCAGTAAATCGGGACGAAGATTCAAAATCGAAAATGCAAAAGTCTGGAATCTGATCGATCAACAAAACCAACTCACCGGTCAAGCGGCTTGCTTCTCACAATGGAGTTATTTGTAAAATAAACATAAATCGGTCAAAGACCGAAACCAAGGATATCTCTTCAATGAAAATATTCTCTACCCCGTACCAGTCGCATTGAATTCCGAACAACTTCCGAGTCTCGACTTGATTTTAGAATGAACCTCTTCTATTGTTTCTTTATGAGTGTTGCTGAAATCCAAGCAGAGCTTCCCCATTTAAAGACCGAGGAATTGCAAAATCTTTGGGATGCCATTGAAACCATCATGGATCGCAAGTCCGCAGATGAGGCACGTCAGCGCAATGATTTTGTGTCATGGGACGAGTACCAAAAAATCTCCAAGTCTGAATAAGATTGATTCATGACTTACGCCCTCCTGCTCGACAGAAGCGCAGCCAAGTATCTGTCGAAACTCCGAGATAAAAACCTAAAAGGAAGGCTTGAAGAGGCTATTAAATCTCTGATTCACGCGCCCATGCCCGCAGGCTATAAAAAACTGGCAGGCACTGTTTGTACCTACCGGATTAGAGTGGGTGATTATCGGATTATTTACGACATTGAGCAGGAAAAAATAATAATTTTAGTTTTGGCGATAGGACATCGCCGAGATATTTATCGATAGCATGTCCACTCCCTTGGACGAAATTTCTGATGCAAAATATCAGTTAAACGGCGACCGGAGCCTTAATCGCTGGATGGGGATCATAGCCCTCTAAGGTGAAATCCTCATACTTAAAATCGTGAATATTCTGAATCGCAGGATTTAACTTCATTGTCGGTAGCGCTCGTGGCTCACGACTCAGTTGCAATTGAGTCTGCTCTAAATGATTCTTATAAAGATGGAGATCGCCAAAGGTGTGAACAAAATCTCCCGGCTTTAATCCCGTCACTTGAGCCACCATTAAGGTCAATAAGGCATACGAAGCGATATTAAACGGGACTCCTAAAAAAAGATCGGCACTCCGTTGGTAAAGTTGGCAACTTAACTCTCCGTCATGAACGTAGAACTGAAATAGAACATGGCAGGGAGGAAGCTTCATCCCCTCAATCTCTCCGGGATTCCACGCAGAAACAATCAAACGCCGGCTATCGGGACTTTTGCGGATCATCTCCACCACTTGGTTGACTTGATGGATCGTCCTCCCCTCAGCAGTTTTCCAATCGCACCATTGGGCACCATAAACTCGCCCTAAATCCCCATTGGAATCGGCCCATTCATCCCATATGGAAACCCCATTCTCTTGAAGATACTTAATATTCGTATCTCCTTTTAAAAACCAAAGAAGTTCATGAATGATCGAGCGTAAATGGAGCTTTTTAGTCGTCACCACCGGAAAGCCCTCCCGAAGGGAAAAGCGAGCCTGTGCTCCAAAAAGGGAGAGGGTTCCCGTTCCAGTACGATCTGACTTCTCTTTTCCTTGCTCCAAAACAAGTTTCAATAAACGATGATATTCCTGCATTTGAGTGATTCAAGAGCCGAACTCTCTCGAATCAAGCGAAACCTTTACTCCGCTCTTCGCATCCCGTATCTGCGTCAACTTAAGGAAATAGAATTTAAAACATATAAACAACCTGCAATCAGATCGTTATGAAAAAGGCAGTTTTTGCATCGATAGGGAGGATGGGGAGGATAAATTCAAAAACCATTTTCTTTGGTCTTTATCCTGAAAATCCTCCGAATCGATGCAAAAAATTCGCCTCACTCCTGTGCACCGACTTGTCGCATTGGCGTCAACTTAAGCTCCCTCTCATAGAGCGAACTTTCAAAAAACATTGTCTCACGCGAAGGCGCGACGTACGCAACGTTTAAATCCCTACCTCCCCCTCGTTCTGACCACGGCTCTGTCGAGCCTCCTCCCTATTTTTAAAAAGCTCTCGAAAACGAGCTTTCGATCTCTTTTTAAAAACAGGGATCTAT
>CAMAQI010000065.1 GCA_945860255.1 Methylacidiphilum caldifontis
CCATGACATCAGGAGGACATTCTTTGCCTTGATCATCGACGACCGCCGCATCGACTCCGAAAAAGGGAAGGGTTGCCGATCCCGCTTTCAGAGGGGTGGCTCCAGGGAACGGAGCGAGCATATGGGCGCCGGTTTCTGTCTGCCACCAAGTGTCGACGATGGGGCATTTTTTCTTGCCGATCTTTTCATGATACCAAAGCCAAGCCTCTGGGTTAATCGGTTCTCCGACGGTTCCCAATAAACGAAGGGAGGAGAGATCATGTTTATCGACCCATTGATCTCCCCAGCGAATGAAGGAACGAATGGCGGTCGGTGCGGTATAGAGAATATTCACTTTGTGTTTATCGATGATTTCCCAGAATCGATCCGGCTGCGGTTGGTTCGGAGCCCCTTCATAGATCAGGCTGGTGCCGCCGTTACAGAGCACTCCGTAAACAACATAGCTGTGTCCCGTGATCCATCCGATATCGGCGGTGCAGAAATAAATATCTTCGTCCTTGAGATCAAAGAGATATTTGGTCGTGAGATAGGTTCCGACCAGATAGCCTCCGGTGGTGTGAAGAATCCCTTTGGGCTTTCCAGTGCTTCCACTCGTGTAGAGGAGAAAAAGTGGGTGTTCGGAATCGAGTTTTTCGGCAGGACATTTGTCGGTCACTTGTTGGACGGACTCATGCCACCACAAGTCGCGGCCCTCTTTCATCGTGACCTCTTGTTTAGTTCGTTGAACCACAAGCACTCGTTCGACTTGAGCGAGGGTTTCGATTGCGAGATCGACATTCTTTTTTAAAGCGACAGGAACCCCCCGGCGGAATCCTCCATCGGCCGTCACGACCACTTTAGCTCCTGAATCATTGATTCGTTCGCGAAGGGATTCAGCACTGAAGCCTCCAAAAACAACGTTATGAGGGGCGCCGATTCTGGCGCAGGCAAGCATCGCAATGACCGATTCAGGAATCATCGGCATGTAGATGACCACCCGATCCCCCTTTTTAACTCCCTCTTTTTTTAAGACATTCGCAAATCGACAGACCTCCCGATGAAGTTGTTGATAGGTATAGGTGACGGTATCTCCTGGTTCCCCTTCCCATATTAAGGCCGCTTTGTTTCGGCGATGAGTGGTCAGATGTTGATCGAGGCAATTAGAGGAGGCATTGATCTTACCACCGACAAACCATTGGGCCGAGGGAGATTTCCAAACACAGACCTTGCTCCATTTTTTGAACCAAGAGAGATGAGATGCGGCCTCTGCCCAAAATTTGTCCGGCTTTTGAATCGACTCTTTATGAAGTTTTTTATATTGCTGAAAGCTTTTGATGTGAGCTTGGGAGGCAAACTCGGAAGAGGGTTGGAAAATCCGTTTTTCTAACAGTTGATGAGCGGTTTTTTTAGTTTTCATAAAGGTCTTTGCGTAGTTTTACGGATATAGGGAGATAAATTAACGCTGTATTTTGTCGACTGTTTTTTTAAATTATAAGTATTTATAGTTAATATTATTAGATATTTTCACGCAATAAGGTGGAGACTTGAGCTTCGCAAAGACGCGCATAAAGGCCTTTTTGAGAGAGAAGTTGGTGGTGTGATCCCTCTTCTTTAATCTCCCCCGATTGGAGGACAACGATCCGATCGGCGTTTTGGACGGTGGAAAGACGATGGGCGATAATTAAAGCGGTTCGATTATGTAAAAGAAGCTGGAGAGCGTTTTGGATCAGCTTTTCGGTCTCTGTATCGACGCTCGCCGTGGCCTCATCTAATATGAGAATCGGAGGATTTTTAAGAATTGCGCGGGCGATGGAGAGGCGTTGTCGCTCTCCGCCGCTGAGTTTGACCCCTCGTTCCCCGACGATGGTTTCATACTTTTGGGGGAGTTTCATCACAAATTCATGGGCATGGGCTTGTCGAGCGGCCGATTCAATTTGCTCTTGAGTGGCTTGCGGCATTCCGAACTTAAGATTTTCGAGGATGGAGGTATTAAAAAGAAAGTTCTCCTGACTCACGATACCGATCTGTTCACGAAGGAAGGAGAGGGGAATTTGAGAAAGTGGGATTCCATCTAAAGTAATCAATCCAGAGGTCGGCTCGTAAAATCGGGGAATAAGATTCACGAGCGTTGATTTCCCCGCACCCGTAGGGCCGACGATCGCGACAGTTTCTCCGGCTTGAATCTCTAAATGAATTTGACGAAGAACTGGAAGACTATCGCGATATTCAAAGGAGACGTTCTGAAAACGAATTCTCCCGGTAAATACGGAGGGAAGGGGGACGATTGTGGTCGGCTTATCGTTTTCAGGGGTCGCATCTAAAATTTCAAAGACTCGCTCTCCAGCGGCTCTTCCGGATTGATAGATTTGATTGAGTTGATGGAGACGTCCGATCGGATCATAAAACATCTGAACATAAAGAAGAAAGGTAACGAGTTCTCCTGTGGTAAATTGGGAATCGCGAAGGGCATCTTGTCCGCCAAACCAAAGGACGGCGATGTAGCCTAAGGAGCCGATAAAGGCCATTGAGGGGGAGTAAGTTGCCCAATAGCGCATGACGATGAGAGTGGCGGTTCGGAGTCGCTCCGCAATTTTTGCAAAGTGAGCCGACTCCTCTTTTTCCCTAGAAAAAGATTTAATTTGTCGAATTCCTTGAAGATTATCCAGTAAGAGCGATTGCATGGCACTCGAGGCCTTGCGTTGAATCCGGTATCGCTCATGAGCGGTGAGGGTGTACCAAAGGGCCCCTGCAACAAGAAAAGGGATTGGAATAAAGGCATAGAGGGTGAGCTGGGGATTGAGAAAATATAGATAACAACCGACCCCCACAAGCTGGAGAAGAGCGACGGTTCCCTGTTCGATTCCATCAATGAGAACACGCTCAAGACTTTGGACATCCTCTCCGACCCGAGTCATTAGATCGCCACTGGAGCGGTTATCAAACCATCGGAGCGGAAGTTTTTGAATCGTGTCATAAAGATCCTGACGGATTTTAAGAATCACTTTTTGTTCAAAACTGTTGTTCAGGATGATTCGTAAGCCGTTGAGTAGATCACGAAGTAAAAAAGAGCCGAGAACCATGAAAACAAAGGGGAGGAGGAGATCTGGCTTTTGAGCGACAATGACCTGATCGATAATTTTACCAGCAACGGAGGGATAGACGAAGCCAAAGAGCGTGGTTCCAATCGCACAGAGAAAAGTCCCCCAAGCTAAAGCGGGATATTGACTGGCATAGTTCCAGACCCGTCCCATGGGGAATTTTTTCTTCGATTTTTCGTATGAACCGGAGCGCATGAATCTCTTTCTTGAATTACGATCGATTTAAAATCTGATCGAGAATCTTCTCTTGGATTTTTTGCATCTGTTTGAACTCTCGGGGGGTATGATCCTCATAGCCCTTGAGGTGAACGAGGGCATGGATTCCGTAGAGTAACACCTCTTCGTAGAGTTTGCGTTGATACTCTTTGCGTTGTGTTTCCGCAACGGCAGGGCAGATGAAGATCTCTCCGTAGGGAAAAGTGATCACATCGGTCGGGGTCTCCTCTTGAAGAAAATCGAGATGGATGCGCTGAATCGTCTTGGCGGTGACCAGATGAAACTCAATCTGAGGAGGGAGGGGGACTTGAGGACGCGGTAGCAAGGCGACGGCTCGCATCCAATCACGCTGCAGCCGCTGAATCGGAAGCGGATGTCTTTTTTGGTGATTGTGTACTTGGATGAGATCGGTCTTCTTTGGGGTAGGCAATACGGACATGGAGCATGCTCTTTAGGGTTAAGGTGAAGCTTTCTTTGAGGAGATTAATCTCTTGAAGGCTAATCGGACATTCATCGAGTTGATGGGTCAACATTTTATGCTCAACGATATCTTTGACGAGACTCTCTACTCGTTGCGGGGTCGGTTTTTCTAGCGAGCGAGAGGCACTTTCGATCGCATCAGCGAGCATTAGGATCGCAACTTCTTTGGTTTGAGGACGCGGCCCTGGATAACGGAAAGAACTTTCACAGACGGCGGGGATATCCTCTTCGTGCATGTGAAGGATTTTACTTCCCGCTTTTGCATCCCCTTCTTGTTGTTTGGCTCGTTTGTAGAAGTAATAAACGAGAGAGTCTCCATGATGTTGTTGAATGGCATCGATGATCGGCTTCTTAAGACGATTTTTATAAGCAAGGCTGATCCCTTCTTTGACGTGGGAGATAATAATCAAGGCGCTCATCGAAGGGGAAAGATCAGCGTGCGGATCTTCTCCTTGAGGGATGTTTTCGATGAAGTATTCAGCCTTAGGAATTTTTCCGATATCGTGAAAATAGGAGATCACGCGACATTGGGTGGCATTGGCGCCGATGGCGGTTGCCGCTGATTCAGCAAGGTTAGCGACCATCAGACTATGATGATAGGTTCCAGGAGCCTCTAACGTGAGTTGGCGAAGCAACGGATGATTGAGATCCGCGGTTTCAACCCAGGAGATTTCAGGGGTAATATTAAAAAGTGTTTCAAAAATCGGGAGCGTTGAATTCACAAACATCGCCGTCGCTAGTCCGATCACGATATTGATCGATCCTTGTTGGATGAGAGCATTCATCGATCGATCGGAAAGGGCACCGAAAATAACGGCACAAACCATACTGCAGATCCCGATGGCGAATCCGGCATTGAGGAGATGCGATCGTTTACGAACGTTTCGAGTGAAGAGAACCGCGGTGAGTCCGGTGATCAGACTCAGGAGCATCAAGGGGAAGCTTTTATTAAAAAGGAGGGCATCCAGAAGGCTGGGAATAATCACAGCGAAAAGACCGACTCTTGTTCCCATCAGAATGCTTAAAACTAAGGGGGCAAAGGCCATCGGAATCAAATAGTAACTGGTGGGATAGTAAATCGCCTCCTGATGTTGAGAAAAATAATGAATTCCGCGAGTGATGAGGATATTGACGGAGAGGGTTCCGTAAACGAGAAAGGTCTTTGAGTTCGAGCGCCACACTTCCGGAAGATCGAGTGAGAGAATCAAAATCGAGTATCCGAGAACAATACTCAAAAGAATATAAACCTCTCGTTGGAGGGGCTTCGCCGTGGTTAAAGCAAGAAGGGCGATCACCCCTGCGAATCCGACAAAGATCGATAATCGAACCAAAGGATGCTCTTCCAAAATAGAAACCCAATCGGATC
Source organism: Methylacidiphilum caldifontis (assembly GCA_945860255.1). GTDB lineage: Bacteria > Verrucomicrobiota > Verrucomicrobiia > Methylacidiphilales > CAMAQI01 > CAMAQI01. The sequence continues at coordinate 5,140 of CAMAQI010000065.1, forward strand.
GTTGAGAGGAGTGACGTGTTTTGTCACAAGCAAGTCCTTTTTTGACTAACTTTTTGCGATGAAACCAATTTAAGAGGGACATGGGGGAGGGGTTTAAAGGGTCAAACTCGTCATTTTACCGCCACGATGTTGACGGTAGGAGGTGATGATTCGTTGGACGAGCTCGTGGCGAACGACATCCATTTCGTCGAATTTACAAAACTTAATCCCTTCGGTTTCACTCAACGCTTGACTCGCCTCAATGAGACCCGATTTCCGGGAATGGGGAAGATCGATCTGGGTTGGATCACCGGTGATGACGCATTTAGAGTCCTGTCCAAGACGGGTGAGGAACATGAACATCTGTTCCGTCGTTGTGTTTTGGCTTTCATCGAGAATAATGAAACTGTTGCTCAGAGTCCGACCGCGCATGTAAGCCAGTGGAGCAATTTCGATCACCGAGCGCTCCATGTAACGTTGAATCTCTTCCGGTTCGAGCATTTTATCTAAGGCATCATAGAGGGGGCGGAGATACGGAGCAATTTTCTCTTTAAAATCTCCAGGAAGGAAACCGAGAGCCTCTCCCGCCTCAACGGCCGGTCGGGTCAAAACGATCTTTGAGATCTTCTCTGCTTTGAGCGCAGCGACGGCGACCGCCATCGCTAAATAGGTCTTTCCGGTTCCTGCAGGGCCAACTCCAAAAACGAGGTCATTTTTTTCAATCGCTTCAATGTACTCTTTTTGATGGATTGTTTTCGGAAGGATGAACCCTTTTTTCGTGGAGAAATCGATCCGTTTTTTATGAAGATCGGTGAGAGAAATTCCCGTGGAATTGGCGACCGAATGCAGGGCGAAATTAAACTCTGGCTTACGGAGGATCGCCCCTTTTTTATGAGCCTCATGGAGCTGGTTAAAAACGATGGTCGCTTTTTGAATCCCCTCTTTGGCCCCTTCGATTTTAAGCCAAGCATCCCGTGAGGTAATCTTGACATTAAAGGTGATTTCAACGCGTTGGAGGATAAGGGGATCGTTTAAGTAAAGGGCTTGAGCGATCCGAGCATTTTCGAAATTCAGTGTTTCTGAGCTAGGCATGTTCTTTGAAGGTAGGGGGCTCTTGGTCATTCGTCAATTCTCCTCCCTTGATTTTAAATCTTTAGTTTTTCCCCCATTTATCCGATACTGGACTACTATTATGTCGAGTCATCCCCCTACCTCTGACCCTAAATCAACCACCGTTCCGATTCGTATGGACCCGATTACCGAGGATACTCTTTCTGACGATGATCTTGAGCCCACACAGGAATCGCGCAAAGAGCGTCTCTTTGGATTATTAAAATGGTTGTTATTTGTAGGAGGGGTAGGAGCGGCCCTGTATTTCGGGGGAAGCGCTCTTCGGGGCTACTGGGTTTCCGACTTAGAGCAAAAATTGATCGAAAAAAATCAAGAACTCGAACTTTTAAAGCATGCGGAGCCTAAGGGGTCTGGCACCGTTGTTTTTGATGTCTCCATCAAACAGGTGACCTCCTCTCCTCGGGGAAAGGCTTATTTGGCGATCGATTCGATGGGGCAACCTTGGTTTGTGATCAGTGGATTAGAATTTAAAGTGGGGGATAAGGTTTTATTAGAGCTGAAGATCGAGTCTCAATCGAAGTCCGCCCAAGTCTCTTTTCGAAAATCAAAAAAAGCGCAGTCTCCTGAAAGTAAGGAAGTGGCTCACGATTCCCAATCAGCGGATCATGGGAAAGCGCATGAAGATTCGAGTCATTCCCATGAGGAACACAAGACCGCCCATCCGTAATCTGTCAGAGCCTCCACGATTAAACCCAGATTTTGAATTAGAGATTGATTGGGAGCGATCCCCGACGTGCGCATATGGGTCAACTTAAGGGAAAATAAAATACAATTTTACCACAGGGTAAACGGAGGTCCGCAGAGGAAAATTCAATTTACTATTTTTTAAAAACCAACACACCTGCCTTTTTCCCAAACTAAAAACAGTATTACCTCTGTTATCCTCCGTTTACCCCGCGGTGAAAAAACTGGCTTTTTTTATGTTAAGTTGACGCCTATGCGACAGGTCGGGGCGCAGTTGTGAAGCGAACTTAAAACATTCAAACAGAGATAAAGACATTGCCTCACGCAAAGGCGCAAAGCTTCCCAAGGTTCTCCCCGTAGGAATTTAGAAAAAATCATTTGCCTTTTGGGCGGAACCTTGGGCAACTTCGCGGCTTCGTGTGAAAAACTGTATTTTGATATTTTTCATAATCTCTTGGACGATAGATGTTTATATACTTCAGGGAATTTACTTCACTAAGATCGTTCTATTTGCCGATCTCTAGTTAAAAAATCCCTTTTTCTTTTTCGGTTCCTCTTCCACGACCGGTTCTGGGAATCGGGAGGCGTCACGGGCATTGGCAAGGGCCTCTTCTCGGGAGATAATCCCTTGCTTGTAAAGATCTAGGAGGCTGTCATCGAGGAGATTCATCCCATCGTGGCTTCCAATTTGGATCAGGCCAGGAATCATGTACGATTTTCGATCGCGAATACAGGCGCGGATCGCGTTGTTGGCAACGAGGGTCTCGGTCGCCATCACCCGACCTTCGATATCGATACGAGGAAGAAGTCGTTGGGAGACAATCGCCTGAAGACTGTTTGAAAGTTGGGTGACAATTTGATTTTGTTGATCGGCGGGAAAGACATCGACGAGTCGATCGATCGACTTTGCCGCATCGATGGTGTGCAGTGTGGCAATGACTAAGTGACCGGTTTCCGCAGCTGTAATCGCTGTCTGAATGGTTTCGAGATCGCGCATCTCGCTAATCACAATCACATCCGGATCTTGACGGAGAACGTGACGCAGTGCGGCATTAAAGGAGTGGGTATCGGTTCCGATTTCTCGTTGTTTAATTAAACAGAGATTATTGGAGTAGATGTATTCGACCGGATCTTCAATCGTGACAATGACTCCTGATCGGGTGTTATTGAGGGTTTGGATCATCGAGGCCAAGGTCGTGGTCTTTCCGGACCCCGTGCTCCCGGTCACGAGAATCAGTCCATCCTCCTTTTGACAGATTCGTTCGAGCGTTGTGCGATGTCCCAGTTCGATCAGAGAGGGAATCGTTTTGGAGATGACGCGAAAAGTCGCCTCGAGATTGCCTCGGGAGTAGTGAGCATTGGCGCGGAAACGTCCGACATCCTGAATTTCAAGAACGAAATCGAGTTCCCAAGTTTCCTCTAAACGGGAGCGTTGAGACTCTGTCAGGGCACTGAGGACGAGATCGCGACAACTTTCGGCGGTGAGAAGTTCCTCGGTGAGCGGTTGGAGCATCCCCGTTTGCCGGATCATCGGAGGTGAGCCGACGCTCAGATGAAGATCGGAACTTCCGTGATGAGCGGTTCCGTGAAGCAACGTGACGAGATCCATATTAGGCGATTCCTTTGAGAGCCCTTTGAAGGTCCTGCGGGTTTTGCACGATCGAAAGAGCCGCCTCTTCCGAGATGAGATTTTTTCGACAAAGTTGAATGAGCCAGTTTAAAATCGAACAGTTTTTTGGCGAGTCCGATTTGTGAAGAAAATCGATCAACTCTTTCCATCGATTCTCCAGAATATAACGACGACTGAGGCCTTGATTATGAAGATGCTCAACCGCCGCCACCATCCCGCCATGAAGAGCCGGGAGCAGTCGTTGACATTGGATGCCGATGAGTTGCGAACTTAAAATCATACTGATTCCTTCCCGCTCATCGGAAGGAAAAAGGCGGACAAGCCGTTCTAACGACTCCGTACAAGTTCCACTATGCAGGGTCGCAATGACCAAATGCCCTGTCTCCGCTGCCTGAAGGGCGATTTGAGCGGTTTCGCGATCGCGAATCTCGCCGACCATGATGATATCGGGACTTTGACGAAGTGCCTGTTTTAACCCACGAGCGAAGCTGTCGGTATCGACGCCGACCTCGCGTTGAGTGAAAATACAGTGCTGTCCGACAAAAAGAAATTCGATCGGATCTTCAATCGAGAGAATGTGTTTCGTGAAATTTTGATTCACCCATTCGAGACCGGCGGCAATGGTCGTCGATTTTCCGGTGTTGGTAGGGCCGGTAATGAGAATTAATCCGGATTTGCGGCTCATCCACTCTTTTAAAAGCTCGTGAGGAAGTCCCAAGGTTTCGAAAGGGGGAACGGTCGTCGCCACACGACGAACAATCGCCGAGGAGAGCCCGAGCTGAAGAAAAAAACTGACTCGAAATCGGGTCCCATTCTCATGGGTGTAGCTGGCATCCGCATCGCGAGACTCCAAAGGAACGTTGCAGATCGTGCGAAATGCGGAGAGATCCTCGAGGGAGATCGCCGATTCCCCCCAAGTCAGAATTTCACCATGTTGTCGAACTTTTGGAATTTCCCCTTGGCGTACAAATAAATCGGAGGCCTCATGATCGATCATCGCAGCACAAAGGGAGGAAATCAGGGAGTCGGACATCAGCGGATTGAAGCACCGAAAACTGAAAGTACGAGAATAAATAAAAAAACGGGTCCCTGTTTTAAGGAGGATGAAACGAACCCGTTTCAAGGAGGAAAAACAGAGACCCGCAAGGAGGGTATGAAGAGTTAGACAGTTGAGGCAACCGTTTCGTTCATTTTTTTTAATATTGTCATTTTTTGACAATAATTCAGATCTTGTCAGCGCCCTGAGGTTGAATTAGGATCGATGTTATGTCCTCTCAAGATCTTCCGATTACTTTAAAACGTGATGTCTCTGCAATTCAAATCCCTGCGGGGGTCGAAAAACTTTTGCTTTCCGGATCTCAGGTCCAAATGATGCAATCGTTAGGGGGAACCTTCACGGTCGTTGCCTTGGGGGAGTCGGGGCTCTATCGAATTCGTGGGGAGGATGCGGAGGCCCTCGGACTAGCAAAGCCGACGGCGGGGACTCCTTTGATTGAAGGAGAGGTCAATGAGGATCAGATTTGGGAGAAATTGAAGAGCTGCTACGATCCCGAGATTCCGGTTAATATCGTCGATTTAGGTCTCATTTATAGCTTGGAGATTCAACCGGTAGCACAAGGAAAAAGAGTGGAGGTCAAGATGACCTTAACCGCTCAAGGATGCGGGCTGGGGCCCTCGATTGCCGCGGATGCCCGTGAGAAAATTTTGACCCTTCCAGGGATTGTTGAGGCTGAGGTGGAGGTCGTTTGGCAACCGGTTTGGAATCCGGCAATGATCTCCGCAGAGGGAAAAAAACGTCTCGGAATGGCGTAAGATTTTATGTCAAACTCGCTCGAACATTCGAAAGAGTGGGCGGCATGGGCCCCTGTTTCCGAGGGGTGGAGGCCGCTGCAAGGGCGATTTTATTCTGAGGGCTGGAGTATTGAATCTCACCAGTTTCAAAGTACCCGGGAAATAAATTGGGCCGAGAGCTTTCATGGGAATGGCTTGGAGATCTGTTTTAATCTTTCCGGAATCGGGCGATTAAATGCAGGGAAGAGCTCCTTGGAATTTTTACCGGGAACCGAGGGTTTTTATCGGGTCGATCCCGCCTCGATGCGAGGAGCGAGAGTGGCTCAGGAAAATCATCATTTTGTGACGATCGAATTGACCTCAAATTATCTGAAAAAGCATTTAGAACAGGAGATCGATCATCTTTATCCCGTCGTTCAAAAGGTTATGGAGGATAAAAAATCGACCGGGGAGCTTGGAATGACTCGTTCTTTGACGATGCCGCATCGCCTGCTCGCCTCCTCCTTGATGAATCCACCGGTTCAAACCTCGGCACAGGGATTGTGGTACCAAGGAAAGGTTTTGGAGATTATCGCCGAGATTTTATATCTTCCCGTTCAAGAGGAGCTTTTTTGCGCGCGCCACAAGCGAGTCGCTCGGGATCGAGTGGAGGAGATGAAACGGCTCCTCGAATTGGATTTAGAGAATCCCCTATCGTTAGAAGATTTAGGAAAAAAGATCGGCTGTAGTCCCTTTTATTTAAGCCGAACTTTTTCTCAGGAGACGGGAACGACGATGCCTCAGTATTTACGCTCGTTACGAATGGAAAAAGCGGCTGAACTCTTGCGAAGTGGAAAGTATAATGTCACTGAGGCGGCCCTAGCGGTTGGCTATAATAGTTTGAGTCATTTCAGTAAGGTTTTCAGTGAGGTTTTTGGGAAATGTCCCTGTGCTTTCCCTCTTAAACCGAAATAACTTTCGCATAGGCGGTAATCTAATGATAACAGCCAAAACAAATTTTAACCGCCAAAAGGATCGTGAAAACGATTCGCCACTAACCTAGATCCTTCCATAAAAAAAATATTTTGAGTAAATCAGCAGCGGAAATGGAATGATTGAATATCGACACCCTATCGTAGATAGATTCCATTATCCTAGATTCGGCAGTTGAAATAAGGTTTTTAGCCGCAAAAGAACGCAGAGAACA
>CAMAQI010000066.1 GCA_945860255.1 Methylacidiphilum caldifontis
GCCTCTCGTTGCAATTCTCTACTTGAAAAACCGAGAGAGAATCGCCGGGGCAAACGGGAGGTTTCGGATCATCGATCTCAGATGAAAGCCCTCCCCGGCAAAAGGAGAGCAGCCAAAAAAGAGGAGAAGAATCAAAACACTTTGCGGAAAAATAATCGTAAAGGTGAAATAGGAAAAAATATGAAAGAGAGCAACCCCTATCCCCCAAGCCCGATGCCATACTGGACGTGCGACAAACCAAAGGGAAGCAAATTGGAGATAAACCGCTCCTAATAAAAAGAGCCAACTCGGATAGGGATGAGAGACAAACCAGGGGCCAAAAAGACTTTGTGTGTTTGTTTGTAAAAGTCGCTCCGCAACCATATAGGCCATCGCTTGTGGATGAAGGGCACTCATTTCCCCATTCCATAGATGCAGGATCGTCCCTCCCAACTTCCCAATTCCAGCCATCGTGTAGGTCACTCCAATCAAAAGCTGCATCGCGACAAAAATCTGGATGACACGCTGCCTCCCCACTCTGCCTTGATTCACAGAAGGAAGAAAAATGAAAACAAAAGAGATTAAAACCCAATGATGAAGACTATGACCAATTTTTCCAAAAGAATTATTAAAAGCGGCAAAAAAGAAAAAACCGAGAAAAGCCCAGACCCTTGCCCCTCGACTCTGAGGAAAAACAAATCCGATCACCGATCCACTTAACCAGAGAGCCAAGACCGACAATACCCCATCCCTTTGCTCCATCCAAGAGATCCATGAGACAGGCCAGAGAAGATCGGCTTTTCCCCGTCCGAGATAGCTATGCCACTCCGGAAGCTGAAAGGCGGCGAACATCACCATCACCGCATAAAAGGCTCGAATCAAAATCTGGATATGCTGAAACTCCCTCGTTTGCCGATGAAAGAGGGAGACTCGATTTTCATAAGAACTCTCGCCTGAGAAAAAAGTTCGAATTTTCTTCAATGGAATTGATTTCATGGTCTCCCCTTTTCAAAAAATCGGATCGATTCCTCCCACTTCTTTCCTGTTTGGTATCGCTCCACAGGATCGTAGGTCATCTTCAGCAGCTCGTAGCGTTGAACTCGATGGATTTGATTCTCCTCAAGGGTCCTCCGCATTTGTTGAACTTCTGCTTCCTCTTGACGCTCATTGGCTCTCCCGATTTCATCAATCAATTTATTCGCAGAGACCGACTTCGGATTCGCATAGCCCTCTGCCGCTGCAAATAATATCGGAGGAACTAAATCTCGATCATCCACACGATGAATACGGATCGTATACCGAACATGAGTTTTTTGAGGAATCTCGGCAAATAAAAACCAAGAAAAAACCGGAAAGATCTCGTTGCTTTTTTTCTTCGCAAGATCGAAGGTCAGAATCCCCGCAATCCCATAGGCGATAAGCCCGAGCAAAATAGCCCCCCAGATCCTCCGATAGCTTTTCATAATCCCTAGTAAACGTCAAAAACCACTTGCAATCAACTCTTATGATCGAGTTAAGCGAGGGAGATTACGAGCTGCTCGAGGATAAGTCGTTTATCACCCCCTGTGGTCAGGAGCTGACGGTGGGTTTGATAGAGGCGATCGACGGCTTGTCGCCAAAAAAGAGCCGGTTTCCGTTTTGTTTTCTCAGCGATTTTTGTCAGGAGGAAAAGACTGGTTGTTTCCCCTGTTTTTTTGCGAGGCAAAAGAGCCTCCCCAGCAGGAGTCACGGAAAGCTTACTAAATCGTCCCCCTCCGGAGAGAGAGGCCATTTTTTCTTCGATGAGTGAGGAGATTAAGGCGGCTTGACGAATTTGATTTCCCAGCAGAATGACGATTCCGACCTCTTTTCCTCCTTGGGCGCAGAGGGATTGAAGAAGCTCTAAGGCCGGTTTGATCTTTCCCGTAAGGACTGCGTCGCAGAAATCCCAAATAACGACTTCGCGGTTTCCATGGATCATCATTTTCACTTCCTCGAGCGTGACCTTCGGATCGAGGCCTTGATGGCCGCAGGCCAGTTTGTCGATCTCGATATGCCAAGCACGGGGATCCATGCCGATGACTTCAAAAATTCGTTCGGCGACTCCCTCTTCTGGTTTCATCCCTTGAGACTTGAGGAGGGATTCAATTTGAAGGATTGCCTCTTCCGGATCTTTTTTTTCGTCAGGAAGATCAAAGACCTCCGTGGAAGCGAGGGCGCTGAGTTTTTTAAAAAAGGTACGTCGTTTATCGACGCCAATCGCGCTGATGACGAGATGAAGGGAGTTGCCATCGATCTTTTCGAGGATCGGCAGGAGGGTTTCGAGAAGTTCAAGAACCGAGGCCGATTTACCCGTAACCGTGTCTCCGAGGAAGCTGACGTTTTTCCACCAGATGACCTTTTTGCAGAATCCGAAGGGGAGAGTGAGAAGTGCTTCACGGAGCATACGGATCCGTTGGAGGGCCCCTTCGACATCATCGACGGCGGCATCGATGACTTCGAAATTAAATTCATCCTCAGGAGCGATTTTTGTCGTCAGAGCTTCCGTCGCTTTTTTGACAGCGAACTCATCGGAGCCAAAGAAGAAATGAATGGGAGAGGGGGAGGGCATAAGGAGAGGAGTTTAGGAATCGAGACGAAGTGGTTACCCGAAGGAGACCCCTTTGCCTGGCCCTGCGCTAATGGCATTCAGAATCTTTTCGGCAGCCATTAGAATCTTCGGCATCGCGATCTCCATCATCTCTGGGGTAAGCCCGACCTGTGCAAAAACGGTTTCATCCAGTTCAGTTGTGAAGCCCTCTTCACCGACTCCAACTCCGAGTTGGAGGGAGAGATGTTTTGCGGCATGAACATGAGCGATAAGCGGGAGATATTCATGAGCGGCGAGACTTGGACGAGGATAGTAGAGAGCCGTTTGAATGAGATTTTGTGGGTAAGACCAACTTTCGAGGAGAATGCCACCAACATCAGTGTGATCGTAACCGAAAATGACTTTTTCTGATTCGCGCCAACTACATTGATTATCCCGTTGATGGAGCCGAACCTCCTCAAAGGAGTCGGCACAGGAATAAGCTAATGCTAGTTTTCCAACATCATGGAGGAGTCCGGCAAGGTAGGCCACATCTGGGGGAACTTTTCCACTCTCTTTGGCGATAATTTCAGCGGCGATCGCGACGCAGAGAGAGTGTTTACAAAGATCTCCCGCTTCCCACCCATACCCCCCTGTCACGGTGTTGGAGAGCCATCGACCGGCAATCGTTAGACTGGCGACTTTAAAAATCTCTCGATTTCCTAAGCGGAGTAAAGCGTTACGAAGGGTGTCACATTTTGTGTCTCCAAAAAAAGCGGAATTAGCCGTCCGCAAAATAGCGCTGGAGAGTCCAGCATCTTTTTTGATGAGTGCCTCTGTCTCTTCAACCGTTGTATCAGGATTGAGAAGAGCGGTTTGGAGTTTGGGTAAAAGCCATGGCGCGGCCGGAAGAGATTTTGCCATTTCACAGACGATTTGGAGGGGAAGTGGATCGCTCATCGGACAAAGACCTCTAGATTCGGAGTTTTAACCGCAACCAATCCATCACTGAGACGGAATTTGATTGTTCGATTGTACTGTCCCCCTGTTTCATTACAAAGAACAGGGATTCGACATTGTTCTGCAAGGGCAAGAAAGGCAGTGACGTTTCGACTTCCAATTTTAAAAAAGCTATCTGCTTGCATGACTTGAGCCCCTCCAAAAAGTTTACACTGACAGGATTCTGGGTTTCCTCCCATTTGTCGTAATTTTTCGAAGAAATCTTGCATCCCCGTATCGACAAACATCGCCCTTTTTTCGGTTGCTTTACCGTGGATTTTTGAGTCGGGAAGCATCGCATGAAGCATCCCTCCGACTTTTTTGACAGGATCCCAGAGAGTCACTCCAATACAAGAACCGAGCGCGAAGGTAGTGATTACCGTATCTTCACGATTCGAGACCTGAAGATCTCCGACCCCTACGATGATTTCACTCAAAGATATTCCTGGTTGTATTGTCAGCCGCTTATCGGATTTGAACCGATGACCCACGCATTACGAATGCGTTGCTCTACCCCTGAGCTAAAGCGGCATGATTATCTCCTTGGAATTTAATCCATTATTCACTAAAATCCAAGAGAAATTCTTAAATTGCAGCGATCGCACTTAAGTAAAAGTTATGACAACACCTAAGAAATGGATGGGGTGGGGGTTTTCACTCGTTTTGGGTGTTGGAATTTTATTTGTTTTTCTTTTTCCTAAAAAGGAGAGCGCTTCAGTAGAAAAATTACAGTTTGTGACCCCCTCGATTTCCAGTTTAACTCCGACCTTACGTCTGAACGGTTTTGGATCTAAAGGGGAGGAACAATTTTGGCGTGAGAAAGTCCATGAGTTTGAAGTCGAAAATAAATGCGCCGTTCTTGTTCAATGGAATCCGGATGAGGAGAGTTATGAGAAGCAACTTCGAAGCGGTCAGGAATCATGGGATCTCGTGATGGTTTCAGATACTGCTCTCGAGAATTTACATCAAGCCAATCGACTCACCCCTCTCTCGCTCCCTCCGGAGATTGAGTCAAAGATGATTCCCCGAGTATTGTCCCTTTTTCGGCGTGGAGATTATTATGAGGCGATCCCTTATCAATTTTCAACCTTTGCCCTCTATTATAATAAACAGATCTTTGATCGGCGTGGAATTGCCTACCCCGATGATCACTGGAGTTGGGAGGATCTCCTGGCGATTTCTCGAGGGCTTTATAGCGATCCTCAATCGGGAAGAGGATGTTACGGGGTTGAGATTGATTGGAGTTGGAAGTTGCTTAATATTTTTGCAGGTCAATCAGGGGAGCTTCTTTTTTTGACTCCCTTGATGATGAGCCCCGATCCGGAGCGATCGACGGTTCTTGGAGTGCAGTGGCTGATTGATCTTGGCCAGAATTATGCGATTGATGTTGCTTATCCTGAGGCAGCGGAATTAAGTCACTTTGAGAAAGGAGAGGCCGCAATGGCTGTAACGGGGGTCGCCTTGATGAATCGACTGAAGATCCATCACGAGTTTGTCTGGGGAGTCACCGCTTTACCGAGAGGAAAACTGAAGTCGAATCATCTCAGCGCACAGGGATGGGGGGTTTGGGGGAAGTCGAAACAACGCGAGCTTGCTTATGCTCTTCTCCTCAAGCTTGTTCAGCAAGCGGTTCCTTTTGGGGGACTCCCCGTTTATCAGCCGGACATTAAAGAGTTGAGTTTCCCCCCAGAATCTTTTTTCTACGATGGGATTGCGAACGCAAACCCTCTCACCCCCCATCCTCATTTCTTTTATTGGAAAGAGCGAGTTAAAATGCGTTGGGGAGAAATGTTGAGTAGCATCGGCACCTCCGCTTCGGTTTGGATGGATACGATCAATAATGAGATTCAAAGTTACGAGGAACAAGCGAAGAAATGAGAGCGATCAAAAAACCGTCTAAGGCGATCAAGGAAAAGCTTCGTCGAACCGAACGATTGATCGAGACTCTCAAGAAAGCCTATCCTGAGGCTCATTGTGAGCTTGATTATACAACCCCCTTAGAGCTTCTGATTGCGACGATTCTCTCGGCGCAATGTACGGATGTGTTGGTGAATCAAGTGACTCCCGCTTTATTTAAGAAATATAAACAGGCAAAAGATTATGCAGTGGCTCCGCTTGCCGATCTGGAAAATGACTTGAAACGGATCGGTCTTTTTCGTAGCAAAGCCAAAAATATAAAGGCCTGCTGCACCGTCCTCCGCGACCGCTATCGGGGGGAAGTCCCGCAAACTTTAGAGGAGTTGATTGAGCTTGGGGGGGTGGGACGCAAAACCGCCAATGTCGTATTGGGAAATGCTTTTGGGATATCCAGCGGAGTGGTCGTCGATACACATGTCAGCCGACTTTCGCAGCGCATGGGATTAACCAAAGAAACCGATCCGAAGAAAATTGAGATCGATTTGATGGCTTTGGTGAGAAAAGAGGAGTGGACGATTTTTTCCCATTGGATGATTTGGCACGGTCGACGTCGCTGTAAGGCGAGGAATCCCGACTGCGCGCAGTGTGAGTGGGAGAGGCATTGCTTAAAGCGGAATGTAGAATAGTTTGGGTTGCTCCCTTTTGAAAAAAATCAAGAAATCTCTAAGGAAGGCTGGAAAGCAGGAAATACCGAGATTTTTCAATAAAATTCATAAATCGGAACTCAATGCGATGTAAATGGGAGGAGAAATGTTTTCATGAACGATAAATCCTTGGCTTCGGTCTTTGACCGATTTATGTTATCATAAATGATTTATCAAAATCTTATTTTCGATCTCGATGGAACGTTGGTCGATTCTCTTCCTGGGATTCACACCTCGATGCAAGCGGCGATCGACCAAGTCTTGCCGGGGGAGGTGATGCCGGAAATGCGGCAGGTCGTCGGTCCACCCTTGCTTCAGATGTTTCAAAAGATGTGGCCGGAGTTGAGTCAGGAAAAGTTGGAGAAACTCGTGATTTTTTTTCGAGAGGACTATGATCGTCGTGGATTTCTGAAGACCGAACGATATCCCCATGTGATCGAGGTTTTATCAGCACTCAAGCAAGAGGGGTATCACCTCTATCTTTTGACGAATAAACCGAAAATTCCGACGGAACTCATCCTTAAGCATTTGGGATTAGATCATTTTTTCATTGATCAGATAAGTCCTGACTCACTGAATCCTGCCTTTACCGAAAAAGCCGAGGGCCTCCGTCATTTAGTGAAGCATTATGGCATGGATCTCAAGCAGAGCGTGATGATCGGCGACTCCTCCGACGATGCCTTGGCGGCAAAGGAAGTGGGGATGAAGTTTATCGCCGCAGAATATGGCTATGGAGAGGTTCTTAAAAAAAGCGAGTTTTCAGGGGAAGCAAAAATTCAGAATATCATGCAATTAGTAGACCGAGTGTGTAATTGAAGAGATGACGACAGTACCCGGATCGTGCTGCTTGATGATTTTAAAATCCTCAGGATTTTTTCCCCGGAGAATATTGATACAAATGCAGGTATCGAGCATTAATCGATTACGCACCAAAGCCCCTTGTTTCAAGTGGCGGCTGAACTCTTTTTGGAATAAAGTCGGCATCTGCACGACCAAAAACCTCATCGGCCCCCTGCCAATTACACTTTTCCGGAATCAGGAGGATTCCTTCTTTAACTTTTTGAAGAGTTACTCGTTTTCCTTCTAAACGAAAGGCCATCGGAATCCGAACGGCCTGAGATCTTCCATTCATAAATCGGAATTCAATGCGATGAGAACGAGGCAGAGAATATTTTCATCGAGGAGATATCCTTGATTTCCGTCGTTGACCGATTGATGGTTAGATCGATTTTAAAGAGTCATCGAGCCAGCTGAGGAGTAATTCAATATTGGCAGTCGATTCATCCCCCATATGAGAGATGCGGAAGGTCGTTCCCTTAATTTTTCCGTAACCGCCATCGATAATACAGTTATATTTGCTCTTCAACGCCGCGATCATCTTGACGACATCCACCCCTTTGGTGTTTTTGACGCAGGTAAGACTGACGGAGGCGTAACCCTCTTCGGAGAAGAGTTCAAAGCCGTTCTGCTTCACCCAAGCGCGGGTGATTTCGGCGTTTTTGAGATGACGAGCAAAACGGTTCTCCATTCCCTCCTCCATGATATCTTCGATCTTACTGCGGAGTGCGTAGAAGTGTGAGATGGAAGGGGTCGTCGGAGTCATGTTGCTTTCATGATTTTTACGGAATTCGAGAAAGTCGAAGTAGTAGCCACGATCTTTTAAGCTCTCCGCTTTTTTAAAGGCCTTTTCAGAAACCGCAAACACAGCGGCTCCTGCTGGAAGGGCAAGGGCCTTTTGGGTTCCGGCGAGCATCACATCGATTCCGAGTTCATCAAATTTAATCGGAACAGCGGTGAAGGAGGAGACGGTGTCGACGATGAAATGAACCTCGGGATAGCGCTTCATCATCGCAGCGATTTCAGCAAGGGGATTCATCGTTCCGGTGGAGGTTTCGTTATGAATTAAAGTGACGGCATCAAATTCGCCGGTTTTAATTTTCGCCTCGATCATCGCGGCGGTGATCGCTTGACCCCATTCGACTTGGAGTTTCTCGGCTTGTTTGCCGCATTTCAGGGCGACATCGTACCATTTATCGGAGAAAGCGCCGCTCATACAGTTGAGCACTTTTTTAGAAACGAGATTGCGAATCGATCCTTCCATGACCCCCCAAGCGGAGGAGGTACTGACGAAAACCGGTTGTGTGGTGTAAAAAAGCTTTTGTAGTCCGGGCTGAACTTGTGCATAGAGGTCTTGGAACCCTTTTCCACGATGTCCCATCATGGGAGAGGCAAAAGCCTTCAAGGTTTTTTCAGAAACTTCAATGGGGCCTGGGATAAAAAGTTTGGTGTGTGCCATAAGTGAAGCCACGGTAGAGGAGAGAAAATTAAATGGCAACTTTTTTGAAGCAGCCCCCGCCTGAGCGGGGGGCTGCTTCAAAAAAGGATTTTTTTAAAAAAAATAACAAAGAGAGTTTATTTATGTTAACGAAACGAATTGCGAGTAAGAACCGTATTTTGAGCTTCACGAGCATTTTTTCGAGAGTTTTATTTACGGTGATGGTGATGGCTGCATTCAGTTGCGCAGAGTTAGTGGAGTTCCCTGCACCGGAGATTATTTTGAAGAATGTTGTAGAGAGAGAGGCCTCGACTCGGAAGGCTCTTGAATCTTGGCAGTATCTCCAAGTGGTGAGGAATTGGATCGAGAAAAAGCCGGGAGAGAAAGGGGAGATTGAGGAGGATCAAATGAAGGTTCGTCCTCGGACTGAATCCTCTTTTATGATCTTAAATCCCAAGGGAGTTTGGATTCATGGAGGGACTCCAGGAGATGAAGAGGCCCGGAAAGGGCGCAATATTCAGCGAAATCTCGAGATTGCGAGCCTTAAGACACTCTTGGAGCGCTTCGATTTTAAAGGGAGGGGAAAAGAGAAAAAAGGGGAAATCGAGGCCTATCGGTTTCATCTTACCCCTAAGTCAGATTTTAAGCCGAAGAGCCGGATTGATAAAGTAATGAAAGAGGTGGAGGGGGAGCTTTGGGTTGATTTAAGCGACTATTCCGTCATGGGAGTCGAGGGAAAGTTGGTGAAGGCGACCTCGGTGGCTTGGCTTTTTGCCACGATAGAGTCCCTTCGTTTCGAATATCAGACCGATGTTTTGCCGATCGGACGGGTGATGTCGGGGTTTGATCTTGAATTAAAAGTGAAAGGGATGGGGGGGAGTTCGACCCGTTATCGTCAGGTGCGGATGAGCGACTATCGATCGAATCCCGGACAAGATATTTGGTAGGGAGAAATTCAATAGGAACGCTCTCATGGAGGCATGCGACCACGAATGAGAATGTTTTAAATTGTATTTGTGAATTCGAGATTTTTTAATAGGGTTATCCCATGTTCTTCTTGATTACGCATTTTATTGCCTTTTGTTTAGGGGCGTGGGCCTGTTCTGCGGTTTTGCTTCCGGCTAAAAAAGGGGCGACAACAGCGGTTCAAGAGAGGCCTCCTGCTGTCTTGACGACCTCTTCAGCAGGAATTAATCCGGCAGAGATGCTCAATCAATTAGGGGCGACCTCACAGCAGGTTTTTACTCCTGAGAATATCAAGCAGATGCAGAATCTGACGGGACAGCTCATGCAACAACTTCCTCAAATGATGAGCTCTCTTGGAGTGCAGAAGGGATCAAATGCGACAGGTCTGTCTCTGCCCCAAGTCGCTCTACAGAGCCAAAATCAAGATCCTGCTGAGGCGGAGTTAAAGAAACAGATGGAGCAGATTAATCGCGCTTTAGGGGTTCAAGGAATCACCGAGGCAGAGGTTCGCTCTCTCCTCACTCAAGAGCATTTAGATCCCGATCAGAAGAAGGTTCTCGAACAATTTTTAGAACTCAGTCGTAAAATCTCGGAGATGAAGCCCTAAATCGGTCAAAGATCGAAACCAAGGATATCTCCTCCCTAAAACATTCTCGACCCATTTCAATCGCATTGAGTTCCGATTTATGAATTTTAAAAATACAGTTTTCTTTGTTTTTTTGATCGCAAGCTTTGCTGGATGTTTTTCCTCGGAACGAAAAATATGACCATTTGCGAAAGATTTTAAGAGTGAGGGACTATGGATCGTCGACTGCACATCGGGGGAACTCAGCGGGCTGAGGGGTGGGAGGTATTTAATATCGAACCGGCGGACTATGTTGATCATGTCGGCAATGCCTCTGATCTTTCTCGATTTACGGATGAGACTTTTTCAGTTCTCTATGCCTCTCATATTCTTGAGCACATTGATTACCTTCACGCCGTTGAGAAAACGCTTACGGAATGGAGACGGGTGCTTGTTCCGGGAGGGATGATTTGTATTAGTGTGCCTGACCTTGAGATCCTTGGATCGTTGCTGCTTCTGAAAGATCGGTACGATGTCAATGATCGTTATCTGCTCATGCGGATGATCTATGGAGGTCATCATACGGAGAACGACTATCATTACGCCGGGTTTACGGATGATCTGCTTCAGGTATTTTTAATGAAATCCGGGTTTCAGAAAATAGAACGAGTGGCAGAGTTTCCCTATTTCGAGGACACAAGCCGCATGAGCTTTAAAGGGCTTCCAATCAGTCTGAACATGCAGGCGGTTCGTTAAGCATGAACTGAGTTAGATTCCTAATTCAATCAATCCCATCTTCGATGCGCGAAGATTCATTTTATTTGCGAACTCGATCTCTTCCTCTAAGGGGTGAAGAAATACCTCCTGAATCAGTTGACGGTTCTCAAGTTCGTTTAATAATCTTCCTTTTTCCTCGCGTCGAAGCATCCAGCCGTGATGAAAATACTTCCAACGAAGCGAGGCGATTATATCGGGCCCACTGGCGAGCAATCGGTTCCGATGATAAAAGGGAGAGTTTCCCCAAGATTTTGGATGACGCTCATGGAGGCAAAGTTCGAGCTCATCCATGACAATAAGCCCCTTGGCATGGGTCAAGAAAAGCGAGGTGAAGATATTATCCCAATAGGCCTCGCCAAAGAAATAGGATTGGAAAAGGGTGCGAATTCGTTCCCATGTGGCGACCCGACAAACATAAAGATCC
>CAMAQI010000067.1 GCA_945860255.1 Methylacidiphilum caldifontis
GTCTGGATTTTACGATGGATATGAAAAATTCCGTTCCTGATTATAAATCTGCAATCACTTTTAACGAAACTAACTTTCAGCAATTTATGAAAACCTTTTACAACCATGAGAATGCGAAAGGGACGATGAGTGGACGACTGGCTCTTTCAGGGACTCTCGGAAAAACAGAAACTTTTAAAGGGGAGGGGAAGATTGCAATTCGGGATGGCTATATTCTTTCGATTCCCTTTATGGGAGGGCTCTCCGATCTTTTAGGGGCGATGATTCCTAATTTTGGCTATGCGAAGGCTGATCGAGCGAGAATGAGTTTTTTAATGAACAATGGAAAGTTGATGACAGAGGATCTCGAGGTTTCGAGTGCCGCCTTTACCTTGATCGGAAATGGAGGATACGATCTCGTAAAAGATGATCTGGATCTCAATACACGAGTGAATATTAAAGGGGTCGTTGGTCTTCTTTTATTTCCGGTCAGTAAGCTTTTTGAATATCATGGTTCGGGGTCGATGAAGGAGCCGAAGTGGAATCCGAAGATTTTAGAATAGTGTCCAGATTTCACTTTAAGAAATCTTCATTCTTTGCATAAAATCGGATGAGGAGAGCGCTTGCTCGTCGCAGAAACTTTTGTAGGATCGTCCGATGTTCGTTCCTCCTTTTTATTCGCTTCGCTGGATTTTCAGCTGTCTTTGTTGTTTACTCCTCTCTTGTACTCCTGTGAAGAAAGTGGAGAGCAAGCAATCTTTTTTTCCGATTATTCCTGAAAAGGGGATTTATCTCGGGGCCTATGTCGATTTTGGGGAGGGGGAGGCGGAGGTGACTCTGGAGGCGATTGAAAAGTTTGAGGAGATGGTCGGTAAACCACAAGCAATCATCGCCTCGGGAAGTTTTTGGGGGGATCAATCCTTTCCGAAGAAAAATTGTGATTTGATCCAGGGCTACGGGGCCGTTCCTTTGCTCTATTGGTCTCCTTGGGATAAACCGTATATGCAGGATCGCGGGGTAGATCGATTCTCACTCGAGGCAATTCTTGCCGGAAAATGGGATACTTATATTGATCAGTGGAGCGAGGGGGCCAAAAGCTATGGAAAACCACTTTTCGTTGCTTGGGGACTGGAGATGAATGGAATCTGGTTTCCATGGTCGGGACATTTTTATGGAGGAGGCAAGGAGCTCGGTTCCCAGAAATGGAAGGGACCTGAGATTTATAAAAAATGTTATCGTTATGTCGTCGATCGAGTCCGAAAGAACGGGGTGATGAATATTCAATGGGTTTATCATACCATGAATTATCCCTATCCGGATGCCCCATGGAATCAGATGGAGGCTTACTATCCTGGGTCTGATTATGTCGACTGGTTAGGATTGAGTGTTTATGGAATGCAGTTTAAGGGGGACGTTTGGAAATCTTTTCCTGATCTTTCGGAGTATCCGTATCAAAAAATCTGTAAACTCGATCCGACCAAACCGGTCATGTTCGCCGAATGGGGGGTTGGAGAGTATGCGGCAAGTGGAAGTAAAGGGGCCTTTATTCAGGAGGCCTTTGAGACGATGAAAAAGTTCCCGCGGCTCAAGGCGGCCGTCTTTTGGCATGAACGGTGGGAGAATTCCGATGGGACTTTTAGTAATCTTCGAGTGAACTCAAGCGCCGAGTCCCTAGAGGCTTTTCGGAAGGGAATCGCCGATCCTTATTATTTAGGAAGACCGAAATTCACACCTTAACCTTTCATTTTACGTGATTTACGTAAAAAAATGGGATTGCGCTCTGAATAAACCGTGATAAGAATTTTTCGCTGTGATTCGTAATCTTGTATTTATTATCTTCCTTTTAGGGGTCGTTTTTCTGAGATCAGAAGAAGAGACCGCCCCTACAGTTCCTATTGAAATTACGGCGGATGGAGAGAATCGGATCGTCGGAGAGGTTGCGATGGCAGAGTTGAATGTCATTGTCCGTTATGGCGACGATATTATCTATGCCGATAAAATCTCGATGGATCGCAAGACGAAAGTCGTGATGGCAAGTGGGAATGTTCGTATTTACGCCGGGGGATCGGTTTATCGCGGAGAGACTTTGGTTTACAATCTGGAGACGAAAAAACTGGAGTCCTCTGATTTCCGAATGACCTCTCTGCCTGTGTTTGTGGGGGGATTAAAAATTACGACCCCTGAGCCGAATCATTACAGCATGAAAAAGGGCTACTTTACGACAGAAAATCGAGAGAATCCAGGATTCCATTTTAAAGCCTCGACCGTTGAGATTTATAATAACAACGAAGTCGTATTAAAGAATGTCGTTCTCTACGTTGGAAAAATTCCGGTGTTATGGGTTCCGGTATTTGTTCAAAATCTTGACGATGATCGACCAAGCTGGGTCTTTAGTGGGGGAAGCAGCAGCCGTTATGGGGTCTTTGGTCGGGCGACTTACAATTACTATTTTGATAAGAATATGAAGGGATCGCTGCATTTTGATGCGAGATCGAAACGGGGATTAGCAGGGGGAGTTGATTTAAAATATAAGCCGAATAAACAAAGTGATGGACTCTTTTCGGCTTACTGGGCTGAAGATAATGATGCCAAGAAAAACTTTACGGGAAACCCACGAGAAGGGGTCACTTCCACACGCTATCGCTTTTTGCTTCAACAAAAAACCAAGTTTAAAGATGGCTTAAGTCTCACCGTCCAACAGGAGAAGTTGAGTGATCCGCATGTCACCGAGGATTTCTTCGAAAATGAATATCGCAATGATCGTCAGCCGGATAGTTATTTAGAGGCCGTTCAATATAATGAAAACTTTACGATCTCGGTTTTTGCTCGAAATCAAGTCAATGGGTTCTATGAAACGGTGGAGCGGCTTCCGGAGTTGAAAATCGAGAGTAAGCGGTTTAAGCTCTACGATAATTTAGAGTATCAAAGCGAGTACAGTCTTGCGAATTTAAAGCGGGATTTTGGGGATGCAAATAGTCCCGATTATCAGTACCGAAAACTTGTCAATGGAACTGCGATCGATTCAAGTTTTAATGGAGAGTATTCTGCCTACCGTTGGGATACGCTTCAGCAGTTGCTTTATCCGCGGCAATATATGAACTGGCTTTCGATTACCCCTCGGATGGGATTTCGTGCTACGGCATGGGATTATCCGACTCGAAACGATAATACTTTTGTTACTAAAACAGATTCCCCTTATGTTCGAAATCGTCCAGTTGAAGCAAGCGACGCTCAACGCCTCTGGACTTTTGTGGGGGTTGAATCCTCCTTTAAAGTTTCAAAAGCTTGGTTGAATGTCAAAAATTCCTCTTTAGGGGTTGATGGAATTCGCCACGTTGCCGAGCCTTTCGTCAATGCACAGATCTCCCCTAACAATGATCATAAGCCTTATGAGCACTTAGGTTTTGATGAACGTCTCCCTTCCCATCGCTTACAGGCGATCAATCCTGATCAAAACAACTCAATCGATAGCCTCAATAAACAGGCCGTCGTTCGTCACGGGGTTCGCAATAAGATTCAAACCAAACGAGATGGGGTCAATTACGATCTCGCCGATTGGGTTCTTTATGCCGATCTCGATATGGCAAGAGAGTCGGATATCGATCGTTTTGGATCTCTTTATGACAACGCATATTCAAATCTCTTTAGTGACTTTAAATTCACTCCGTTGTCTTGGTTGACCTATAACAGTTTCTCCTCCTTTGATGTCAACGGAAACAGTTATACCCTTTCTGATAACAGTCTAACGTGGCAGCTCACGAGATCTTGGGAATCGACGCTTGGGTTGCGGGTTCTTGAGAACAGTTTTCTCTATCCCGATAGTAATTTGATTTATTTCTCTAATTTTTATCGCCTCAATGAACATTGGCAGTTTGAGAACAATCTGACCTTTGAGACCGATGATGGAAAGTTACAGGAGCAAAGTTACCGAATCTATCGGGATATGTCCTCTTGGCAGCTGGCAATGACTCTTGCGAATCGGGATAACCGCAACGGAAAAAATGAGACTTCGGTCTACTTTACATTAACCCTGAAAGCCTTTCCATCCCAAAAGCTTTCCCTGGATGCTCAATAAAAATGAAGATTGCGATTGTTGGTACCGGCTATGTCGGTTTAGTGAGTGGAACCTGTTTTGCTGAGGTCGGACATGAAGTGATTTGTGTCGATAATGATAAGAAAAAAGTCGCAACTCTTCAGGCCGGTCAAATCCCGATTTATGAGCCTGGTTTAGAGGATTTGATTAAGAAGAATGTTGCCGCTGGCCGTTTAAAATTTACGGATTCGATCAAAGAAGGGGTCGATCAATCGTTGGTCGTCTTTATCGCTGTTCCAACCCCTCCGCAGCCAGATGGAAGTGTTGATCTGACTTATATCGAGAAGGTCGCCCGAGAAATTGCGGGGGTCATGACCGAATACCGGGTGATCGTTGATAAAAGTACGGTTCCTGTCAAAACCGGCGATCGTGTCACTCAAACGATCGCGCGATATACCCAAGGAAAAGTCGAATTTGATGTGGTCAGTAATCCGGAGTTTCTCCGTGAAGGGTCGGCGGTTGCCGATTTAATGAATCCCGATCGCGTCGTGGTCGGAGCTGATTCCGAACGGGCGACGAAGATCATGAAAGAGATTTACGAGCCCTTCAAGGCTCCGATCATGGTCACCGATCTCAACTCCGCTGAGTTGATCAAGCATGCGGCAAACAGTTTCCTCGCATTGAAGATCTCTTATATCAATGCCGTCTCAATTATCTGTGAGCTGTCGGGAGCGAATGTCGATATGGTCGCTGAAGGGATGGGGGCCGACAAACGAATTGGTCGTGCCTTTTTGAATGCCGGTATCGGCTACGGTGGCTCCTGTTTTCCTAAAGATCTCTCTGCCTTCACAAAGATCTCTGAGGATCTCGGTTATGACTTCCGACTTTTGAAAGAGGTTTCGGAGATTAATCGCATTCAAAAGAATCGGTTTTTAAAAAAAATTCGTGATACCTTGTGGGTTTTGAAAGATAAGAAAATAGGCGTTCTCGGGCTTGCCTTCAAAGGGAACACCGATGACGTTCGTTCCAGTGTTGCAATGGATCTTGTTGAGTTGATGCAACGTGAGGGAGCGATTGTTCGTGCTTATGATCCTCAAGGGATGGAAAAGGCGAAGAGTCTTTTGCCAAATATTGTTTATTGCAATAAAGCCGAAGAGGTTGCCGAAGGGGTCGAAGCTCTCGTCGTGGCGACGGAGTGGAACGAATTTAAAGATTTGGATTGGAAATCGATGAAATCAAAGATGATCAGCCCGCATCTCTTTGATGGACGGAATTTGCTCGATCCACAGAAGATGCGTGATATTGGTTTTGATTACTACAGTATTGGGCGTTCCTAGAATCCGGTTTCACCGGTTTTTAAATCAGCTTCCTTCGGGAATTTGAGGTGCCTTTCTTGAAAGGGAAAGGAGGGAACAGTGCGGGTCAAAAAAGAATGTCAGAAAAATGGGTAACCATCAGAAACGGAAAATTATGAATATCATTTTAGTCGGGGCTCAATGGGGCGATGAAGGGAAAGGAAAGATTATCGATGCGATGACGGAGAAATCCGATATCGTTGTCCGTACTCAAGGGGGTAATAACGCCGGTCATACGGTCAAAGTCGGGAATGAAAAGTTTGTCCTCCATTTGATTCCCTCCGGCATTCTCCATTCTAAAGTGAAATGCGTGATCGGAAACGGGGTCGTGATCGATCCGATCTCTTTGGTGATCGAGATTGAGGGATTGGAAAAAAGAGGGATCAAAACCAAAGGACGTCTTTTTGTCAGTCAAACCGCTCATGTCGTATTCCCTTATCATCGTGAAATTGATGCGCTTCGAGAAACCAGTAAAGGAACATTGAAGATTGGAACGACGAAACGAGGAATCGGTCCTACCTATTCTGATAAGGCCTCACGGACCGGTTTGAGAATCCAAGATCTCTATCGTGCCGACTTTCCAGAGAAGCTTAAGAAACGGGTGAGTGAAGCGAATAAGCTCATTGTCGCTGGAGGAGCGAAACCGGTCTCTTTTTCAAAAACTTTAAAAACTTACGAAGAGGCGGCTAAGAAATTAAAGCCTTATATCACCAATACCGTGGTTTGGCTTCATCAGGCGATGGAGAAAAAGGTGGAGATGCTTTTTGAAGGAGCTCAAGGAACCTTTTTGGATATCGATTTCGGAACCTATCCTTATGTCACCTCATCGAATACAACGGCTGGGGGCTCCTCAACCGGATCAGGAATTCCTCCGCATTGGATGAATCGGGTCATGGGATGTGTCAAGGCCTATACGACACGAGTCGGTGAAGGACCATTTCCGACAGAAGATGATGCCTTGAGCGATCGTCTCCATGCGATGGGACGTGAGTTCGGATCGACGACAGGACGCGCTCGTCGTTGCGGTTGGTTTGATGCGGTTTTTACTCACTACTCGCGCATGATCAACGGAATCGATGATCTCGCAATTACGAATTTAGATGGACTGGATGAGGTGAAGGAGATTCGGGTCTGTGTTGCTTATAAGCTCAAAGGGAAGACCATCCATCATCCTCCGACCGATTTAGATGAGATGGCGCAGTGTAAGCCCGTGTATAAAGTCTTTAAAGGATGGATGACCTCAACGGTCAAAGCGAAGCGCTTTAATGATCTTCCGCCATTAGCACGGACCTATGTTAAGGCCTTGGCTGAGTTGATGGGGACTCGTTTGAAAATCGTCTCCGTTGGACCGAATCGAGATCAAACAATCTGGTTATGAGTGCCGGGTCTGTCGCCTCTTTGAGGCTTCCTGCTCATGTCGCCATCATTATGGATGGCAATGGACGTTGGGCAAAGGAACGAGGACAGACGCGTGTTGAGGGACACCGAGCCGGTTCTGAGGCGACCCGTGAGGTTGTGGAGGTTGCTGCTGAGTTAGGGGTTAAATATTTAACACTTTACGCCTTTTCCGTGGAGAATTGGAATCGACCCAAAGCGGAGGTCTCGACCTTGATGAAACTTTTAGAGCGCTTCTTAAAGGAACGCACCGAAGAGCTTCTCAAAAATAATATTCGATTGCAGGCGATCGGCCGTCTCAATGATCTTCCCGAGAAAACCCGTCAACAACTCCACCTCTCAATCGAACAAACGAGTCACTGCACGGGAATGACTCTTGTTTTAGCTCTGAGTTACGGAGGACGAACAGAGATTGTAGAGGCGGTTCGATCGATTCTTCGGGAGGTAAAACTGGGGCATCTCGATCCCGCTCAAATTAATGAGGAGGTCGTTTCCCAAAACCTCTATACCCGCTATTATCCAGATCCGGATTTATTGATTCGGACAAGTGGAGAGATGCGGCTGAGTAATTTTTTACTTTGGCAGAGCTCTTATACTGAAATTTATGTTACCAAAACCTTGTGGCCCGATTTCCGACGAAAGTCATTTATCGAGGCACTGGATGACTATTCAACCCGCCATCGACGATTTGGCAGAGTTTCTTAAAATTCCTGATGGAGTTTTAAGGAGTTCTTGGTAAGGATTTTACTTATGTCACTCAATACCTATTGTTCTAGCCCTTGGAAATATCAACGTCGCAAGACTCGCACGGTGAGTGTGAGTGGCGTGACTATCGGATCAGATCATCCGATTCGTGTCCAATCAATGATCACTTGTGATACGATGGATACGGAGGCTTGCGTCAAGCAGACCCTCGACTTAGTGGCTGTCGGTTGCGAGTTGGTGCGAATCACGGCTCCGACGATTAAAGATGCGGCGAATCTTCAAGAGATCAAAAAACGCTTGATCGATCAAGGCTGTCAGGTTCCGTTAGTCGCTGATATCCATTTCAAGCCGGATGCCGCAATGGAGGCGGCTCAATGGGTCGATAAGATTCGAATTAATCCCGGAAATTTTGCCGACAAAAAGAAATTTCAAGTCCGTGAATATACCGATGACCAATACGATGACGAGCTAGGACGCATTGAGGAGTGCTTTGCTCCACTACTGAAGGTTTGTAAGGATCGCCAATTAGCGATGCGTATTGGAACGAATCACGGATCCCTTTCCGATCGGATCATGAATCGTTATGGCGATACTCCCCTCGGAATGGTGGAGAGTGCCTTTGAATATGCCCGGGTGGCACGGAAGTACGATTTCCATAATTTCGTATTCTCCATGAAGGCCTCCAATCCCAAAGTAATGATTCAGGCCTATCGACTTTTAGTCCGAAAACTTGACGAACAAGGGGGCGATTGGAATTACCCGATTCACTTAGGAGTGACGGAGGCTGGGGAAGGGGAGGATGGACGAATCAAAAGTGCCATCGGAATCGGTTCACTGTTGTTTGATGGAATTGGCGATACGATTCGGGTCTCTTTGACCGAAGATAGTATTCATGAGATCCCGGTCGCCAAAGCCCTTGTTAAAATGGTCGAGCAAGAGGTTCACCAAGGAGTTCCGATTGAGATGCCAGAACTCCCTTACGATCCTTTTGTCTATGGGAAACGAGTGACTCCCAAAGTTACCGTTTCTGGGGTTGTTATAGGAGAGACCGAACCAACACGGGTTATGGTTCCTCTCAATGTATTCAATGCCGTAGAGCATAAGCGGGCGCAGTTTGGCGATACCTTTCCGGATCTCGTTTATGAGGGGTCAAATGTGCTCGAAGTCGATGTCGATAATGCTCAAGAGCTTAATGGATTAGAAAAGATTGAGGGCTCTCGTCTCTTGACGGTCAAGGATGGGACTAAGCTTTCGCCCCATCACGCTTTTCGTCTTTTAGCGGCGAAAGCTCCCCAACGGCATCTGATTATTTTAAAAGATACTTTTCATCCTCCTGCGGTTGGCAAAGATCCAGATGTTTT
Organism: Methylacidiphilum caldifontis; assembly: GCA_945860255.1. Classification (GTDB taxonomy): domain Bacteria; phylum Verrucomicrobiota; class Verrucomicrobiia; order Methylacidiphilales; family CAMAQI01; genus CAMAQI01. The sequence goes on from CAMAQI010000067.1 coordinate 8,829, forward strand.
AGAGACCTTGCTCCATGCTTCGGCTCAAATTGGATCGTTGCTCTGTGATGGAATTGGCGATGGCATTATTGTACGTGGAGAGCCGGGACCAGGGGCCGGAGTTCGCTTGGCCTTTAATATTCTTCAAGGGTGCGGAAATCGAATCTTTAAAACCGAGTATGTTGCTTGTCCCTCGTGCGGACGAACGCTCTTTGACCTTCAATCGACCACTGCACGAATTAAGGCCTCTACCGGGCACCTCAAGGGAGTCAAAATTGCGGTCATGGGTTGTATTGTGAACGGTCCGGGAGAGATGGCCGATGCCGACTTCGGTTATGTCGGCGGGGCACCAGGCAAAGTCAATCTTTACATCGGGAAAACCGCCGTGAAATTCAATATTCCTGAGGCCGAAGCGGTCGATCGCTTGGTTGATCTCATCAAAGAGAACAACAAGTGGTTCGAGGCCGCGGCGGTTCCGGTCTCTGCTGAATAGCTCAATAGGCTCAATGGCTGGAGCTAGGGAGCCAATGAATTTCAAAGGCAATTTTTGCATCGTGCCGAGTTCTTTGGGAAAGAACGAGACGATCGAGTGAAAACGAGAGGCTGCAGGACGCAGCCAGAGTGAGTCGGGAGACGAACGAATCATCATGGAGTTGGAGAATTTCCCAAGATCATTGCGTGAACATTAGGTTTCGCAAAGGAAGAGAATGACATTGATGTTCGGAGGATTGGGAGGATAAATTCAAAATTCACTTTAAACCTTGGCGTTTGATCTTCAGAACGTCAGTTGTTTTTCGATCTCGAAATCTTCCTCCTCTAAAAAGGTCAAGGTTCTCGATTCTGACCAACATTCCCCCTGACGATTTTCTGGAAGAAATCCGCAATGACCGCCCGAAAGGGGGGTCTCAAGAAAGAGCTGCGTGTGCTCCTTGGCGAGGGCAGTCGGAAAGCAGGAGGCGGTGAGAAACGGATCGTTGCGAGCATTCACGAGCAATGTGGGGATTTTAATTTCTTTTAGATAATTTTTAGCACTCGCCTGATGATAGTAATCTTCAGCATTCTGAAATCCATGCAGAGGGGCGGTAAAAAGGTCATCAAATTCGTGGAAGGTCTTGATATTGGGGAGTCGATCAAAGGGAAGATGATCCGGAAGAATCGACCGTTTTTTGAGGATTTTTTCACGCATCGTTTTGAGAAAGTGCCGCATGTAGATTCGATTTTCAGAAAGAGCCATGCGGTGCGAGCTCGCAGAGAGATCGACGGGAACAGAGAAGGTGACGGCACGGCTGATTCTCGGATCGCGGACTCGCTCGCCTAAATATTTGAGAATCAGATTTCCTCCTAAACTAAAACCGACGAGGGCGATTGTCTGAGCTGGATGGGAGAGAAAGGCATGTTGAATGACTCGCTCTAAATCATCCGTGGCACCCCCATGATAAAAACGAGGGGTTTGATTCATGACTCCGCCGCAACTTCGGAAATTCCAGGCAAGGACATCCCATCCCCTTTTTTGAAGCGCCCCTGCGATTCCAAGAATAGAGATCGATTTGGTATCCCCCTCTAATCCGTGACAGAGAATCGCAAGGTGGGAGGAGTCGTTTCTCAACCAGTCAAGATCAAGGAAGTCACCGTCATCGGTGTTGATTCGTTCTCGTTGATATTCAACAATCTCCGGTTTACGCAGAAGGGCATTAATGAAGATCTGGAGATGTCCATTTTTAAGATAGTGAGGAGGATTGTAGAACGATTGATCAATAAGGGGCATGAAAGTTAATGAGTATTTTTAAAAGCCTATATCGGAAAAGGAAAGCTCTGGGGAGAAGAAAGATAAAATATTTCATTTGAGATCATCGAATCAATGAATTAAGGTCGAATTTAATCATGAGACAGGTTGTTGTAACGGGATTGGGATTTATTACGAGTATTGGAAATTCTCAGACGGATGTCTTGAGAAGTTTACAAGAGTGCCGTAGCGGAATCGAGTTGTTTAGTGCCTTCGATAAGCCAGAGATTCCGATTAAGATAGCGGGGACAATCAAAGGGTTCACCTTTCCAACGGCCGATCGCGAGGATTGGACTTTCCCTCCTGAATATAAAATAACACGGGAACAGTTGCGTTCCATGTCCCCGAACGCTCTTTTTGGCTTTTGTGCGATGACGCAAGCGATTGCCGATGCCAAATTAACTCCAGATCTTGTTTCGAATCCACGCACCGCGATCATGTCGGCCTCTGCGGGATCGATCTGGATGTGTTA
>CAMAQI010000068.1 GCA_945860255.1 Methylacidiphilum caldifontis
TCGACCGCAATTATTTTGGCTCCAGCATTGGAGAGCCGTTCGATGGCAAGGGCCCAAATTTCCCGTGACCAAGGCCACTCTTTGGTGATGAGTTGAAGTGGTTTGGAAAGGTTTTCTGGGTCTGGGTATTGATCAATATAACTGGGCTTATCAACGGCGAGGAAGATCAATCGAGGGTCCGCCTTTATTTTTTTTCCATAAAAGGCACGGAAGTCGTAGGTTTTTGCTTCGATGGTCGTGAAAGGGGTCCCGGGGATAAAGTCTTCGAATCGATAAATGAGCAGAGAGAGGGTGAGGCAAAAAAAGCAGATCGTAAAATAAAGTTTTTTATGATCGTTTTTGTTCATCATCGATTTATACAGCAGACAAGGTCGTAGAGAAGAAAAAATGAACTGACGTTCTTTTCCTTTTTTCTGCCTTGGCTTCATCTAATCCGTTGTTAGAGTTGATCGAGTTGTATGAAACATTTTCACTTTGCTTTACTCGGGGTCATTTTATTTGAGTTGGTGGTTGTCTCTTCGCAAGCCATTGCTCAAGTGGTTAAAGATGATGCCTTTAAGGCGGTCAATGAAGGGCGACTTGATGATGCGATGAAGCTTTTAGATGCTTCGATTGCCGCTGATCCTAAGCCCTCCTTGTCGTACTACTACAAAGGGGTCGTTCTTGGAAAGCAAGGGGATTATGCAAAGGCGATCGAGCTCTTTAATAAAGCGATTACGATTGATGGGCATAATGCCGATATTTACTACAACCGTGGGGTTGCCTACTACAATCACGAAAAATGGGATGAGGCCTTAGCTGATTACAACAAAGCGATAGAGATTGATTCAAACCGAGCTGCTTTTTGGAATAGTCGAGGGCTTGTCAAAGGGAGTAAGGGGGATTTTGCGGGGGCCTTAGGGGACTACACAAAAGCGGTTTCATTAGACCCTGAAAATGCCGATTTGCATTTTAATTTAGGAATGGCGCGATCTAAAACGGGAGATTTTGATCTAGCGATCAAAGATTTTTCCAATTCGATCCGAATCGACGGAAATAAAGCAGATGTGTATAATCAGCGGGGTGTCGCCCATTCGATGCGTAATGAGCTTGCTGCGGCATTAGAGGACTTTAGTCGAGCGAGTGAGCTCTCTCCTCAGAATGTGAATACCATGAACAATCGTGGTTTTGTGCGTTGTAAAATGGGACAATTTGAGGTTGCGATCCGTGATTTTAGTGCGGCGATCGCCATCGATCCAAAGTTTGCGACTGCCTATTACAATCGAGCGATGGCTCACTCTGCGTTAAAGCACCCTGATTTAGCACTTGAGGATTACAATAAGGCGGTTGATCTGGATCCTCAGAATTTTGATGCCCTTTCAAAACGCGGGGCTCTTTTGGCGCAAAAAGGGGATGTTTATAATGGTTTAAATGATCAGCAAAAAGCGTTGCAGATGAATCCCGACTTTTCCTTAGGGTATTATCATCGTGGGATTGTTCAGAAAAAATCGGGAGACTTGAAGGGGGCTATGGAGAGTTACTCGAAAGCGCTGGAGATCAATCCCAAATTTGCCAGTGCCTATTTTAATCGAGGACGATTAAAGTCGGAGATGAAGGATGATGTGGGGGCCTTTGAAGACTACTCGCAAGCCATTAAAGCGAATCTGCGGCATTCGAACGCCTTTTATAACCGCGCCTTACTTTCGTATAAAAAAGGGGAGTATGCCGCTTCATTAAAAGATTACGATTCAGCGATTCAATTCAATGAAAAACATCAAGATGCCTATTATAACCGTGGTTTATTAAAGTCAGAGATGGGCAATGTCAAAGAGGCTCTACTTGATTTTGAAAAAGTACTCTCCTTAAATCCTGAGCATGGCGAGGCTTGGCTATCCGTGGGATATATGAATTACATTTTACAGGGATGGAGTAAATCGGCATTGGCCTTTGAAACGGGAATCGATCTGTGTGAAAAGAGACTCAAAGAGGAGCAAGAGCTGCGAAAAGAAAAGGTGAATGCAGATGGATCTCCCCTTCGAGAGTCGACCCCCGTATTCATTGATTATGCTCATGTTTTTCACACCTTAGGAGAGATGCAACTCGGGAGAAAGGAGGAGGCACAGAAGCAACTCGAGGGTTATTTTGTCGGAAGATCGAATGTCGAGGAGGTGGATTGGCTCCTGAGAGTTTCCCGATTTTTAACAGGTGCTTTAAACGAGCAGGAACTCGTTGCCTCGATTCAGTCCTCTCATCTTCAGCAGCAACAACTGTTAACGGAGGCCTATTTTTATATTGGAACGATGAGGATGATCGAGGGGGATCTTTTGAACGCGCGGGTTAATTTTGAAAAATCGATTAGCTATGGTTTGAGTCATCTTCCGGAATTTAAGGCGGCATGGGCCTCCGTACAAAAAATGAAATAAATGAATAAATTATTAATCATCACAATCGTGCTTTTTCTCTCGTTTAACGGAAGTTATTCCGAGGAGAATGCCCATCAAAAAGCCTTTAAAGAGGGGACAAAAACAGAGAAATTTATTACGGCTCATCCGTTAAAAGCGAATGAGGAGCGAAAGCCCATGGGTAGTCTCGTCAATTTAGGGGATTACGGAGTGGATGATTTTGCTTATTTAGCCGTTCCTGAGCGGGCTCCGATCGGGGGGGTGATTTTAATTCATGAATGGTGGGGATTGAATCAACATATGAAACTGACGGCTGACCACTATGCTGCTCAAGGATATGTGACGGTTGCGATAGATCTTTATAATGGGACCTCAACAGAAGATCCCACACAAGCCGGGGCACTCATGCGTGAACTCAATCAGAAGTCGGCACTCAAAACAATCACTGCGGGGATTCGTTTTTTAAAGGAAAGCCCGCGATTTAAAGTTCCTAAAGTGGCTTCGATTGGGTGGTGTATGGGAGGGGGCTTGAGCCTTCAGACCGCTCTTCAAGTCGAGGCACTCGATGCTGCCGTGATGTACTACGGTCCTGTCGAGACGGATAAGGAGAAGCTTGAGAAATTGAAGATTCCGATTTTGGGGATTTTTGCAACTCAAGATGATTGGGTGAAGCCTGAGAGTGTCGATGTGTTTGAAAAAGCGTTAGTCGAGCTGAAAAAAGAGTGTCGATTTGTGCGTTTTGATGCTGCCCATGCCTTTGCGAATCCGAGCAATTCAAAGTTCAATCCAGAATTTGCCGATCAAGCCTCTAAAAAAGTCTCTGAATTTCTAGATCATGTTTTTTCGACTCCGACTCAAAAAGCCGGTTTTTTTGAAAAGTTATTTTAAAGGGAGAGTTCGGTGAATTGGCGTCTGATCCTCAGTGGCAAGGGAACTCCTGCTTGGAACATGGCGCTCGATGAGGCGTTGCTTAGGGAGGTAAAAGTCCCTGTTTTAAGGATTTACGAGTGGGATCAATCGGCTGTTTCTATTGGATATTTTCAGTCGAAAGCAGTGGTTCCGATCGGCCGTAAATTTATTCGACGATATACGGGAGGGGGATCGGTCGATCACCTTTTAGATCTAACTTATACCGTCATCCTTCCGCGGGGCGATTCTGTATTAGAACTCAGCACGACCGAAAGTTATCGTCAGATTCATGAGGCGGTGGTGAAGACATTGCAGTTTTTGGGGCTCCCTGCCGTTTTAGCTCCTTGCTGTGATCCTGAGGAAAAAGAGGCCTGTTTCCAAAGAGCGGTGAAATATGATGTTGTTTTAGAGGGTCATAAATGTGCTGGAGCGGCGCAACGAAGAACGCGTGAGGGGATGTTACAGCAAGGGAGTGTTCTTTTCAATGAGGAGTCGATACGAACTCAATTTCGCAAAGAATTTCCTCATTTTTTTTCCACGGTTTTTGGGATTTCATTTGATTTATCTGAGCCCACCGAAAAGGAATCGGCAAGAGCGAGGGATTTGGAGCAAAGTCGTTATGCAACAGAGGCCTGGAACGATCAAAAGTAGTTAAAGAAAATCGTTTTACGAATGACTGAAATTCGACATAGTCCTTGCCTATGATTTATCCGATGTTTGCGAGTGGAGGGCTTTTATATGCCTTTGAACACTCGACCTTAGAAGGAAAACTGGTGATTATCGCCTTGGGAATGGGGTCGATTTTCAGTTGGTCGATCATGATTGCGAAGTTTATTCAGATCCGTCGTGCCTCGACTCAAATGGCCCTTTTTCTTAAAAAGTTTCGACAATCCTCGAAACCGTTGGCTTTATTTTTAAAAAATGAGCGATTTATCGGGGCTCCTGCCTATGAGGTTTATCGAGCGGGGTCTCAGGAGTTAGCCCGTCATTTGACAGGCTCCTCAGAGGTTGATGAGACCTTTTCGATTCGTCTTCAAGATTCGACGAAAATCCCCCTGACGGCGATGAATTCCGTACGTTCGACGATTGAACGGCAGGTCGGAGAACAGGGGCTTTTATTGGAAGATCAGATGGTTTTATTAGCGACCGCCGTGAGTGGGGCCCCCTTTTTAGGATTATTGGGAACCGTTTGGGGGGTGATGGATACCTTCAGTGGGATTGCAATCGCTGGAAAAGCCAGCTTGGCGGCGATGGCTCCTGGGGTTTCAGGGGCGTTGATTACGACAGTCACGGGACTATTGGTCGCGATTCCAGCGATGTTTGGGTATAACTATTTAGTAAACGCCGTCCGGCATTTGACGATTGAGGTTGATAACTTTGCCTCAGAGTTGATGGCTGCTTTCGAACATTTTTACTCAAATCACAAGTAGGTTATGGGATTTTTTGAAGATAATCCCAAAGGGTTCATTGAGCATTTAGAAGACCTCCGAGGGGTCATAGTTCGCTCGATTGGGGTCTTGGTGGTGACGATGACCGTTTCCGCTTGTTATGCTCGAGAGATTTTAGAGATTTTAAAGGAACCGCTCGCAAAAGCCGGTCAAGATCCGAAAACGATTCTCTCGGTTTTGCAAGTCGCAGATCCAGTCAATATTCACCTTCAAGTCAGCTTTGTCGGAGGGATCATTTTTGCCTTACCGTTTATTTTTTATTTTATTGGTACTTATTTACTCCCTGCCTTGGAGGATAAGGAACGTCGTTTTATTCTTCCGATTTTTTCAGCAGGGGTCATTTTATTTCTCGCCGGGGTTTTATTTTGTTATTTTGCCCTTCTTCCGAATACGATACGGGTTTTTATCGAGTATAATGAATGGTTTGGGTTTAAGACGAATTGGACGATTTCTTACTATCTTGATTTCGTCGTGAATATGCTTCTGGTTTTTGGGATCTGTTTTGAGCTCCCTTTAGTAGTCATGTTTTTAAACTTTATCGGAGTCCTCTCTTCGAAAATGTTGAGTGACGGTCGACGCCATGCCGTGATTATCATCCTTATTTTTGCAGCGGTGATCACCCCAACCCCGGATGCCTTAACCTTAATGATGCTTGCGGGACCGATGTACGTTCTTTACGAAGCTTGTATCTGGCTTACTTGGTTGAAAGAGCGAACTCTTCCTAGGGCGAACGCTTTTTAGGTTGCCCTTAAAATAATGAATTTCATGAAATCTCTCGGTATCATTGCAGGAAACGGAAATTATCCGTTGCTTCTCGCTCAAGAGGCGAGGAAGCAAGGGGTCGATCGAATTGTGGTCGCTGCCTTTGAATCGGAGACCAAGCCAGCACTTGAAGGACTTGTCGAGGATCTCGCTTGGATGAGGGTCGGTCAACTGGGGAAGATGATCTCCTATTTCGAAAAAATGGGGATTTCTGAGGTGATGATGGCCGGACAGATTGCTCCCTCGAATCTTTTCCAATTGAGACCGGATTTGAAGGCTTTGGTGCTTTTAGCTAAATTAAAGGAGCGCAATGCGGAGTCGATTTTCGGGGCGATTGCCGATGAACTTCAGAAAAAGGGAATCCAACTCCTTCCGGCCACCACTTACTTAGAGGATTTTTTAGCGGTCACAGGTCATTTTGCGGGTCCTTTGTTAAAGCGTAGTCAACAAAGTGATCTTGAATATGGGTTTCGGATTGCCAAAGAGATGAGTCGATTAGATATCGGACAGACGGTCGTTGTCAAAAAAGGGACTGTTCTTGCCGTCGAAGCCTTTGAGGGGACTGATGAGGCGATTCGTCGCGGAGGGGCATTAGGGAAATCGGGGGCAGTGATGATGAAAGTGAGTAAGCCGAATCAAGATTTTCGATTCGATGTTCCGGTGATCGGAGTACGAACGATTGAAGTTGCCCGAGAATCGGGGATTTCAGTGATCGGTTATGAAGCAAAAAAAACATTGCTCTTAGAGAAGAATCTTCTTCATGAGTTAGCGCAACAGTATAAAATTACCATGGTGGCACTATGAGTAAAATGAAAATGGGAGTTGTCGGAGTCGGACATATTGGCAAGGAACATGCGCGTATTTATGCGGATCTTCCGAACTGCGAGCTTGTCGGAATCTTTGATGCCGATTTCGACCAAGCTCAAAGTATTGCCAAAAAATATAAAACGATCCCCTTTCAATCCCTTGAAGAACTTTGTAAGGCCGTTGATGGGGTTTCCATAGCGACCCCAACCTTTGCTCATTATGATTCTGCCCGACTCTTTTTAAATCAGGGAAAACCAGTTCTGATCGAAAAGCCGATCACGGATTCTCCGGAGCAGGCTTGGGAATTAGTTCGCTTGGCAAAAGAAAAGAAGGCCTTTATTCAAGTCGGTCATATTGAACGATTTAACCCTGTTTTAACCGCTTTAGAGCAGATTCTCTCAAAGCCACGTTTTATTGAGGCGCATCGACTCTCTCCGTATCCGAATCGAAGTACTGATATCGGAGTGGTTCTGGATCTCATGATTCATGATCTCGAGGTGATTTTACATTTAGTACGCTCTCCGATTCAATCCATTGATGCCGTCGGGGTTCCGGTTTTAAGTAAAGGAGAGGATATTGCGAATGTCCGAATTCGTTTTGAAAACGGCTGTGTTGCGAACATTACCACCAGTCGGATTAGTCCAGAGAAGATGAGAAAGATTCGGGTCTTTCAAGATGATACGTATCTATCGCTCGACTATCAAAATCAATCCGGTGAGATTTACCGTAAGATTGAAGGCAAAATTATTCGCGAAAAGGTGCAAATTCAAAAAGAGGAGCCGTTAAAGTTAGAATTAAGCTCTTTTGTCGACTGCGTTCATTTAAAGCAGACACCGAAGGTGAGTGGAGAACAGGGAACCGTTGCTTTAGAAGTGGCAATGCAGATTACGGAGTTGATATGGGCGAATCGCTAACCACAGAGATCAGAAGTCGAAAGATCTTGATGATTGCGGGCGAAAGCAGTGGCGATCTTCATGGAGCTCATTTGATTCGCTCATTGAGAATTAAAGAGCCGCAAATTGAAATTTATGGCGCCGGGGGCAGTCAAATGCTTTCTGCTGGACAGCGACAAGAGTTTGATATGACCGAGCATGCGGTGGTCGGTTTGATTGAGGTTGCAAAACATTACTCTAAATTTAGAGGATTTTTTAAACGACTTTTAAATCTTGTGGAGAGGATTCGTCCTGATGCGATTATTTTAATCGACTATCCAGGATTCAACCTTCGTTTTGCAAAAGCAGTCAAAGAGCTTTATCCCTCAATTCCCCTGATTCAATATATTTGCCCTCAAGTATGGGCTTGGAAGTCAGGAAGAGCAAAAATGATGGAATCGGTCTTTGACTCCGTGATGTCTATTTTTCCTTTTGAAGAGGCATGGATGCTCAAAGCGGCTCCGAAACTCAAAGTCAAGTGGGTAGGGCATCCAACGAAGGATCGTATTCTTCCGATTCCTGAGGAATATCGGGATCAAAAACGAATCGCTTTATTACCGGGAAGTCGTGAGGATGAGATAAAAAAACATTTTCCGATTCTCTTTAATGCCGCTGTTCTCATGTCTCAAAGAATTCCAGATCTTAAATTCGTTTGGGTCGCTCCGGATGAGAAAATTTTTAAACTGGGAAATAAGCTATTAGATGGACTCTCCCGTTCCTCGATTCATTTGGAGTCTTACATTGGCTATTCCCTCACACATTTGAGTCGTTGTAAGCTTGCGATCGTTGCCTCGGGGACGGCCTCCTTAGAATGCGCTTTTGCGGGAGTCCCTCCCGTTGTCGTTTATAAGGTGAATCCCTTTACCTTTGCGGTGGGAAAGCGATTGGTGAAGGTTAAGTATTTGAGTATGGTGAACGTTCTTGCAAATGCTCCCGTTGTTCCGGAGATCCTTCAGAATGAATTAACCGCCCCCTTTTTAGCTCAAGAGACCCATCGTTTGTTGATTGATCAGGAGCGTTATCAAACGATTCAAGAAAAAATGAAGAAAATTGTCGACACCTTGGGAGAGCCTGGGGTCTCCGCTATCGCTGCCGAATGGGTTTTAAGTCGAATTTCCTCTGGAGAATGACAGGAGCGAATAAAAGGCAGGAAATGATGAAAAAAATTGCCGTCATCGTTAATCCTGCTGCCCATAGCACCAAAGCCAAAGCACTCCTGCAGGAGATTAGAGAGATCTGTCACGGTGCCGATTTTTTGGAAACGGAGTTTGCCGGAGATGGACTGAATAAGGCTTTAGAGGCCGTTAAGCGGGGCTATGAGATCGTCGTTGCTGCGGGAGGGGATGGGACGATCAACGAGGTCGTTCAGGGACTGAAGGGAAGTGATACGATCTTTGGGATTTTACCGATTGGAACGATCAATGTATTTGCTTCTGAACTTGGAATTTCTCGTGATTTGCAGGAAGCGTGGAAGGTGATTTTAGGGGGAAATCTCAAAGCAGTCGATTTACCGAACGTCAATGGCCATAGCTTTGTTCAGCTCGCGGGGGTCGGTCTTGATGCGAAAGTGGTTAAAAAAACTTCGTGGAATTTAAAAAAGAGATTAGGAGCTTTGAGTTATCTTTGGACCCTTCTCAAGGTCGCCTCAAAAAAACAGAGAAAACTGCGAGTGCTTACGCATGAAGGGAAAGAGTATACGGCTCGATTTATTTTAGTCGGGAATGGCCGATTTTATGGGGGCCCGCTTCAGGTTTTTCGTAAAGCGTGTCTCTCCGATGGACTCATGGATCTCTGTCTCTTTGATAAAGTCGACTACATTTCGTTGATCCGTTACGGCAACGGAATCGTCCGGGGAGATCTCACGAAGATGAAGGAGGTCACCTATCTGCAGACCAAAGGATTTTCCGTAACGAGTAAAAAAAGAGTTCCCGTTGAGGTCGACGGAGAGTGGAGAGATTATACCCCGTGCGAATTCTCTTTTGGAAGTCATCCGTTAAGAGTCTTGGTTCCATAAATCAAAATCTCATTGACGTATTATTATATTTCGAGAACTATCGAAATATGAAGTTACAGAAACTCGCAGAAGCCTTTAAGGCGCTCTCTCATCCTCACCGTCTGGCGATCTTTCTCCGATTGGCAAAGTGCTGTGAGAAACACGGATGCAGTGAGGAGGTTTGTTCTCGCCTCTGCGTCGGTGAACTCGGCAAGGGACTCCGCATCAGTCCTTCCACAATTTCTCATCATCTTAAAGAATTAAACAGAGCAGGTCTGATTTCGACCCAAAAATGTGGTCAAACTGTTGAATGTTGGGTCGCTGAAAATACGCTCGACGAACTCTCCCAGTTTTTTCTAAAGGCTAAAAAAATCTAATGAGAAACCAACGATGAATCCAAAACCGTATAAAATCCTCTTATGACACTTTTTCAATTGAGTAAGCTTTTAAACGATAATCCCGAACATCTCATTCGTTTTATTCTCCCCAATAAAGAGGCGATTCCCTCTCACTATCACATTACCGAAGTGGGACATGTGCAGAAAAACTTCATCGATTGTGGCGGAACTTCTCGCACCTCCTCGACTTGTGTGTTGCAGGCTTGGATCGCAAATGATGACGATCATGCGTTGAAAGCGGGAAAGCTGGCCTCTATTTTGAAACTGGCTCATCAGATTTTGCCATCCGGCGAACTTCCGGTCGAAGTGGAGTTTGAAGCTCCCTATATCTCTCAGTTTCCCATTACGACAAGCGAGAGGAGTTCCGATACATTAGTGTTTCAGCTCGAGGCGAAGCGCACCGATTGTTTGGCTAAGGAAAAATGTTTAGTAGAGAGCAATCCCGAAAGTTCCTCTTGTTGCTCACCAAAGTCTGGTTGCTGCTAGTCGGAATGACTAGTTGAAGTTGAGCGGTATCCCTTGGTCTCTAAAGTTTAATGCGATCCAAGTGCTGCTTTAATTTTAATCTTGAATTGATCCCAAGGACTTAATTTAGGAAAAATCTTTGCGAGATTTAATTGAGCGTTTTTTTGGATCGATTCCAGTTTTGCTACTCCTGCCTCTCGTTCCATTTTTTGATAGAAGGTATAAAGAAAATAGGCCTGACGGGCTGTTGGTTTGAGATTGCGGTCCTGGAGGAATTGAAGATTCGCTTTAATGATTTTTTCGTAGGATTGAGAGAGTTTTTCCAGATTTTTAACCTGATTGCGGAAGTTCTCTGTCTGAGTTCGATAGATTGCCTGGGTATCATCATGGAAGGCAATCCCCCCTTGATGAAGCAGTTTAAACCAAAAGATCGCATCTTCACAAAGTCCTTGATCGAGGGACTCCGGCCATTGCATCTCAGGGGTGAGAAGTTGACGTCGAATGATCGTCGTATGAATCGCAAAAGGGGGATAGACAAAGGCGGAGGCGATCATCTCCTCTTGAGAGACCCGTGCCCCGAGGGGATCATGATGTTCGCTCTTGCCTTGAGGATCTTTTTCGACCCAAGGACAGGTGTAGAGATCTCGTCCCGGTTGTTGCTCGATCACTTTTCGCTTCGCTTCAAGATAGTTGGGGGGAAGAAGATCGTCGGCATCTAAGAATAGAATCCATTTTCCACGAGCGAGTTGAATCCCTTGATTTCGTGCGCTACAGGGGCCAGCCACTTCTGAAATGAGGAGTTGTAGTCGTGGATCGCTGATTTCTTGAACGATCTGACGGCTCTGATCGG
>CAMAQI010000069.1 GCA_945860255.1 Methylacidiphilum caldifontis
TTTCAGCTCTTTTTTAACTCCAAAGAACCCCCGCAAAGATGAACGCTACGCGCTCATCCTGCGAGATTTAAACGCTATTTTAGGAAGGCTTTTTTAAAGACAGGGGAACACCGATGGAAAAGATGATTTTTGAGCGAACGGATCTCCGACACGTGACGGGATTAAAAGCCGAATCAAGGATTGAAAGACTGAAACCTCCATTAAAAATCGAAACAGCTCCCAAAAAGAGGGAATATGAATAACCGGTCGAACCGCTCGCTCCCGGATTGCCTGAAAAATCGAATCGATACTCAGTTCATCGCAATTCACCTCGGAATAATTTCTTCCAATCATGAAGAGCGAATGGGTATCCGAATTTGCTAAGATCGACTTTCTATTCTCCCTCGCCCACTCCACAGCTCGATCGTTGGGATTGTAAAAAGGAAGATGTAAGTGAGCGTACTCCACACCATCAAAAAGCTCTCCATAGTGATTAAGAGACTCTCCCATGCAGACACTTGTTGGATAGAAAGGATGCGGAGCGACGACCAGGAGCTCTTTTCCTTTTTGAGCTCGAAGTGCTTTTAAATCCTCAAAGCTCATCACCGCAGGAATCTCTTCAGGGGAAACATTTAAAAGAAGCACCTCCTTCCCCTCGACTCGTTTCTCGACGCCAAAGATCAAGAGGATCCCTTTTTTCTCCGCATAACACCTTGCCTCAGGATCATGAAAAACCAGCCCGTGAGGTGTAATTGCTAGGGCATGAATCCCATGCAGAACGGCCGCATCAATCAAATCACTCGCCGTATAGGAGATCAGATCAATCGGATCCCCTTTCACATGATGGTGAAAATCAACTCGAAAAATCGGCATCCCCCAGTCTCACGCAGGATTCAACGGAAATCAAGAGGGATCAATAATGCTGAGGAACAGGGATAAAGACAATTTTCACGCAAAGGCGCAAAGCTTCCCAAGGTTCTCCCCGTAGAAATTGGGAAAAGAAAAAATAAAAAAATTTGTCTTTCGGGAGGAACCTTGGGCAACTTCGCGGCTTCGCGTGAAAATGTTTTAAATTGTATTTTTCATAAATATCTGATTATAAGTTACTTATATACTTTATGAAGTTTACTTCACTAAAAGGAGGATTCAGAATTGAGATGCATTTGCCCTTTACTGACTCGTTCGCAGGATAGTCGACAAACGAGTCAGTAAAGGTCGTGACTCAAAATCCACTTTCTCACTTCGGGAGAGACCCACGCCTCCCATGCGCCGTTCTCGTGAATCGCTTTCCGAATCTGGGAGGAGGAGATCTCCGGGGGAAAATCTTCGATTACCCGAAAGTTTAATCCCAAATCGCTCTGCTTGTGAAATTGATTCCCCTCCCCTTTCCGCAGAAAAACTAAAAACTCAACCCCGTAGGCCCAATCGGAAAAACGGCCCCAACTCTCAATGACCTCAAACTGATCGCCTCCGAGAATGATAACGATTTTCGCATTCGGGTCTCTCAATTTTAAATAGTCAACGGTCTCCCACGTATAAGAGATCGATTGCTTTCGAATCTCCCAATCGGAAACCTCAATCGAAGCCGATCCAGCAAATGCCACGGATAACATCCCCAGCCGATCCTTTGTCGAGCTCTTGGGCTGTTGCTCTAATTTATGAGGAGAAACGAAGCAGGGCAAAACGATTAAGCGATCGACTCCCTCCTTCAAGGCACGATATGCGATCCATTCGTGAGCCAAATGAACGGGATCAAAGCTCCCTCCATAAATGCCAATCTTATTCATAGTGAATTCAAAATTTCAAATCCTTGCCTCAGCTCCCTCTCCTCAATATTAAGCGGCGGTGTAAAACTCAAAACATTTCCCTCGGCACCACTTGCCAACAAGATTAATCCGGAATGAAGCGCTTGAACCATCACCTGAGCCGCTCTTGCTCCATCCGGTCTCCCTTGAGAATCGACCAGATTGATCGCCCCTAAAAGCCCTCGGGCTCTCGGATTGATCCATCCCGACCTCGTACTCGATAAACGCTCTAATTCCTGTTGTAAAATTTGGCTTTTTCGATCGATCTGAAGAGCGGGATGATCACGCTCCAACGCCTCAAGTTGAGCCAATGCCACACGGCACCCTAACGGATTGCCTAAAAAGGTACTAGTATGGAGCGACTCCCCTTTTGACTTAGGCCAACGATCCATCACCTCCCCCTTTCCAACACAAGCCCCCATCGGAAAAAGTCCGGTCATCGCTTTTCCTAAACAGATCAAATCTGGAATAACCCCCTCATGGTCACAGGCAAAGCGCTTTCCGGTACGATACCAGCCGAGATAAATCTCATCGAAAATCAACAGCACCCCAAATTCATCGCAGCATCGACGTAGTAACTTCAGAAAACCGTCCGGAGGGATGACCTCCCCCCCTCGCCCTAAAATCGGTTCCACAAGCATCGCTCCGATTCGACCGGCTGAGAGATGTTGCCGAATTCGTTGTTCGAGTGCCTTTAAATCATGAGCCTCTTGAGGAAAGCGGAGAAAGGTCGTAATATCGGCCAAAGCCGATTGAAACGGAGTCCGGAAATCCTTTCTGCCCGTTACGGTCAAAGCCCCACAGGTTAATCCATGATAACTATTCTCAAAAGCGATGACCCTCGATTTTCCGGTCGCCATCCAAGCGGTTTTTAAAGCCGCTTCCACCGCCTCGGCTCCTGAGTTCGAGAGGATCGTCTTTCCTTTACCGGCTCCCCAAGCCTCAAAGGTTAACTCTGAAAGTTTCTCGCAAAGTCGCACCTTTAACTCCGTCGGGTGTACATCTCCCATCGCATGAGAGAGAGTCGCGGCTTGATCACGCAGGACCTCCACAGAAAACTCCGGCGTATAGCCGAGAGCCGCCACGCCAAAACCGCTGGTAAAATCAAGATAGCAATTCCCATCAACATCCCAAACCTGCGAACCATGGGCCCGCTCCCAAAATATCGGAAACTCTGGGGAGAGAAAGGTCGTATTCCGACATTCCACGGCACGTAATCGTTCTGCAAGGGCAAGCGAACGAGGGCCAGGAATCTTAACATTCTTATTCACAATCATTTTTCCTCAACTCTTGTTTAACCTAAAAAACGATGATGACAACCCTCAGAATCCCCGTGCGTTGAGGAGTTCCTCTCACTCTCCCACTAACAATTGAATGCTTGTTCAATCGATTATTCTTAAAAAAAACAGAGGGCGATCCGCCCCATCGGATCGCCCTCAACAACTTAGGAGGAACAAAATGTCTTATGAAGAGTTAGACATCTCCTCTTCTCCTTTTGTTCAAACTATTTTCAATAATATTTAAAATTAGCCATAAATAACTCCACAACAGATACTTGTGAATTAAATAATATTCCAAAACCCTCAGGAATGGATAAATTTCTCTCTCTTAAAGCGCTCTTTGAATCATCCCCTTCAAGCAATCCATCTGTTCGTTCGTATGCTTGGCACTTAAGGAGATTCGCAATCGCGCTTTCTGACGAGGAACCGTCGGATAACGAATCGCAACGGTCAGTGCCCCCTGTTGTAAAATTCGCTGTGATAACTCCAAAGCCTTATTTTCATCTCCCACAATCCACGGAAAGATCGGACTTTGATGGTCTGTATAAAGGGGGGTCGGTGAAAGTTGATTTAATTTTGCTGAAAAACGAAGAATATGTTTTTGCAACGATTCACGTCGTTGATTTCCCTCTTTGCTTTGAACCCATTGAATCGCCGCAAGACTCACTGCTGAGGAAGCAGGGGAGGGAGCGGTCGAAAAAATAAAAGATCGAGCTCGATTGATGAAAAGTTCGATCAACCGACGAGATCCCGCAACATAACCTCCCGAGCTTCCAAGGGACTTACTAAAAGTCCCCATCTGGATCTCCACCTGAGAACGACATCCCAGCAACTCAATAAGCCCGGCTCCCTTCTCTCCCAAGACCCCCGTGGCATGCGCCTCATCCACCATGAGCCAAGCCCCATATTTTTCTTTCAACAGGATGATTTCACGCAAAGGAGCAAGATCTCCATCCATTGAAAAGATCGATTCGGTGACGATCAGTTTTTTACCGGAGGATTCCTTTAAGATCTTTTCCAAGTAGGAGAGGTTTTGATGAGGAAAAACACGGATCTTCGCCCCACTGAGTTTTGCCCCATCAATCAAACAGGCATGACTCAATTTATCGAAAATAACGGTATCCCCTTTACCGACCAAGGCCGGAATCACTCCGAGAGGAACGGCAAAGCCACTGGAAAAAGAGAGTGCCGCTTCGGCTCCTTTAAAGTGTGCCGTTGCCTCCTCTAATGCTTCATGAATTTTTAAATTACCGCAAACTAATCGCGCGGCCCCACTTCCGGCCCCCCATTTTTCAATCGCTTGAATGGCGACCTCTTTTAAAAACGGTTCCGAAGCCAAACCTAAATAATCATTTGAGGAAAAATTGAGAACCTTTTTTCCTAAATAGTCGATCTCAACTCCCGTGGCCGTTTGCGATTGTCGTAATCCACGCTTTAAATGATTCCTTTCTAAATCATTCAGGATTTGATCGATCTCTTGAGCAAATCCGTTCATAGAATCCCGCGGATCCTCTCGGCCGCAACTTCCGGAAGAATCGAGTTCATCCACATCCCCGTTCCCGTCTCAAAACCAGCAACTCCTCCGACTCGAGGATAGATCTCTAAAGACCAACGAAACCAATCAGAACTCCTCTTCCCGACAGGAGATTGTTGAATAAATAAATTATAGGGAAAATCGCGTCGAGCCGCTTTTCCGATTCCAGCAAAGACCGTTCGTACCCCCTCTGAAAGTTCCCTCAAACTGTTTTGAGAATTCTGAGTAAAATCAGCGATCGGTTGCCGTGGATAGAAAATCACTTCATACGGAAATCGACTGACATAGGGACAAAAAGCGACCACCCCCTCCGACTCCCATACGATTCTCGATTTCAATCGAAGCTCCTCCTCAATTAAAACCTCAAAATAGGAACGTCTGTTTTTTTGAAAGTACTCTTGAGCAAACTGATTCATTTTTTCAAATCGAGGGGGAACAATCGGAAGTGCCACCAGTTGAGAATGGGAATGCGGAAGGGAGGCTCCGGCGACAGCCCCAGAATTTTTAAAAAGATAAACAGAACGAACTCCATTTTGATTTTGCCAATAGGAAAAACGATTCTGCAACGCTTGAAAATAGCAAATCATTTGCTCGGAAGAGAGCTGCTCAAAAGGGGTTTCGGGGCTGGCAGTTTCGATCAACACCTCATGCCCTCCAATCCCTGGGATTGCCGAATAAAGAGGATGAGCAGGCCCCAAAAGGCGGGATTGCGATTCGAAAGCTGGATAGAGGTTCGGGATGACACGAACCTCCCATCCCGGAGTATCTGGATGAGTTCCCTCCGCTCTTTGAGCATAGACCTCCCCGGGAGTCGATCCCTCATTGCCTTGAGCAAAAGGATTAAAGAGATCGACAGGCAACGGAGAGTTCCCTTGAAAGGCATGAGGCCGATTCAGACGATCGGGAGCAAAGACCACATACTGCTCGGAGCGTGGATCAAATCGAAGTTCGGACATACGTCCCCCTTTGTATCGATTATTCAAAATTTTGCATCAGGAATATACGGGAACCTTACCGCGTCGAATGAGTTTCAATCTAAGGCAAAACACCGAATTCACCACAGGTAAACGGATCAGGCTCTCGGATGGGCTTGATCGTAGACCTGACGCATCCGCTCCGTCGAAACAGCCGTATAAATCTGGGTGGTCGTGATTTGTGAATGTCCCAATAACTCCTGAACAGATCTCAAATCGGCACCATGATTTAATAAATGAGTCGCAAAACTATGACGGATCTTATGCGGGCTCAAACCAGCGGGAAGTCCCGCCCACTTTAAATACTCCTTTAAAAGCAACTGTATCGACCTCGCGGTCAGCCCCTTCCCTCCCTCCCCAACCCAAAGAAATTCAGAGGCTGGTGCCGGCTCTCCCAGATAGGTTTGTATCGCTGTGATACACGGGGCCCCTAAAACGGCGATCCGCGTTTTGAATCCCTTCCCCAAAACTCGAATGGATCCCGACTCAAAATCAAGATCACTCTTCTTCAAACGACAAAGCTCCTGCAATCGAATCCCTGTGCTATACAAAACCTCCAGCCAAGCGAGATCCCTCAACATCTGCCAACGATTCCACGGTCTCCCCGATTTAGCCTTTCCCCCTCTCCCCTCCCATTTCTTTTGTGGTGCAGCCAAAAGCTCTAAGACCTGAACCTCGGTCATAAAAACCGGCAGTTTTCGGGGAAGCTTCGGAAGTGTGACTCCCTTCACCGGATTCTCACTGAAGATTCGATTTTTTATCCCAAATTGATAGAGAGAACGAAGTGCCGCAAAACGCAAACGAATACTCGGCGGTGAAATCTTTTTCTCCATGGTGACAAAATAGAGATAGGATTTAAAATCCTGCTTCTTTAGATCAATCCAAGTCTCCGCCCGAGACCAATCAAGAAACTCCCGATAGACTTGGGCGTAATTTCTTCGCGTCAAATCGGAGCGACCACGAATTCGAGTCGACTCCAAAAAACGTTCCGCAAATTTCATTGCTTCCGTCGAATCCATTTCAAGAGCATAAATCGGTTAAAGAACGAAACCAAGGATTTATATTAAATGAAAACATTTCTACTCCCATTCACATCGCATTGAATTCCGATTTATGAAATTTGCTCCGCAGAAAACAGAAATTCCGGTTTTTTTGTTTCGGGCTTTTCCGAAACTCGCAGTCCCTCACAAAAAGTTGACCATTTTGCAAAGAATTCAAACAGTGAGGGACTAAAGCTTCGGAACAGCCGCCAACAACTTTTTCGTGTAATCCTGCTTCGGATCGAGATAGATCTGCTCAGGGGTTCCCTGCTCAACGACCTCTCCTTGATTCATTACGAGAACGTAGTCACTCATATGCTCCACCACCGCAAGATCGTGAGCGATGAAAAGATAGGTCAACCCCAACGAATCTTGTAAATCCTGCAATAAATTCACAATCTGAGCCTGCACGGAGACATCCAAGGCGCTTACCGGTTCATCACAAATAATGAACTCCGGCTCCACTGCTAAAGCACGAGCGATTCCGATCCGCTGCCGTTGACCCCCACTAAATTCGTGCGGATATCGATTGAGATGTTCTCCTTGAAGTCCTACCTGTTTCAAAAGCTGAACCACTCTCTCTTGACGATCGCTCACGGTCATGTTCGGAAAATGAATTTCAAGGGCCTCACCAATAATTGAGAAAACGGTGAGACGGGGATTTAAGGAATTAAAGGGGTCTTGAAAAATCATCTGTATTTTTTTTCGATATTCAAAAAATTCAGCAGGAGAAAGGGCTAAAAGATCGATCCCATCATAAAGAGCCTCTCCTCCCGTCGCCTGAGTTAGCTGGATCAACGACCGACCTAAAGTCGACTTCCCACTGCCGCTCTCTCCAACAAGACCGACGGTGCTTCCTTGAAAGATTTTAAAGTTTACTTTTTTGACCGCATAAAAACGTTCGATTTCGCGACGCAGAACTCCTCCGTAAACAGGATAACTGACCTCTAAGTCTTTGACTTCTAAAAGTAATTTACTCATCGACACTCCTTCTCCAAATGAACCTGATCAATCGTGACAAGACGACTTTGCTGATGTCCGATTCGAGGAACACATTGCAATAACGCTTTTGTATAGGGATGAACCGGCGCCGATAAGATCGAGGCGCTACTACCGGATTCAACAATTTTCCCTCGATACATCACTGCAACGGAGTCAGCAAACCCGTTAACGATTCCAAAGTTATGCGTAATCAACAAAATCGACATTTTAAATTTCTCTCGCATCTCACGAAGCAGATCCAAAATCTGTGCCTGAATCGTCACATCCAAGGCGGTGGTCGGTTCATCGGCGATCAGCAGCTTAGGATGACAGGAAAGAGCCATCGCAATCATCGCTCGTTGTTGCATCCCTCCACTAAATTCATGGGGATAGGCCCGAGCCCGCTTCTCCGGATCTGAAATCCCGACGGCTCCTAAAAAGGAGGCGACCTCTTTGGGAATATCGCTCACTTCGGGACGATGAAGTCGGATCATCTCCGCAATCTGATCTCCAATCCGCATGACCGGATTTAAAGAGGCGGAAGGCTCCTGAAAAACATAAGCTATTTTCTTCCCACGAATTTTACGAAGTTCGGTCTGAGAGGCATTTAAGACCTGAATCCCCTCCAATGAAATCTTTCCGCTGACATACTTCGCTGGAGGTTGAGGAAGTAGCTTCGCAAGAGCCAATGCCGTCACGCTTTTTCCACTCCCACTCTCTCCGACGACCGCAAGGGTCTCGCCATCACAAATATTAAAGGAGATATGGTCGACCGCTCGAAAAGTCGATCCATCCTCACGATCAAAATCAATCGTTAAATCCTCTACTTTCAAAAGTGAATTCATGATGTCGGCTTTCCAGTCATACGGAACTGTGGATCAACCAAGTCCCGTAATAGATCTCCAAGGATGTTAAAAAGAATCACAACGATAAAAATGGCAAGACCTGGAGTTAATAGCCACCAAAAATTTAACATAAATATCTTCATATCCTGAGCCTGACTCAACATCAATCCCCAAGAGGCTTGTGGCTCTTGGATACCAACACCCAGAAAGCTCAAGGCCGCCTCTCCTAAAATAAATCCGGGAATCCCCATGGTACCAGCAACGATCGCATAACTCAGCATATTGGGAAAAAAATGGATTCGAATAATCTTCCAAGTTGATTGCCCTAACCCTTGGGAAGCCAGCACAAAAGCCCGTTCTCTTAACGAAAGCGCTAATCCACGGAAAACTCGGGCATACGAAGACCAACCGATCAAACTCATCAAGCAAACGATGAGGAGAAACATCTGATCCGAAGGGAAACGGGTCCCTAATGCGGAGCGAAGGGCTAAAAGTAAATAGAGCCCGGGAATCACCATCAGCATCTCACAAATCCTCATCAGCAAATGATCAATCTTCCCTCCCCAATACCCAGCAAAAGAGCCGATCCAATAACCAGGGATCATCGACAAGGTCACCCCTAAGATTCCAATCCAAAGGGAGACCCGAGAGCCATAAACCAATCTTGAAAAGACATCTCGCCCAACACTATCACTCCCTAAAAGAAAAATACGTTCCTCAGGATCAACGGTAAAAAGCCGTCTTTCCACAGCGATCCCAAAAAAAGTTCGACCCGATGGTTTCTTTTCGAACCAACGAATCGGAATCCCCTCCCCCTCCATCGGCTCATACTGTGCAGCGGAACGATCGACTAATCGATAGCGTTGGACATGCAAATTCCAATCCTTCCAAATCAGTCGCGTCGGAGGATGATAAGTCCGCTTCAAATCCTGATCGGTGACCTCATAGGGAGTCAGCCAAGGGGCAAGCAGTGCGGCTCCATAAAAAAAACCAAGAAAAAGAAGCGAAAAAAAACCTCTTTTCTGGCTAACCACTTTACGAAGAATCGAGAAAAGATCAGACATTCTTTTCCTGTATAAATAAAGCGTTTAAAGAACCTCTCATGAATAATTAAGTTATACTCGGAGATAAAATCTCTTTGACCTTTTCAATCAACAGCTCCACTCGAAATGGCTTAGGAATGAAGCCATCAGGAGAGACTTCGTGAAATCGTCTCGACAAATCACGCTCACTAAATCCACTCGTAAATAATACTTTTATCTTGGGATAAAGTTTTCGAATTTCATAAAGCACCTCAATTCCATCCATTCGAGGCATCGTCATGTCGAGAAGTACAAATTGATAATCAGAATTTTTCTGTAAAAGATCAAGAGCTTCGATCCCATCTTGAGCTTGATCTACGGTAAACCCGATCGACTCTAAAATCTTTACCGCCACCTTTCGAATCGTCGCCTCATCATCAATCACTAACGCCCGTCCTTTGAGGACAGTCGGCGAGGACTCTAAATCGAGCGGCAACTCCCCCTCAATAACCCGATCAGTGATCGGAAAATAGAGACGAAATGAAGTGCCATTGCCCAGAGAGCTCTTAACGGTGACCCCTCCATGATGTCCCCTTGAGATTCCCAAAACCACTGGAAGTCCCAGCCCCCGTCCCGCAAACTTAGAACTAAAAAAAGGCTCGAAGATCCGTGAGAAGTCTTTGGGGTCGATCCCCGCTCCATTATCAGAGACCTCTAAGTAGACATATCGTCCCTCTTTAAGAGCTAAGGGTGTAAAAAGCGATTTAAAATCGATCTCATGAAAATCAACTAATCCAGTCGATATCTTAATAAATCCCTCACCCGCAATCGATTCAGAAGCATTCGCCGTTAAATTCAAAATCGCCTGACGAATTTGAAGGGCATCCCCTGAAATTAAGGGAAGCTGGGACATTAAACGAAAATGAAGTTCAACCTTTTTATGAATCGATATGGCGAGAAGCCGACCGGTATCCTCCACGACTCGAGTTAGGTTCAACGATTGAATCTCAAAGCGTCCTTTCCCAGAATAATCAAGCATTTGTCGACAGACATCCGCCGCCCGAAGTGCCGAGTTTTCAATACTTGATAAATAGTCCTGAATTTCCGAGTTCACAGGTAATTCCTGACGCGCAAGATTCGCGTTTCCTAAGATTGCAGTGAGAATATTATTAAAATCGTGCGCGATCCCGCCAGCCAAAATTCCGAGACTTTCAAGTCGTTGGGTCTCCTGAATCCGTCT
The DNA here is from genome assembly GCA_945860255.1 of Methylacidiphilum caldifontis. Taxonomy (GTDB): domain Bacteria; phylum Verrucomicrobiota; class Verrucomicrobiia; order Methylacidiphilales; family CAMAQI01; genus CAMAQI01. The sequence continues at coordinate 10,701 of CAMAQI010000069.1, forward strand.
TTCCGATTTCTGAAGTTCCTCTCGAATCGATTGACGCTGGACAGCAAACTCAATCGCTCTCCATAACCCTCGCCCATCGATCTTTCCTTTGACCAAATAGTCTTGAGCTCCATTTTGCAACGCCATGCCCGCAAGCTCCTCTTCAGCAGAGCTCGTTAAAACAATAATCGGGAGCGAGGGAGAGGCATCACGAAATCGTTTTACTTTTTCAACCCCTT
>CAMAQI010000070.1 GCA_945860255.1 Methylacidiphilum caldifontis
GCGATTCGCTCGATGGGGGATAAGGCCGTCGCTCGCGAGACCGCTAAAAAGGCCGGAGTTCCGACGACCCCTGGAAGCGAGGGGATTCTGGAGAACGAGCAGGAGGCTTTGCGGGTTGCTAAAAAGATTGGCTACCCGGTGATGATTAAGGCGGTTGCGGGTGGAGGAGGGCGGGGAATGCGTCCGGCGCATAACGATGTCTCGCTGGTTCAAGGGTTTCTGTCGGCCCGTCAAGAGGCGGAAAAGGCGTTCGGAAATGGCTCTCTCTATATGGAGAAATTGATTGAGAATCCGCATCATATTGAATTTCAGATTCTAGCCGATCAAAAGGGAAATGTGGTTCATGTCGGAGAGCGGGACTGTTCGATTCAACGACGCCATCAAAAACTGATTGAAGAATCTCCCTCTCCAATTCTATCGGCCGATCTTCGTAAGAAAATGGGGAAGGCCTCGATCAAGCTCGCTCAATCGGTGAATTATGAGGGGGCAGGGACCATCGAATATTTAGTCGATGATCACGGTAATTTTTATTTCATGGAGATGAACACTCGGATTCAGGTGGAGCATCCGGTGACTGAAGAGGTTTACGGAGTCGACTTAGTTAAGGAGCAGATCCGGATTGCAGCGGGATTGCCTTTGGATAAGAAATTTTACGATCTGAAGCCTGAGCGTCATGCGATTGAAATGCGGATTAATGCCGAGGATCCTTATAACAACTTTATGCCCTCCCCAGGAAAAATCGGATTTTATTATCCAGCGGGAGGGATTGGGGTTCGGATCGATTCCCATATTTTTTCCGGTTATTCGATTCCTCCCTATTATGATTCGATGATTGCGAAATTGATTGTCACTGGAGATGATCGTCAGATGGCGATCACCCGGCTGAAGCGTGCGCTTGATGAATTTATGATCGAAGGGGTGAAGACGACAATCCCGTTTGGACAGGAGATCCTTGGAGATCCCGATTTCCAAAAAGGAAATTATTCGACCCATTTTGTGGAGAAAATGATGCTGAAACGAAAGCAACACAATCCCCAGCCGCCCAAGAAATAAGGGACTTAAGGGCTCTTGATCCTTGTGGTGAAAACGCTCTTATTATCTAAATGAAGGTTCAGCAAATGAACTCCTCAGTAGTTTCATCCCTACAAGCGACCTCTCTTTATGGAATTTTGGATCTTGGCTATCTCGGCTCTCGAGATCCGCTTTTGATTGCAGGTCAAATGATCGAGGGGGGAGTGGGAGTAATCCAGCTTCGAGCCAAGGGGAAGCAAGAGAGCGCAATTTTTGATTTGAGCTTGAGGCTTTCGACTTTATGTCGCGACAGCGGGGTTTTCTATATTGTGAATGATTTCCCTGATCTCGCCCGAGAGACAAAAGCGAACGGGGTTCACGTTGGCCAAGAGGATGGAGCGCTCGCTGAGATACGTAAGAGATTGGACCAAGGGCAGATCGTGGGGAGATCGACGCATGGATTGGATCAGGCGATCTCGGCTGAGCAGGAGGGGGCTGATTATATTGGGATTGGACCGATTTTTGCCACACCGACAAAACCAGATTATTCTCCCGTGGGGATGAGACTCATTGCGGAGGTGCACAAAGCAGTGAAGATTCCGGGGTTTTGTATTGGGGGAATTAAGCTCGAGAATTTGGATCAGGTCGTGGAGGCAGGGGCCAAACGGGTCGTGATTGTATCCGGAATTTTGCAGGCAGAGAATATCAGGGACTATTGTCAGAGGGTGTTAAAAAAGATTGGGGCAACGGTAAAGAGAGGCGAATAGACTGTGAGGCTGATAGGCTTAAATGCATTTAAAACCATTTTCTTTGCTCTTTATCCTGAAAATCCTCGGGATCGATGCAAAAAATCAAAAATTCAGAGTTTTTTCTTTTTTCATGCATTCTTGCGGAGTTGTACCCCCCTCCGCCCTCCGTACTAAAATTATTTCCGCTTCCAGCGTAGAGAGTTCATCGCTTTGCGATCCTTTTCCTAAGAGGCATCGATTTATTTTTTGAGTTTCAGAAAAAGTTGTTCGGTCTGATCGAGATGTTGGCGGAAGGTTTTTAGGGAGGGATTGTTCAGGGCGATATTGTGCCAGATCTTTTCGCACAGGCTCTTGTTTTGGAAGAGTTCTCGTACGGTATGAAGGAGGGAGTCGGAATTTGTCGAGTTAAAGATCAACCCGTTTTCACGATCTTGCACGAACTCTCGGACTCCGGCTCGATCGCTAACGATGAGGGGGACTCCGCGACTGATCATTTCGAGACCGACGAATCCCAGGGTTTCATCCCAGAGTGAGGGAATCAGGCAAAAATCGGCCTCTGCCGCAATTCGATCGAGCTCCGATTCGTGATAGCGTCCATGATAAAAAAAATAGGGAGAGTCGACGGTTTGTGAGGGAGTCGATCCGTAAAAATGAAGCTCAAAAGAGAAGCCCTCCTGTTGCAGTTGGGTGAAAGTGGTGTGGAGAAGTTCTGCTCCTTTGTAGGGAGCATGGACATTGAGGGCTATGAACTTGAGGCTCTCCCGAGATTTTTTTAAACGAATTTGCGGATCGATTTTTTGGGTGCTTGCGGGGTGGGCATGAAGCACTTGAAGATTGGGAAGGTTTCCTGCGAGTTGATGAAAGAGATCGGCTTGGTGTTGGGAGATGCAGTGAATGACCGTTAAGGAACGAAGGGCTTGAATCGCTGCCTCTCGTCGCTGGGAGTAGAAAGGGGAAGGGGGTTGATGCCGATTCCAAAAACGATTGAGGCGCAGGAGAAGATTACGAAATCGACAAAGACAGGTTTGAGAAAAGGATTGCGGCGAAAGAGAGTCGATCCACAAATTGATCCAGTGAGCTATCCAGAACGTGGGGTAATGGAGGGTCTTTTGACAGCATTCGTGACAGGTGAGTTCCTTTGCAGCGAGTCGACACGGCTTTTGATCGGGAGGGAAAAGATGAGCCGTGGGACAAAGAGAGAAGTAATCAAGGGCGGTAAAATGGGTGGGAATTTTTCCTTCGGCAATTTCTTGGAGGAGTTCGAGAGGAAGCCCAAAAAGAGATTGAAAACTGATCAGATCCGGATCGATCTCTGCGATGATTTCGAGCACGGTCTTCCGTAGTTTTTGAGACGGTTTGATTTCGAGATGTGGGGAGCGTGTTCCGACTCCCCCCTGAGGATAGACTCCAGGATAAACTCCCCCGTTGTAAAGATGATAGATCGGAAATTTTTCAGCAGTTTTTTTCCAATGCATCCACGGAAAAGGGCTGACCTCGGCCAGACAAAGGAGTGTGACTTCATGCCCTCGTTCCGCGATTTGTTCAATGACGGTTTCCTGATAGGAATTCGATTTACCGCGAAGCGAGGTGAGGCCTCCTGTGACAAAAAGAATTTTCATCGTGTAATCGATTTTTTAAGGGCGTGAAGAAACTCGGTAGGAAAAGTGATAAAAAGTCTCAGCAGCAAGGAGAGGGAGGCCGCTTTCCGAAGAGAGGGTTGAAAGAGGCGGAGGAGTTCCTCGAAGGTCTGCTTTTGGATTGCTCTGTTTTTTGAGGCCTGCGGATATTTTTTGAGAAAGGCCTTCCAGAGCTCAAGGAAATGGGGGACGGCTCGTTGGAGGAGATCCGGGGAGAGTGAGGGGGCTCTCCCACGCTCGAAGGTGATGAGAGTTTGGAGCTCTTGAATGATTTGAGGGGAGGATTCGAGGTCGGGAAAAGAGTGTTGAATGTGAGCTTGGGAGATCGATTCAATTTGAGTTCGCTGCTCTTGAGCGCGAAGTGAGGATTCATTGTTTCCATGAACTCGATAATGGAGAAGTTTCTCAGGGAGATTAAATCCAAGGGAGTGATCGAGGATTTTGCTCCATAAATCATAATCTTCAGCGGGCTCTTTTGTGACCTCAAAGGAGAGTTGATGGGTATCGAGAATCGATTTTCGGATCATCACCGAGGGATGGCAGAAGGGGCAGCTCAGCAGGTTTTTCCATCGGATCTCAAGATCGCTCTCCGGCATCCGTCGTGTTCCGATAATCGATCCCTTTTTGTCGATGATGTGATAGGAGCAACCGACAATCCCATAGTCTGGATTCGCTTCGAGAAATTGAATCTGTTTTTCAAACCGATTTTTTTGCGAAAAATCATCGGCATCCATTCGCGCGATGTAGCGGCCTCTTGCGAGCGAAAGCCCTTTATTCAGGGAGCGCGTGTAGCCGATGTTGCTCTCGTTGATGAAAAGTCGAATGCGCGGATCTTTCAGATAGCGAAGCAGTTGATCGGAGCCATCGGTCGAGGCGTTATCGATGAGGATGAGTTCAAAATCGCTGAAGCTTTGATCGAGGATACTGGTGATCGATTTTTCCAAAAAAAAGATCGATTGATAGCTTGGCAAAATAACCGAGAGAGTCGGGGTGGTGTTGGGGAGTGAGGAGGACATGAGCGTGCGTGCTTGATTAAGGAAGTTCCCAGTGACAATCCATCGGAATCAAAGCGCGGTGGGAGTGGGGAGCCAAACCGGAGTCGTAGATATCTTTGGATTGAACTTCGATTAAGGCATGATCGACCCCGTCGTAGAGGCATTCAATATTCGGAACCGCTAAAGAGGCGCCGATTAAATAGTGTCCTGCGGCCAGCATCAGCTTGGAGAGGACACAGTCGATCTGGTTGGTTCCTTCGCGATAGTTCAGCGTGAACGATTGCTCGGGGGAGTTCGAGGCGAGGAGTAGGCGAGTTCCTGAGGGGGTATTGAGATGAAAGTTCACCGCTCCAGATTTCAAAGGGCGAGGGGAGTGAAAGGTAATTCGGAAGCGAACGTAATCCCATGTTTGTAGAGTTCGTTTTAATTCCCCTTGTTCATCAAGAAGCTCGATTTTTTGGAGATGAAATTGATCAAGCGGTTTTTCGGGGTAACGAATGAAGGTCGAGGAGTGAGTTTCGGTCGGTTCATTGAGAAAAGTTTGAAGGACTTGATCGACAGTTCCATGAGTGATGAGTTTTCCGTTTTGAAGGAGGAGGGCGGTATTACAAAGCTTGCGAACCGATTCGAGGTGATGGCTAACAAAGAGAACCGTTCGTTTCTCTTTCGAGGTGATCTCCCCGATTTTTCCGAGACATTTTTTTTGAAATTGAGCATCACCGACCGCAAGAACCTCATCGACGATCAAAATCTCCGATTCCAGATGAGCCGCCACGGCGAAGGCAAGACGAACATACATTCCGGAGGAGTACCGTTTAACAGGGGTATCGATAAAATCCGAGATTTCGGAGAAGGCGACGATTTCATCGAACTTACGACGAATCTCCGCTTTAGACATTCCGAGGATCGCTCCGTTGAGAAAGATATTATCTCGTCCTGAGAGCTCAGGATGAAATCCGGTTCCGACTTCGAGAAGACTGGCGATTCGTCCTTTAATTTTAACCACGCCGGAGGTGGGGGCCGTCACCCGAGAGAGAATCTTGAGAAGGGTCGATTTGCCGGCCCCATTGCGACCGACGATGCCGAGAATTTCCCCTTCTTGGATTGAAAAGTGAATCTCTTTTAAGGCCCAGAACTCTTGGGCAGGGGGAGCGGAATGACGAAAGAGATTTTTCCATCCCTTCGAGAATTCCTCTCGAAATGAACTCCCGCCGATCGAACCGAGACGGTACGATTTCGAGATATTTTCAACGGCGATGACAGGGGGCATACGATTTAAATGGTATCCATAAAGGTTTTTTCGATCCGTGAAAAAAGGGCGAGCCCGACGGTGAGAAGGAGGAGGAGGAGGAAGAAACTAAATCCGAGAGCGAGCAGAGAACAGGGGGTGCCGCCAAAAAAAGAGAAACGAAAAAGCTCGAAAATTGGGGTGAGGGGATTCAGCGAGATTATCCATTGATTTTCAGAGGGAACCGAGCTGAGGGGATAGATGACGGGGGTGAGAAACATCAGGAGTTGAACTCCAAAGGCGATGGCGATACTGAGATCCCGATAACGGGTGGTGACCGCCGAGACAATGATTCCTCCGGCAAGAGCATATCCAGCAATCATCAGAATGGCGACTGGTGCGGCGAGCAGTGCGAGCGAGGGATGGATGGAGTTCTCGTGGAAGCAAAAATAAATCCAGACCAAAAGAAAAAGAGAGAATTGAATCGCGAAGGCAATAAGCGTCGAAAAGAGCGTTGAGATCGGAATCGAAAGGCGGTGGAAATAAACCTTACTGAGCAGACCGGAGTTCGAGAGAAAAGTATTGGAGGTTTTGAGGAGGCAATTGGAAAAGAAACTCCAGAGAATAGTGCCGGAAAGATAAAAAAGAAAAGGGGGGACTCCACCGGTGGAGAAAAGGGCGATCTTCCCGAAAATAAAAGTAAAGGTTAGGGTGGTGAGAAGTGGCTGAAGCAGATGCCACGCCGGGCCGAGAATCGTCTGTTTATAAACCGAGACAAAATCACGCCAGACGAAGAGCGAGATGAGATCACGGCAGTTCCATAACTCCGAGAGCCTCCAATCCCATGACCCTTGATGAGCCCCGATAATCGTCGTCCATTCGACCGGTTCATTGGGATGAGGAGGAGGGGGAGATTGAGCCATCGGTTCTTTCAATCTAAGAGAAAGCTGAGGTGGAGACAATCAAAGAAAATCGGGATAGGGAATTTTGATGAGCGAGAATAAAGCGATTGTTCCATCAAGAGTAAAAGACAGGCAAACAGTTAAAAAAGAAATGATTTTTTTACGCACTTATTTTATAACTTTAAAAATCTTAATTTTTTCATCTGTTACAATTTGATTAGAGGTAATGACCTCAACTGTTGGTGGAGTGGAAAGCTCAAATTTTTTAAGGTTCAAAATTAAAGCATCAAATTCGGATTCAAAGCAAATGACAACATCATTTAAACCAATAACATCCCCTGTTTTGATTTTATTCTTAATATTCTTCGCCTCTTTTTGATCTAAAGTAATCAGGTAACAAAGTGATTTTCTATGTACATATTTCAGAGCTATTGACTCTAAATCAGCCTGTTTATAACGCTCTCTTAAGCTTGTTTTGAGGCTTAAACAAATTGGGCCGCATTCTGCTGAATAAAGCATCAAATCAAATAAAACATTAGGAACAAAGGCGACTTTTGCGTTTAGATACAAAGGGATTAAGTTTTCTCGAATGCATAACGTCGTAAGTACGTATTCAAAGAATTTTCCATTTAAATCTTTATTTTTTGTCGGGTTATTTTCGTAAAGATTCCAGCAATATCTAACATATTCCGATGGGTTTTTATATTTTATGCTCCAAAAATCTGGAATCAAAGTTTCAAAAAGCGTCGCTGCCTTTTTTCCCTTTCCTAATACAATTCCAAGTTCTTGAAGCATATTTTCCTTTATTATATTCCCAACGTCCTAAGAAGGCACTTCGCTGTCGCTTGAATCGCAGGAACAGCCACGGAATTTCCAAATTGTTTGTAGGCAGCAGAATCTGAAACAGGTATGACGAATTTTTCAGGAAAACCCTGTAAACGTGCCCATTCTCGAGGAGTCATTTTTCGAACTCCCTCACGATTAACACCTCCTTTGATTCTGGTCTCTGGAGTAAAATCTGTAATCCGATGATCTAAGACAAGATTCCTCTCCCTTCCCATACCCCCGACAACAATTGCATTCGCAATTGCATTGTCTTGAATAACCTCATATCCAAATCCATTTCCCTTTCCTGCATGCCTTGCTTTATGTTTTTTTAAAGTATCTAGGTATTGTAAAGACAAATAGTAGCGCGTTGGAACAACCTGCTTTTCTTTGACATCTGCAAAAGTCTTTTTAGAACCCAAAGATTTTGGGTAGTTAAATTCCATAGTTTTTTGATCTTTTCTGAATCCAACAATATAAATCCGTTCACGGTTCTGAGGGACTCCAAAATCTTTTGCGTTAATAACCTGAGGATCGGGAACATCATAATTTAAATCATTTCGAAGAACATGAAGAATTGTTTGCAAAGTTTGCCCACGATCATGACCGATTAATCCTTTGACGTTTTCAAGAAAAAAAGCTTTTGGTTTTTTTCTTCTCAATATTTCAGCAACTTCAAAGAAAAGAGTGCCACGAGTGTCATCAAAGCCAGCTCGTTTCCCCGCAATTGAAAATGCCTGACAAGGAAATCCTGCGCAAAGGAGATCGAAGCCAGAAGGAATCTGGGTCTTCGTTTCTTCTAAAGTAATATCTCCGAAAGGGATTTCTCCAAAATTTGCAAAATACGTTTTCTGAGAGTCCTTATCCCACTCGCTTGAAAAGACGCATTCTCCACCCAATGCCTCCATTGCAATTCGAAATCCCCCGATTCCAGCAAACAAATCAATAAAAGTGAACTTTGGGCTTTCCAGTGGATGAAATGGAATTTTTAAGGGGTTAACTTTTTTGGAGTTGTCCTGTAATGATTTGGACTTAGAGATTTTTTGAATAATAGAAACCACGTCATAAAATTTAAAATTACTTTGCTGTATGTCAATATTATCACGATCTTTCATCTTTCTTTAGATAGAAGTCTTACGTTGACTCGTCTAATTGTAGTGCGATTAATCAGGCATTTGTTTCATTTTTTATAATTCATTCATTGTATTTTTATCTTGAATCCGCCTTAACATACATTAAGCTACATGTATGAAAGCCATTACAATCAATGTATCTGAGCCGGTTTATGCCGCTTTTCAGGCCTTTTCGAAGCAGCAGGATCGGACGACTTCGGAGTTGATCCGGGAGGCGATGGAGGAGTATCGAAGGACACGGATCTCGAATTCAACTTCATTGGAACTCCTTCGTCCTCAATCGGTTGGAAGAATTTTAGTTCCTCTTTTAACGGATGATGATTTGATGGAGGAGATGCTTCATGATCGGGATTGATACCTCCTATCTTATCGCCTTGGCGATTGAGGAGCATGAGTTTCATCATGAGGCCTGGAGCTACTACGATCGGACTCTTAAAAACCAAAATGGAGCGGCTCTCCTTGCTCCTCAGGTCATTCAAGAGTGGCTGCATATTGTGACGGACCCTAAACGATTCGAGCGTCCTTTCGAAATGCGAGAGGCCTTGAAGTGGGTCGAAAACTTTGAGAAAGCTCGGGAATTTCGGGCGGTTTATCCGGATGCTGAAACGACCCGCTATTTTTTACAATGGATGAAGGACTATTCTCTCGGACGCAAGCGAATCCTCGATACCTTCCTCGCTGCGACCTATCACAGAGCGGGGGTCAAAACGATTGTGACGACGAACTGGCGTGATTTCGAACTATTCCAGCTTTTCGAGTCGGCAAATTGGATTTCCTTAAAAAAATAAGATCGGTTAAACGGCTCTTTCTTCCTGTCTCGCCGAAGTGCTTGGACAAAGGGGGATGCGTCACTGCGGGAAACCTTGAATTTTAAAACCGCCTCTTTTTGCCTCACCTCATTTTTAAGCAAAACGAAATAGATCAAAATCATCGAAGCCATTTTTAAATAGGGCAAAAAGAGAAAGTGACCCCAACGGGGTTCGAACCCGTGCCGCCTCCGTGAAAGGGAGGAGAGCTAACCACTACTCCATGGGGTCTGGAAAGGGAGGTGAAATAAAGCTTGGAATTGTTCGCTTGTAAATCTTTATTTGCCGAAAAATGATTCGACGAAGGAATGAGGCTGAAAAGATTCGAGGTCGCCGGCCTGTTCTCCGCGTCCAATATAAAGGGTTGGAACTCCTAATTCTGCTCGGACAGCGGCGATCATTCCCCCTTTGGCAGAGCTATCCATTTTCGTGACAATCAGTCCTGTCAGCTGGAGGGTTTGATGGAACTCTTGCGCTTGAAAGAGGACGTTATTGCCTGTGGTGCCATCGACGACGAGCCACGTATGATGTGGTGAATCGGGGGATTTTTTCGCTAAGACCCGTTTCACTTTCATAATCTCTTGCATCAGATTGTTTTTATTCGGCATCCGACCAGCGGTATCGATAATCAAAAGATCGCTTCCGGCCTTCTCAGCCTGTTCATACGATTCAAAGGCAACACTGGCGGGATCTCGTCCCGGAGGGGCGCTAATGACCGGTACGGCGAGTCGCTCTCCCCAAACTTGAAGTTGATCGACGGCGGCGGCGCGAAAGGTGTCACAGGCCCCTAGCATGACCGTCTTGCCTTGGTTCAGAGAGAGTTGGGTTAACTTTGCCGCTGAGGTGGTCTTTCCGCTGCCGTTAACGCCGACGAGCATGATGACCTCCGGTTTATCGAGGATCAGTCGGTAAGCAGGAGGTTCTAAGAGTTTGAGCATCTCAGCGCGTAGAAACTGTTCGGCGGCCTGCGGTTTTTTGAGGAGCTTCTGAGCGGTGAGTGCCGCGGTCCACTTTTGAGTGAGCGTTAATCCGAGGTCGGCTTCAAGAAGGAGAGCCTCCCAATCAATCTCGCTCTCGACTTCCAGAGGGGTTGCGGAGTCGGCAGTGGTGCCCGGGACGAATTTTTGAACAAGCTTTTTCCAGAATGACATAGGGAATGAATACAAAAGAGAAGTTTAACCGCCAAGACAATACAAAGTTAATGGGGAAATCCTCTTAGGAACGCAAGAAGGCAGGAAAAGAGTTTAAACCGATTAGATGCATTTGGAATCCATTCAACCTAAAAAAAGCAGTTGGAACCACGGATAACGCGGATCACACGGATTTTCAGGGATTTACATAAAAGAAGAACTTCACCCTCTGGGTGAATAAAAAAAAGAAACTCCATTTTCATAACCTCCTCAATCCGTGATATCTGTGTTATCC
>CAMAQI010000071.1 GCA_945860255.1 Methylacidiphilum caldifontis
TTATCATCATTCTCATAGACCCCCCGCGTGGTCGTCGCACTGTACTCCTCAGATCCAATGATTGGCATCTTCGGATAATTTTGATGAAAATGATCAAAGCCCTTTCCGGACTTCATGTAGTTTCCCCCTTGCACATCGACAACCTCCGAAAACCCTTTTCCCCATTGCCCATTCATTCCGATGGTCGTGGGGCGGGTCGGATCCAATCGTTTCGCCAGTTGATTCATCTTTTCCAGAATCTTTTTTCCGACAACGGTTCCTTGAATCTCCATCTCCTCATTGCCCAATGACCAAAGAATCACCGAAGGATGATTCCGATCCCGACGGATCAATCGATCCAGTTGCGACAACGCCTCCTCCGTCGCCCCCACGGCTCGCGTCTCATCCATCACCAGGATCCCCAATCGATCGCAAATCTCTAATATTTCAGGAGTCGGCGGATGATGCGCACTGCGATAGGCGTTACACCCCATCTCTTTCAATCGCTCCAAACGCCATTCATTCACACGATCCGGCAATCCGACTCCCAACCCCGCATGATCTTGATGATTGCAGGTCCCGCGAATAAAGACCCGCTTCCCATTCAAAAAAAATCCTTTCTCCGCATCAAACCGGATCGTTCGAAACCCAAAGGGAGTCCGCGTCTGATCCACCGCCACGCCATCAAGCAAAACCGTATTTTCGACTTGATACAAATAGGGATCTTCCAACGACCAGAGATGTACCGCATCGACATCGATCTGCTGCTGGATCTCCCTCGACTCCCCCGCTTCAATCCAAACGGAGTCCGATCGCCTGGATCCGACCTCCTCTCCCTTGGCATCGAGAATTCGACTCCGCACCGCCACCCTCCCCCGTTTCTCCTGACTATTTTTAACCTCCGTCAGTATCGTCACCTCTGCCTCTTGATCTTGAATCTCACTTCTGACCGTGGTCCCCCATTGCGGGATATGAATCGGAGCTCTCTTCACGAGCCAGACATGACGATAAATTCCTGCCCCCTCATAAAACCACCCCTCAAATCCGGTCGCATTGACCTTTAACGCGAGTGAATTTGTTTTCCCATAATTCAGATAAGGCGAGAGATCAAAAGCAAAAGGGGCATACCCACTAAAATTTCGCCCCAAATAATGTCCATTGAGATAAACCTCACAATCTCGATAGACCCCATCAAACTCGATCGAAATCTTCCGTTTCTCATCCGATTTTGGAACCGTAAATGAACGTCGATACCAAGCGACCGAAGTGATCGGAAATTGCGGCCCAATCATCTTACAGCCATGCCCGACATCCCCCTGCTCCGTAAAATGCAACTCCACCGCCCAATCATGGGGAAGATCAACCCGACGCCAGCCCCAATCATCGAAGCGAGCCCCCGCGGGAGAGACCGACTGATTTTGCCCCCCCGCCCATCCTGTTTTTGAATAAGAACCGAAAGTTTGATACGGATCAATCGTCGAACCATTCGCCGTACTTTTCTCCCCCGTCTCCCCTTTTCCAATCCAAAACCGCCACCCCTCGTCCATCAATAAACGCTCCCGTAGCGGAGCGACCTTCTCGCTCGCTCCTTGCTCGGCAAAGCCGCAGCAAACGAGAGCGATCCATAAGCCTAAAATTGCGTTATTCATGCAACCCTAAAACAAAGCTACCATATCCCGTCGATAAGACAAATGCCGATCCAGAAAAAGGAACCACCAACGGACACGAATGCTCACGAATTTAAAGGAATTTAGCCGCAAAAGAACGCAGAGAACACAAAATAGAATCGAGCCTCAAAAATCTCCTTTTTTGGAGTAAAATTTAACCTGATTGTTTTTTTCATTTTTGAGTTCTATGCGTTCTCTGTGGCTAAATTCACTGTTGATAGATTCAAATGGGATGATGATTTGGATGATCTTCTATCTTCATCCATGGTCTAAAATCTTTGCCTTTACCTTGGCGGTTCATTTTCCTGCATTCCTGCCTCCCTTAGAGAAATTTTCTGAATTCTCTTTCTCCCCATCTCCTCCACCTGCTTCTGCTCCGGAATCATTATGGGACTCGAAACCACCAACGAAATCATCTCCCAACTGGAACGCTCTTCTCGAGGAATTAAAAAAGTGCGCAAACTCATCTCCTCGACTAAGGCCGCTGCATTAAAATCGACCTCCACTCGCTCCTGATTTCGAAGCAAGGTCCAAAATTGAATCGCCTCTCCCCCTGGCTTCCGATAGTGAATCCAATAACCGTCCAGTTTTCCCCCCACGATCTCCATCTCCCCGGCGATCGGCTCCCCCATACGCCTCCATCCCAACCCTTTCATACACCAATCCGGTCGATGCAACCGCACTCCTTGTGAATCTCGAATCGGTTTCCAATAAAAGCGGTAAAACTCCATTTTCTCAAAATCGACTCCCTCCCCCTGACGCTCAATCCACTCTCCCGAATGACAACGCAAATTTCTCCAAACCTCCGCAGCGATCGGCAATGTTCGATCCCCTTCCGAGGGCATCCATTGAACCGAAGGAGCACTCTCCACCCCCTCCGCTTTTTGCTGAAAATAAACAGCACCGTTCATTCCCCCGTAAAGGCAAACCGCGATCATCAAAACAATCGTCAACCCCACGCAACGATGATGCCCGAATCTCCTCATCGCCGCTCCCATCTCCTGCTCTCTCTCCTCTTGCTCCTGTTGCGGGATTCGCCAAAAACTCCACCCCACTAATCCCCCGATGATCGTCACCAATAAGAGATTCCCTGAAAAATCGTGCCATCGCTCCATCGTCTCCATTCCATAAAATGAGGCGATCCCACAAAGCCCCAAGGTTCTGAGAAGATTTCCCAACAACGCCACTCCCATCCCCACCAAAAAAAGCTCTCCGCGTCTGCAGATCGACCCCCGACGCCACTCCCCTAAAATCAGAGAAAAAACAAAAGCGGCCTGCAACGATCGAATCCCACTACAAGCCTCACTGACCCCCACAATTCCCTTCGACAAAACAATCAACTCCCCATCGCGGCGTGCCGCTATCCCCGCAAAGTGAATCAACTCCATCGCAATCCCCGTCACCCACGACATCAAGGCCCGCGTCAACGGTTCCTCGATCCGAGTCGGCCATGGAATCGCTGTCAAAAGTAAAAGCCCCGGAAAGAGGATCGCCCGCTGAACTCCGATCGAAAAATCTCTCCACCCGAAAATCAGGAAGAGGAACCATATCCCCCCCTGCATCCCCATGATCAGACGCATCGGCGGATGTTGAAGCCGAATCCACTCCACCGCTAACGAGAGCAAAAGCAAACCTCCGACGATCGCCACGGTTCCGCTGCTTAATCGAGGCGGGGACTCCTGCCCGGAAAACTCTCGCATGCGAAGCAAGATCAAATAAAGAACAATCAACGGAACAAACCACCCATAGCCATATTGTGGATTCACCCTCCATTCCGGGGCACAGGCAGAACAAAGGAGAAACCCTAAAAAAAGAGCAGCCCCTCCCAACGCAAAACTTCGTTGAAAAGAGGAACTCATCCCCTGATCGTACCCCTCTTCATGGTTTTAGGAAATGTAAAAAAAAGAAGAGCTCGCTAAAAAAGCGAAAGCAAGTTTTAACGATGGGCTTCCAAGTTCACTTCCGATCGATACACTTAATTTAAAGAGAGTTTTTTTGACTTAAAAAGCATTTATCCTATATCGAAAATTGAATATTTAGAAAAGGCGGTTCGCATAAGGCGCCGAAAAATCATCGAAGATCGCTATTACGAATCTCTCTCGGATTGTTTTCGAGAGCTTTTTAAAAATAGGGAAGAGGCTCGACAGAGCTGTGGTCAAAACGAGGGGGGGGCGGGATTGAATGTTGCGTTCGTTGCGCCTTCGTGTGAGACAATGTTTTTTTGAATGTTCGCCCCATAATAAAGACTCTTAAGTTGACGCCTATGGTCAACTGACGGATTGTGTCTTTGTGTGAAATTGAATTTTTTATTTATGTGATCACGAATTATAAAAGTGTTGGGTGCTGGACCCAGTAGACCATATCTTAAAAGATCTCAATGCGCTTGCTTGAGCCAAGGGGCCTTGAAACCCTTCGGCGGTTCAGTCGGCTGAGATCGCCCCATTCCAGACTCCCATTGCTTCCACTCCACTTCCATCGCCGCTACCCGTGTTCGCTGCTTAGTTGAAAGATCATTTTTTTCACCAGGATCAACCGATAAATCATAGAGCGCTGACAATTTTCCGGGCTGAAAAATCAACTTCCACGAGTCCCTGCGAATAGCACCTTCACTCCCTTTCCTCCAATACAAGACCTTGTGTGGTTGATACTTCTCCTGATTTTTTAAAAAAGGAATGAGATTCACCCCATCCAAGCCCCACGATGACTCCACCGTTCCTCCAGCGGCAACCACCGCCGTAGGAAGAAGATCGAGCGTACTAACGGGATTTCGATAAACGGCCCCTGCAGAAATTTGTCCTGGCCAACGCATCACCATGGGAACACGAATCCCTCCTTCGTTAAAACCTCCCTTCCCTCTTTGAAATGGAGTGTTTAACGAAACCTGCGGTCCTAGATGAAGAGCTCCTCCGTTATCATTCGTAAAAACGAGAAGTGTATTTCGATCAAAAAAGAATCAATCTATAAAATTGCAGGAAACTCCGATTTTTTTAAAATCGGGGTTTTCGGGAGTTCCCTTAAAATATCCTTTCGTTCAATTTTTCATGCTCTTTTTGATCACCGTGCCTTGATTCAAGGGGATTGGAAAATTGTCTCCGATTGGGGGGCTCCTTGGCGACTGATCAATCTCGCTGAAGATCGAACCGAATTAAACGATCTTTCCTCAAAAAACCCAGAACAATTTAGCTCTATGAAAAAAGAATTTGAACGTTGGTGGAGTTTACCGGGTAAAAAAAATCTCAATCCCGCAGGAACAGAACCGGTTTATATTCATCGCAATCCGTAAAGGGTGGTCGAAAAGTGCGGCGGTTGGGTAGATAAAAAAAGGCGCTCGAAAAGTGAGACACCTAAAAACTTATAGCGACGGCTTAGGGGCTATTTTTCTTTATGATTCGTGGAACGAAGAGGAAGTAACATTTGGACTCCTGCCCCTGATCCAATCACTTGAGGCGCCTTTCCATCCCATTTTTCGGCAATTAAAAGATCAATTGCTCCACTTCCGTCACGAAGGGCCTCATTTCGAATTCGAACCGCCTTCGCTTCCCCCTCCGCTCTGACGACAGCGGTTTGGGCATCAATCTGCGCCTGTTGCAATTTGAATTTTGCTTTTGCCGCCTCTTGCTCTTGAACCATTTTTTGTTCGATCGCTTTTTCTAATTCCTTAGAGAGATCGATATTCGTAATGATCAAATCTTCGACAGTCAGCAATCCATCAAGCTTTTTGCGAATTTTATCAAGGGCTAAACCTTTGATCATTTCGCGATTCTTGACGCACTGTTCTGCGGAGGATTGAGCGGTCACCTCTTTAATCGACTCTTGAACCTTCGGATTGAGTACTCCTTCAATAACGTTGAGGTTGTATTCTTGATAGAGTTCGACGACGTTGCTTTCTGGATATCGAAAGAGGACTTGAAGAGAAATTTGCATGGTTTGAAGATCCGAAGAGAAGCAAGGAGCGTTTAGGGCATGAGATTGTTGCTTAATCGGAACTTGGATGATGCTGGTGATCCAAGGGGTTTTAAATCCTAGACCTTCATCTTTAAATTGCGGATCGACATTCCCCAAGGTGACGGCGACCCCACGATGTCCAGGATCGATTACGTAAAATCCGCCTAAGATAAGGCTGAGGCCAAGAATCGCCCCAACAATCATGAGAATTGTTGCAATACTTTTTCCGAGTGAGTAATCGTTCATAAGGGGGAACTTAGCGGATCACATGAAATTGCAAGAAACATTCATGATGTTTCGCTTCAATTCTCCGCAATCCTAAAGAGATGGCGGCCTATCTGGAGGCATCCATAGAAGAGGTGAATGGCGACGCGACTCTGATCGCGAAAGCGCTTGGGGATATCACTCGAGCCAAAGGAATGAGCCAAGTCGCCCGTGACACAGGGCTCTCCCGGGAGAGTCTCTACAAAGCGCTCTCCGGGGATCGAAGTCCCGAATTCGGGACAATCCTCAAAGTCGTGGACGCTCTCGGACTCAAGCTGCACGCCTCGGTTTCCCATATTTAATAATGCAGATAACAAGAAAAGCCTTAATCACGAACCGAAGATTGAATATTTTTGAAAAAACGGTTCGCATGAGGCGTCGCAAAATCCTCGAGGATCGCTATTACGAATCTCTCTCGGATGAAATGAGAAAAGGGATCGAAACAGTTATTGAAATTTGCTCATAGTAGGTGTTAAAGACGATTAGTCGAATAGTCATCGGACTTCATTGATTATTCGTATATAGTCTTTCTATCCCCAACGGCGACAACAAGGACGATCAAATGGTGATCCTGAATCTGACAAAGAATACGGTAGTGTGTGACGCGGTATCGCCACAATCCCGCAAGCTCTGAACGAAGGGGTTTCCCAAATAAACGAGGATCAGTAGATCCTTGGATTCGCTGATCGAGAAAACGGAGGATTTCTCTTTGAGCTTGGGGATCTAACTTTTTCAGCTCTTTTAAGGCTCTTGCATCGAAACTATAATCCCAAGGCATGCTTTACATCCTTGGAGGAAATGATTTTCGTGGGGTGTTTTAGGCGACTTGAGATCAGGTAAGTATCCTCTAGGTCTTGAAGGTGTTGGAGAATGGCCTCCCGAGCGTAAAATGTTTTTGTCCGCCCCGTTTTTTCAGCCAAGGCGTTAAGTCGTTTTTCGGTCTTTGGATCAAGTCGTATGGCGAGCATGTAGTAAACATATCCCTGCTATACGTGTATAGCAAATTAATAATTCTCTTTAAATTCACGGAGTATTTCCCGTGGCGGCGATAAGGAGTAGGGGTTCCGTAAACGACACAAAGTCACTAAGGATTCTGAATTGGATCGTAAAAAACGAAGTAGATATTCCTTAGTGTTTTAGTGGCTTTGTGTGAGACCGGCATGGAATGAGATTTAGAGATTAATCGGGATAAAAGACATCATGACACTCGGGCGTTCTGTGAGGCTGATGCCAGTGCTCTTTTAAATTTTTAAAAAAGAAAAAAACCGCACATTGTGCGGAAGGGCTAAACTATTACCATACTACTGGACTGACCACAGTGGTATTTTATATTATGCTGAGCGGTCTTGTGAAGAACTTTCTGAAGATGTTTGATCAATCGCTTCTTGAAGGATTTTCTGAAGTTTAATTGCATCGTTTCTATCAATTAATGCAGGAAAGATTTGTATGCTTGTGAGTGATCGTACATCAAGCTCTATACCAATGAGGCTTTCTTGATCCCGTTTTAATAAGTGTACTCTGATTTTTGTGTTAAAAAAAGAATGTTTTTTTGTAAGAACCTCATCGAATGTTTTTATAATATTTGCACCGAAAATAGCCCCTTTAAATCCCTTATATTTTTTGAATCTGACAATATTATAAATAATGATACTTCCCATAAATACAAAAAAAATGATGAGGTCCAGTTTCATCCCTCCAATTTAAAGAAGATAAGTTTGCATTTCAATGGAGAAACTCTTTTGACGATATTAAAATAAGAATATAGGCATTTCGTATGACGGATTTACTTCACCTTATCAGACTTCAGACTTTTTTCATTCAAACTGACCCCAGAGCAATACGGGGGAGCCGACGTTGAGAAGCAGCGGATAAGTCGTTAGAATTAGAGAGGTTTTAGGAATTGCGTGGTCGCTAATTTCAACTATATTGTACCTATGAGTGTTAAAGAAATGGTCTTGTCTGCCCTTCATCGTCTTCCAGATGATGTCGAATTTAAGGACATTGCTGAAGAAGTTGCCTTTCTAGCAGCGATTCAAGAAGGACAAGAGGATCTTATTCAAGGTCGATTGATCTCGAATGAGGAAATGAAGAAGCGACTCGACTCATGGACCTCCGTTTAGTTTGGACAGAGAAAGCATCTGAAGATATTGAGGCGATTGTTCGATATATCGCACGTCATAATACTCGTGCCGCAATGCAAATCGGTCTTGAGGTCTATGAAAGAGTACAAATTCTTCAGACTTATCCCGAAGCCGGATCAATTCTTGAAGAGTTAGGGGATCCTCATGTTCGAAAAATAATTTATAAAAAATGGAAGATTGTTTATCAGAATCTCCCTCAAGAAGAATTAATTGTCATTCTTCGCGTTTGGCCTGTCTTACGAGGCGAAGTCGAAATTTGATTGTAAACGGTATTCACATCGTGACACTCGGGCGTTCTGTGCGGAAGGGCTAAACTATTACATATAAAACTGCTATTTAATAAAATGAAAGAAGCTTCTTTTTCTGAATAAAACCCCCACCAAAAGTAGAAATAAAAATTGTACAGTACTCGCTTCTGGGATAGCCTGTGAAGTAGCGTAAAAATTATCTAACGCAAGTACTCCGCTTGCCAGCGGTGCTCCATCGGTCTGAAATCCTGCAAATACAAGCGTAGATCTCGAAAATCCACTCAGTAAATATAACGTTTCGCTTGAGCCTAAAAGCGATGTAATATTTCCATTATTATCACTTTGTTCCAAAAAAGAATTTATCGATAATCCGCTCGGTGACTCAAAGCCAAATGAAGCGCTCATTTTATACCAAGTCGAATCTGTTAAAGAGATATTACTAATTGCCGTACCAGTCGAAACCAAGAGAGATCCATTTACTGTTGTTTTCTCAGTAAGACTGTAAGTTCCCCTTGATACCTCATTTAATTGAAGAAGCGCCGACCACTGGGGAGAGCTTGTTGAAGAACTGTAAATCCCAAGAGAAATTGGAAACCCAAAGCTTCCGTTCAGAGAATGTTTAAAATAAAGTGACAATGAAACAGGGGTTAAAATCGAAAAAGAAGTGGAATTATATATAAAAATATTATTAGTATTATACGAATTACTTGACAAAAGTGAGCCTGAAGATCCGCTTAATCCACCATTTGATGTATTTGTAAAATCATAAACGCCATTTCCACTATATATAGAAAATTTGCTACTTAAATCTTGGGTATTATTAAAATCGACAGAAACAGTTTGAGATCTCAAAAAAACCATTAAACCCATTAAAACAAATAAGAGACTAAATTTCACAATGCTGTAATTAAAGCTTTACCTAAAAAAAGCAATTATTATTTCCGGAAATTCCGAAAACATTAGCTTTCGGAATTGCTGGAATCAAAGGTTAAAAAAAAGAATATTCAGGATAAGAATGAAATTAGTTCGCTTCCTTATGGAATCGAAGAACAAGAAAAATAAACTAGCAACGCTTATTTAGTGGTCCGAAGAATGGGGAGTGCCTCAAATAGGGCAAATCAATTTTATAATTAAAAGTGCCTCGAGTCACGAACGGACCCCACTAGATTGACTGCGGTATAGGCGGAAATATAATAGATAACATCATGACACGGAGCCTATAAGTTGGAAATATAATAGATAACATCATGACACGGAGCCTATATTACTCTGTCCAAATTCGTTTAATATAAATTTCTCCGTCTCCAGGGGGAAAAGAGATGATAAGAGTTTTCTCCGCATTTTTACTTTCGAGGGATTGAAGTTTAAATACTATGGTATGCCAGTTTGATTCTGAGAAATTTTTTGATTGAAAAATAAACCCGCCCTTTATGCCTTGAGCCATTGTTGTGATATCATTTCTTGTTTTTGGGACGCCTATCCACGCTCTCCATGAGTCTCCGGGAGCCCAATCAGTGTCAGAAAGTGCATTGATATTTTGTGATTTAGCGTAGTTTGATCCTGGTTTAAGTTCCACAAAAACATTCATAAATGAAATATTTGCCTGATGCTTAAGTTGTTGTGAGATCTGACTATATTTAGTGCTGTTAAGTGAAATTTTTAGAACGGGAATATATCCATCCTGCTCTTGATTTAGCTCTTCGCCATTTTCACTTAAGAATACGACTCGTCCATCGTCGATCCATCGCATCTTTCCTTGTTTAAAATCCCCGTTCTTAATGTAATCTTCCGCTTGCATTTTTTGGATGGAAAAAAAAGAGAGTTCAAAAAAGAAAATAAAAAACAGAAAATGTTTAAGAAAATGAGGTGGTCCCCGAAATTCAAGCCAGTTGTTAAGCTATAGAATGGTGGTCAAGGGACGAACAAAAGTTCAAACTGGAGCCACTAAAATGAAAGCAAAACGACGAAGACATGATTCTACCTTTAAATCCCGCGTTGCCCTTGAGGCGATCAAGGGAATAAAAACAATCCAACAAATAGCCAAGGAGTACGAGATTCATCCTGTACAGGTATCGGATTGGAAGAAGACGATGCTGGAACGACTTCCAGGAGTATTTGAGGGGGAATCAGGGGGAAGTGTTGAGGAGGATTTTGAGAAGGAACGTAACGAGTTGCGTTGCAAGATTGGAGAGTTAACGGTTCAACTGGATTTTGTCACAAAAAAATCGAAACAACTCGGTCTGTAAAAGGGCGGGCTGAGTTGGTTGAAAAAGATCACCCTGAGTTGAGTATTCGAACGCAATGCCGTCTGCTGGGAGTTTCTCGTTCTTCATTGGATTATGAGCCA
>CAMAQI010000072.1 GCA_945860255.1 Methylacidiphilum caldifontis
TTCGTGTGACGAATCATGGTGAGACGAAATCGAGCGTGATCTTTGAGGGAGGGCTTCAGTGTGATCTCCGGGTCGTTCCCGATGCGCAGTTTGCCTCAGCCCTTCATCACTTTACCGGAAGCAAGGAGCATAATGTGATGATGCGACAACGAGCGATTGCCCAAGGAAAAAAGATGAGTGAGTGGGGGCTTTTCCAAATTTCAAAAGTCGGTGAGGAGGAAATAGAGACCGCATTGCTGGTTCGAACCGAGGAGGATCTTTTTAGAGAGTTAGGGCTTTCCTATATTCCTCCAGAACTTCGCGAGGCTCAGGGAGAGATCGAGGCAGCGGAGAAAGGGAAGATTCCCCGATTGATCGAGTGGACCGAGCTTCGAGGAACTTTTCATAATCACACAACCGCCAGTGATGGGAAAAATACGCTGGAGGAGATGGCTGCCGCAGCCCATGAGATTGGGCTCGAATATTTAGGAATCGCCGATCACTCGAAATCCTCTTTTCAAGCGAACGGACTTTCCGAGGAGCGACTCTTCAGTCAAGTTGAGGCGATCGAAAAATTAAATCTCACTTACAAGGAGGAGGGCTTTAAAGTTTTCAGTGGGGTTGAGTGTGATGTGCTTAAGGGAGGGGAGCTGGATTTTGAGGATTCGGTTTTAGCAAAACTCGATTATGTCGTTGCCTCGATTCACTCCGGATTTACGTCTACCGAAGAGGAGATGACGGCACGAATCATTCGAGCGATGGAAAATCGTTATGTGACCATGATGGGGCATTTAACTGGTCGTCTGCTGTTACAACGGGCTCCTTATGCCGTGAATATCCCAAAGATTTTAGAGGTTGCGGCGGAGACCGGGACCTGGATTGAATTGAATGCGAATCCTTATCGTTTGGATCTCGATTGGCGTTGGTGGAGAAAAGCTCAGGAAATGGGGGTTAAATGCGTGATCAATCCTGATGCTCATCGAACCGAGCAGTTGGGATATCTCAAGTTAGGAGTTCAGATTGCCCGTAAGGGATGGTTGAGAAAAGGGGATGTTATCAATAGCGAGTCGCTGTTGACGATGGAGGCGTTGCTGCAGAGGAAGAAAAAGAGCGAATGATCTTTGCTGGTTTTTTGAGGCCGATTTCTCCTTCCTCCGAACTCCGAAAGCTTTTGGAGCAAAAACTGAGTTAAATCAGTAAAGCTTGACCCCTTTGCTGGGGGCGTTAGTCTCTGCGCCCTTATGAACGTGACTATTGAAGATTTATCCTCCTGCCGTAAACGCCTCAAAATTGAGGTTCCCTCTGATCGTGTCAATGCGATGTTTGATGAGGTCTCCGCTGACTTTCTTAAGTTCGCTCAAATTCCTGGTTTTCGTGCCGGTAAAGCACCTAAACCGATGGTGCTGAAGCGTTTCTCTAAAGATATCGATGAGGAAACTCGCAAAAAACTGCTTCCTAAAGCCTATTATGATGCGGTTGAAGAGAAGAAGTTGAAGGTCGTGAGTTCTCCACAATTTGAAGATGTTCGTTATCAACGCGGGTTGACGATGAGTTTCACAACGACGATCGATCTCGCACCTGAATTTTCGCTTCCTCAGTATAAAGGAATTGAAATTAAAGAGGAGGCCGTTGCGGTGACGGAAGAGCAATTAAATAATGCAGTGAAGTCACTTGTGGTGATGCGTTCGACTTTTGAGACGATCCAAGGAAGACCCGTTCAAGCGGAAGATTTTGCGATCATTACTTTTGACGGAACGATCGAGGGACAATCGATCAAAGAGATCGCCCCGACTGAAAAGATGTTGGGGGGAGCTGAAAAGTTCTGGATGCGTGTGAACAGTGCGGAATTTATTCCTGGATTCACCGATCAACTGATTGGAATGAATGTGGGAGATAAGAAAACGATTTCGATCGATTTCGCTCCTGATTTTCGGATTGAGATCCTTGCAGGAAAGAAGGCTTCTTATGAAGTGGAGCTTCATGAATTGAAGGCTCAGCAGATTCCTGAAATGACCGATGAACTCGCCATTGAGCTCGGACAAGAGAGTGCCGCGAAACTTCGTGAGACGGTTCAGAAAACATTGGAGCAACAAGAGCAACAACGGATCGAAGGGTCACAAACCAACGAGATCGTCAAGAAGCTCCTCGATGCCGTGACTTTCGATCTTCCTGAGTCTTGGGTAAATGATGAGACCCAGGATGTGGTCTATCAAATTGTTTCTGAAAACCAAACCCGCGGGATTGCTCAAAACGTGATGGAGGAGAAGAAGCAGGAGATTTACGACAACGCCTCAAAAACCGCTAAAGAACGAGTCAAACTCTCCTTCATTGTTCAAAATATCGCCGAGAAGGAATCGATTAAAATCGAAGAATCGGATATGATGGCTGAAGTCGGTCGGATGGCACAAGCCTATCGGATGCCGATCGATAAAGTGGCTAAGCGGATTTCTGATCCTCAAGTTTATTATTCTGTTCGTCGTCAAATTTTGACCCGTAAAGTCCTCGACTTTTTGAGGAAAGAAGCGAAGTTGATTTGATATTGAACGATTTTTCCACGAGAGGTCTCCCGAAGAGGGAGGCTTTCTCGGCGGGGAGAGATCAAGGATGATTTATGATGACCGAAAACAATATTTATGTCCCTTACGTCGATGAGCAAACTCCTAAGGGGGAGCGTCGTTCTGATATTTTTACCCGACTTCTTAAAGATCGGATCGTCTTTATTGGCTCATCGATCGATGATAACGTGGCGAATGTGGTCGTTGCTCAGCTTTTGTTTCTTCAGATGGAAGATCCGAAGAAGGATGTCAGTATTTATATTCAATCTCCAGGGGGATATGTCTCCGCCGGTCTTGCGATTTATGATGCGATGCAGTTCATGACCTGTGATGTATCGACCTATTGTATTGGACAAGCGGCGAGCATGGGAGCCGTTCTTCTCTCCGCAGGAACGAAAGGGAAGCGTTATTGTCTTCCGAATGCCAAGGTGATGATTCACCAACCCCTCGGCGGTGCCCGCGGTCAGGCCTCGGATATCATGATTCAAGCCGAGGAGATTCTTAAAACAAAACAACGTTTGAACGAGATTTTAGCCTTCCATTGTAGTAAAAAGATCGAAGAGATTGAACTCGCTACCGATCGTGATTATTACATGACCGCGCAAGAGGCTAAGGAGTTTGGAATCATCGATGAGGTGATTAAGTCTCGTAAAGAAGTTAAGTTGTAATGGTTTCATGAGCGATATCAGTTTGAGTTGTCGAAATCTGGTAAAATTCCTCGGAGAAGAGGAAAATCGGGTTCAAGCACTCAAAAATGTTTCCCTCGAATTAACAAAGGGAAAAGTTTATTCGATTGTGGGACCCTCGGGTTGCGGAAAGTCCTCGTTGCTTTATCTTTTGGGGTTACTCGATCAGCCTGATTCAGGGGAGATTTATATTGGAGAAAAGCAATCGGCGCATTTGACTGAAGATGAGGCGACTCGGATTCGGAATGAGCATCTTGGATTTATTTTTCAGTTCCATTTTTTGCTAAAAGAGTTTACCGCGGCAGAAAACGTGATGTTGCCGATGATCCGACTCGGAAAACTTTCCGATGGGGCGATGAAATCGAGGGCTCTTGAGTTGTTAGAAGCGGTAGGAATCGCTCATAAGGCTGAGCGTCGTGCGAATCATCTTTCTGGAGGAGAGCAACAACGGGTGGCGATTGCTCGAGCGTTAGCGAATCAACCGGAGATCATTCTTGCCGATGAACCGACAGGAAATTTGGATAGTGCAAATTCGGAAAAAGTTTTTGAGCTTCTGAAGCGTTTGGCTCATGATCGAAAGATCACGATCTTGGTGGTTACGCATAATCCGGCGATTGCGAAGGCCTCCGATATTGTTTTAGAGATGCAAGATGGAAGTTTTATATGAGTAAGCTCCTTTTTCTCTCCTTGCTTTTGAGCGTGCTCTACGGAGGGGAGAGTAAGGATGCTGCCTATTACTATCAAAATGCCTTAGTGGCCTATAAGAGCGGGGAGTTCGGAGGAGCTCGAACGGCTGTCTTGGAGTCGATTAAGTTAAAACCGAATCATTCTCATTCGCTCGTGTTGCTGGGGAAAATTGCATTAGCGCAGAAAAAATATAGCGAGGCAGAGATGCTTTTAGCCCCTTTAGTTCTCAAGGAGCCAGATTTAGGAATGCTTTGGATTCCTTGGGGAGATGTTTTGGTCTTTACGGGAAAGCCGGGAAAGGCGATAGAGTTTTATCAAAAGGCGACCTCGCAAGAGGTCAAAAAACCGGAGGCTTTGTTGAGGAAAGTCTATGCCTTTTTAAAAAATAAAGAACTTGGGGAGGCGGAGCGAGTGGCCTCCACAATGGACGGTTTTAATGACAAGACCCCGGCTTATTATTTTGCGAAGGCCGCCGTTTTAGAGGCAGCTGGAAAAAAAATAGAGGCCGACGAAGTTTTAAAAAATGCCCGAACCCTCTATGGAGAGAGTGTCTATTTGGAATTTTATCGCGATTATCTTTGGTTTGTTGGGTCGGTTACAAAGTCATAATCGGGAGCGATCCCGCAGGTGCGTATAGGTGTCAACCTAACAGACCAAAAGAGGTTTAACCGCCAAGGTAAAGTCAAAGGACGCCAACAAATTCAAAGTAAGTATTATGAAGGAGGGAGGGTAACAGAGAAAATACATTTATTCTCATTTGAAAGACAAGACCGTTGCCTTTTTCTCACATTAAAACAGCCATCACCATGGTTATCTTCCGTCCATTATTGGCGTTTTTTGCTTATTCTTGGCGGTTAAATTTGTATTTCTCTTTTCTTCAGTTGACGCCTATGCGCACGTGCGCGATCGCTCCCGGAGGGGAGGGAATCGGATAAAGGGAGCCTTTCCCTACCATAACCCGCTTGCCATTTGAGGGGATATCTCTATTAACGCTCCTCATACAGCATGCTTGATATAAAGTACATTCGAGAGGAATCCGATGAAGTGGCGCGACGCCTTGCGACGAGAGGTCGGGGCGATGAAGTTCATATCCATGAATTGAAGGCGCTTGATGAGGAACGACGTAAAATTTTAAAAACCGTTGAAACCTTGAAGGCAGAGCGCAATAAGGCGAGTAAGGAGGTCGGGGCGTTGAAGTCGAAAGGGCTTCCTGCAGATGAAATTTTAGTACGCATGAAACAGGTCTCCGATGAGATCGCTCTTTTAGATAAGGCCTTTGCGGAACTTGATGTTCAACAGCACGCTCTTTTATTAGGAATTCCGAATCTTCCTCATCTCTCGGTCCCCGTTGGATTGGAAGCGGCAGATAATCCGGTTTTAAAGTCTTGGGGAACTCCTGTGGTGCACTCTTTTGAACCCAAACCCCATTGGGAGATTGGAGCGGCCCGGGGGTTGATTGACTTGGAGCGCGCCACCAAGATCTCTGGAAGTGGATTCATTGTTTATACGGGAAAAGGGGCACGGCTTGAACGCGGATTGATTAATTTTCTTTTAGATCTTCATACCGATCATCATCAGTATAAGGAAGTCGGGGTTCCTTATGTGGTTCGTGGAGAAAGTATGGTCGGAACAGGGCAGTTGCCGAAGTTCGCGGAAGATATGTATACGGTTCAGGATGAAGATCTTTATTTGATTCCGACGGCAGAGGTTCCTGTGACAAATCTTCATCGAGAGGAGATTTTAACAGAGGATCAATTGCCGATTGCTTACGCCGCTTATACTCCTTGTTTTCGACGTGAGGCAGGGAGTGCGGGAAAAGATACCCGGGGAATGATTCGGGTTCATCAATTTGATAAAGTCGAATTAGTCCATATCGTAAAGCCTGAAGAGTCGTATGCGACTTTGGAAAAGCTTTTGAATCATGCGGAAACGGTTTTGCAAAAGCTCGGGCTTGCTTATCGTGTTTTGACTTTGTGTACGGGGGATATGGGGTTTGGTGCTGCGAAGTGTTATGATATCGAGGTCTGGGCTCCGGGATTAAAGAGTTGGTTGGAGGTCTCTTCTTGTAGTAACTTCGAATCCTTTCAAGCCCGTCGACTCCAACTACGCTATAAAGATGGAGAGGGAAAGAATCATTTTTGTCACACCTTAAATGGCTCGGGAACCGCTCTTGCTCGGCTTTACATCGCTTTACTTGAAACCTACCAACAGCCAGATGGATCGGTTCAGTTACCTGAAATCCTTCAACCCTACTTAGGAAATACATGTCTGTAATTCGTTGTGTCACTCTTTTGCTTTCGTTGACCGTTGCAGCCTGTTTTGGGTTGGATTCCGCTCCGTTGACTCCTGTTGAAATCAAGGCAATCACGGTCAATGAACTAGAACAAAAAGATCTTTCTAAATTAGGTCAGACCCTTGCCTCGGTATTGGAGCGTTACCACTATTCCCGTCAACGCATTGGACAGGATTTTACATTGAAATATTTTAATGCCTGGATCGATTACCTCGATTATACGCATATGATTTTTTATCAATCGGACATCGATGAACTCAAGCAGAAATGGATGTTGAACTTGGATCAAGTGATTTTAGAGGGAGATCCACAGTTTGGCCTCGATGTTTTTAATCGATTTATGATTCGTTTTCAAGAGCGGGAAAAGACCGTTCAAAAACTACTTCTTGATAAATATGATTTTTCAATCGATGAAAGTTTTCTGCCGGATCGTTCAAAAGAGGCTTTCCCGAAGGATTCTGCAGAGGCTGAAAAGCTTTGGAAACTCCGTGTCAAATTTGATCTCTTAGCAGGACGGCTCAATAAGGAAAAGTCAGAGGATACGATTAAAACAGTGAGTCGCCGATATGCACGTCGTTTAAAGGAGTTTTCTGAATATAATGCCCAAGATGTGGTGGATGATTCGTTGCGAGTCCTCTGTCGCGTTTTTGATCCTCATTCTGATTTTTTTTCGGAAGAGGATATGGAGGATTTTAAGATCCAATCGATCGACTTGAAACTTTCCGGAATTGGAGCGGAGCTTACGGTTGAGGATGGCTATGCCAAGGTGCGTCGCGTGATTCCTGGAAGTCCTGCTGAGGGAACGAAGAAAGTAAATGCAAATGATCGTATTGTCGCTGTTGCCCAAGGAAATGAAAAGCCAGTGGATGTGATTGAAATGCCGCTTCGAAAAGTGGTGAAATTGATTCGTGGTAAAGCGGGAACGGAGGTTCGTTTGACGATCATTCCCGCCTCTGCCCCTGATCCGACGGTTCGTCAGGTGGTTTCCATTATTCGGGGGGATATCGAACTTAAGGATGCGAAGGCTCATGCTCGATTAATCGAAGTAACCGCTGCGAATAAAGAAAAAAAACGAGTTGGCGTGATTTATTTAAATCAATTTTATGATCGATGTTCTGATGATATCGATCGTTTTTTAAAGCGTTTTGAGCAAGAGCGGGTTCAAGGAGTGATTCTCGAGATGCGCCGAAATGGCGGCGGATTATTGAAAGAGGCGATTGATTTGACCGGGCTTTTTATTTCCAAAGGCCCCGTGGTTCAAGTGCGCGATAGTGGGGGAGCGATTCAAGTTTATTCTGATGAGGATGCATCGGTTCATTATTATGGACCGTTGATTTGTATGGTGGGACATCAAAGTGCCTCTGCTGCGGAGATTGTCGCAGCAGCGCTTCAAGATTATGGACGTTCGTTGATTGTCGGCGATTCTGCGACTCACGGAAAGGGGACGGTTCAGATTCTTCAAGAGATGGATAAACTGCGTAATTTCTGGGATCCACCTTTTAAAGGAGGAGTCAAGTTTACGATGCAAAAGTTTTATCGAATCAGTGGGGGGTCGACCCAACAAAAAGGGGTGATTCCTGATATTCATATTCCGAGCCTTTATGATGTGGCAGAGATGGGGGAACGCTATCTTCCTAATTGTCTTCCGTATGATGAAATTCAAGTTTCAAAATATCAGAAGTCGATGACTTTAGATTCGTTGATTCCGGCGTTGAAAAAAAGATCTGAAGAGCGGCGTGAAAAAAGTGAGGAGTTTAAGGGGTTGTATTCTGAAATTGAACTCTTTAAGAAACGTCTTTTAGATAAATCAGTTCCTTTAATGGAATCGAAACGAATTCAAGAGAAAAACGAAATGAAGGCGCGAACGGAGCTTCGCACGAAATTACGAAAAGATTCGACCGCACAAAATGAGCGGCATTGGGATATAACTTTGGATGATTTGACAGCGAACAAAACATTGGAAATGATCGCCAAGAATCCTCCTCTCAAACCGAAAAAACAAAAAACAAGCGATTCGGAGGAGGAGGAATCTGAGGAGAGTGATGAGTTGAATGATCTTCAACTTTCCGAGGGGATTAAAATCCTTCTCGATCTTTCCTCGATGGGGCACCAACATGCAGAAATCAAGCCGTAATACGGCTATAACATACTATACTGAATATGTCGGAAACGATTCAAGTCGAAGGACGAATCATGGCGGTTTTACCGGGGACCATGTTTCGTGTTGAATTAGGAACAAACAAGCACATTGTGCTGGCTCATATCTCGGGAAAGATGCGCAAGCATTTTGTTCGATTAACCATGGGTGATAAAGTTATTTTGGAAATATCCCCCCATGATTTACAAAAAGGTCGAATTTTACGTCGGATTGATGCTCCCCGTCCTGGGATGCCCGGGCGTCCGATCCCCCCAAATGCCGATTAAGGAGTTTAAGTATGCCCTCATTTGATATTGTTTCTGAAGTCGATATGCAAGAGGTGCAGAATGCGATTGCGCAGGCCTCGAAAGAGATTTTAACCCGTTACGATTTTCGTGATGCCAAGGCGGAAATTCTCTTGGAAAAATTGGAGATTAAATTGGCGGCGGTCGATGCCTACAAATTAAAATTTCTTGAGGAGATTGTTTTAGGAAAATTAGCCCGCAGGAACGTGAGTTTAAAAAATATTGATCGGAAAGATCCCGACATTTCACCGGTAGGTCATGCCCGTCAGCTTTTGAAGATCAAGCAGGGGATGGAGACTGAGGATGCAAAGAAAGTCATTGCCAAAATCAAGGAGACCGGACTCAAGGTTCAGACACAGATCCAAGATGGGCAGGTTCGAGTGACTGGCAAAGATAAAGATATCCTTCAAGAGGTCATTGCGACTCTCAGGCAAATTGAATTTACGATCTCACTGAATTTTACTAACTTCAGATCTTAAAAAAGAACTCCCTCTCTTTAACTATAAAGATTATTTTCTATGCCACTCGTCGACATGCCTCTTGAAGAACTTCACAAATACCAAGGAATCAACCCGAAGCCCGCTGACTTTGATTCCTACTGGGACTCCTCCCTTGCAGAGATGAAAGTGATCGATCCCAAGATCGAACTGATTCAAACGACGGAGGTTAACTCCAAGAACATTGACTGTTTTCATCTTTATTTTACGGGGGTCGGAGGGGCTCGTATCCATGCCCATTTTTTAAGACCGAAGAGCTGTTCAGGAAAACTTCCTGCGATCGTTCAATTCCATGGCTATACGGGGAACCGGGGTGCCTGGCTTGAGAAACTCGCTTGGGCCAACGAGGGATTTATTGTCGCTTCGATGGATTGTCGAGGTCAAGGAGGTCAAAGCGAAGACTCCTCTCAAGTACTCGGAAATACGCATCATGGCCATATCATACGAGGACTCGATGATCCGGATCCCAAAAAGCTGCTTTTTCGTCAAATCTTCCTCGATTCGGCGCAGCTGGCTGGAATTCTGATGACGATGCCAGAAGTTGATTCTGCACGAGTGGCCTCCCTTGGGGGATCCCAAGGGGGGGCCTTGGCGATTGCTTGTGCGGCACTTGAACCCCGCATCTATCGTACGGCTTCAACCTATCCTTTTTTGAGCGATTACAAACGGACCTGGAAAATGGATCTTTGTAAGGATGCCTACGCCGAACTGCGAACTTTCTTTCGTCAATTTGATCCGCTCCATGAGCGGGAAGAGGCGATCTTTACCAAGCTCGGCTACATTGATATCCAATATTTAGCACCCCGCATCAAAGCGGAGGTCTTGATGTCAGTCGGATTGATGGATACCGTCTGTCCTCCCTCGACTCAATTTGCGATGTATAACAAAATCACTTCTGCAAAATCTTTGAGAATATATCCCGACTTTGCTCACGAAGGACTCCCCAAAGATAACGATGCCGTCTTTGCTTTTTTTTCGAAGTAAACTCTTAGCGTTAAATTTAAATTCGGCATCAGAAATGGAGTGGTCGGCTCCCCTGTGGCATTGGCGTCAACTTAAGGATTTAGTGTTTTTCGATTTTTCATAGGTTTTAGGCGTTGAAAGATAGTAAGCGTAAATTCAAGCACCCCCTTGACAAACTTTAGCAATAATAAGCTCGTAAAGGTCGTAGTTGTGGAGTTTACGACGATTACTCCGCTGACT
>CAMAQI010000073.1 GCA_945860255.1 Methylacidiphilum caldifontis
CGAAGTTTCAATAGGCCCCCTCAAAAAAAATCTCTTGGGAACAAGACGGTTTGAATTTTTCTTTTTAGGCTTTTCTTTCTTTTATCTAGAGCCACTCTCTTCCTTATGTTCCCCTTACTTGCCGTTGAAGCCACTGCCACAACTCAACCTCTCACTCTTCTCGAGCTGATCCAGTCCGGGGGCTGGGTCATGGTTCCGCTCTTTATCTCTTCCCTGCTCGTCGTTGCGCTCATTCTCTTTTATTTCATGACTTTGAAACGATCGACGATCTGCTCCGAAGATCTTCCGGCTAAAATGGAACCGTTCTTAGATAACGGCGATCTCCAAGGACTCTTAGCCTATGTTCAAACTCGCCCCGATGCCGTCTCCTCAATCTTAACGCAAACCTTACTCTTTTTGAAAAAACACCCGCACGCCGATGTCGCAGCCCTTCAATCGGTCGCAGAGACCGAAGGAAGTCGCATCGCCGCCTCGATTCATCAAAAAACGATCTATCTCATGGATCTAGGAGCTCTCGCTCCGATGCTCGGTCTCTTTGGAACGGTCATCGGGATTCTCCGTTCCTTTGGCTCGATTGCCCTTGAATCAAGTCCGATGCGAACGATGCTCCTTGCAGGCGGCGTCTCACAGGCACTCGTCGCCACCGCAGCCGGTCTCGTGATCGGAATCACGGCAATGTTCTTCTATTCCTATTTTCGAGGACGTGTTCAAGGTCTGATCTCCGACCTGGAAATCCAAACCGCTCTCGCTCTTCAACCGATTTTGCTTTTAAAGAAAAACAAATAAATTGAGATGAACTTCCGCAAGCGCATTCATCCGGAGTCGATCACGCTTCAACTCGCGCCGATGATCGATGTCATCCTCTTTCTCCTTACTTTTTTTCTTCTAACCTGGAATCTCGCCCGATACGAGGCCGATCTCGAAGTCAAAATTCCGAAAGCACAGAACGCCAAAGACCCCCAGCGTCTTCCTGGAGAAGTGATTATCAATATTCGTAAAGAGGGAGTGGTCACGTTAAATCGCCGAGAGGTTCCCCTCACCGAACTCAAAGAGATCTTAAAAGAGATTTCGAAACAATACCCCGATCAAGCGGTGATTATCCGTGCAGATGAAGGAACGGAATATCGTTTCCTCATCGGGGTTCTCGATATTTGTAGCGGTGAAAATCTCTGGAACGTCGCCTTTGCAACGAATAAAAATGACCCCAAATAGAAAACCTCCTAAATCGGTTAAAGACTGAAACCAAGGATATCTCCCCAATGAAAATATTTTCTATCCCATTTCAATCGCATTGAATTCCGATTTATGAATTTTAACAATGATGAAAAAGACTACTCTTATCCCCTCTTTTCCTCTGTTCTTATTACTCCTCGCCCCCTTACTGATTCCTCTCTCCCTCTTCGCCACCGATTCCCTTCCCAAAACACCTCCTCTTGAACTGTCGATCCTTTCTCCCAGCGATCCGATCATCGAACGCGGACTCTTGCTCCTCTCTCAACAACAGTACGAGGCAGCGATCCTCGAATTTTCAAAGGTGGTTCAAAACTACCCCTCTGACCTTCGTTACGATGAATCGCTCTTTCAAATCGCAGAATGTTATCGATTCCTAGGACGAAACAACGATGCCGTAAATGCCTACCTCTATCTCGAAAAAAACAGTCCCCAATCCCTCTATCTTCCTCAAATTCAAATTCAAGTAGGACTTCTCTTCGGAAAATTAGAGAAATACAAACAGGCCATTCCCTATCTTCAAAAAGCCCTTGAAAAACCCCCCGCTGAAATTCGCCCGCTGCTTCAATATGCCCTTGGACTTGCGCTCCTCCGCAATCAACAACCGACGGAGGCGATTCCCCTCTTTCTATCGGTACTCAAATCCTCTCCTCCAACGATTCTCTCCTCTCTCGCCTCCTGGGCCTTAGCCGATCACTATGAAAAATGGGGAAATCTTCCCGAAGCCTTGATCTATTGGAAACAAACCGTTCTCCTCACCGACGACGAGAGCCTTAAAGCTCAAGCGAGCGCTCGCGCCGGTTGGATTCTTCTGCAACAGGAAAAGAACGAGGAAGCACTCCCCCTTCTTGAACAAACCCGCCGATCAGACCCCTCCGGAGATTGGCGAAAAATTGCGAACTCCGGACTCCTTCAAATTAAATATCAGCAAAAAAAATATGAGGAGGTTCTTCAGCTCTATAAAGAGGAAAGACAGAACTTTCTCGATTCTCGACGTTCGGAAATTTTCCTCATGGTTGGAATCTCTCACTATCAGCTCAAGAATCTGGAAAAAGCAGTGGAGACGTTAACACTCTTGATTAAAAACTTTCCGGAACACTCTCAACTCCTTCTCGCCTCTTACACCCGATTCATCGCTTCGATTCAATTAGACCCCCAGAATACAACGGCTGAAACCGCAGCCTTCCTCTCTAAATTCCCCCAATCGGAGTACACGAATACGGTGAAACTTTTACGAGCGCAAGATTTTAGCCAACGGAAAAAATTCAAGGAATCACTCCCGATGTGGGAGGAGCTCAAAACCCTTAATGACCCTAAGCTTTCTCGAGAACAAATCTTATTCGAAAGAGCCCGAGCCTATTATGAAACCGCGGCTTGGATGAAGGCCGCAGCAGCCTTTGCCGATTTCATCCAAGAATTCCCCCAACATCCTCAAAGCTTCTCGGCCCGACTTTCCAAAGCGGTCGCCCTCCAACAAGCCGGCAATCACTCCCTTGAAGCCTGGGAGGAGATTCTTCCCTTTGCGACCGTTCCCTCCCCCTCTCATCAAATGGCCCTCGAACAAATCGGCTTACTCTCTTCCCAAAGAAATCTTAAAGAGAAAATGAAAAAAACGTTCAAGGAACTCCTTCGACTCTACCCAGAAAGTGAAACGATTCCCCTTGCCTACTTTAAACTCGCAACCATCGCCGTTGAGGAAAAAGAGCCGGAAAAAGCCTATGACCTTTTTGATCTCGCCCGCAAACGAGACCCGAAAACCTGGAGCTACGCCGCGACACAACAAATGCTTTATCTCGCCTACGATCTCAAACGGCCGGAAGAGACCTTTGCTCTGCTCACGGAATACGAACAACTCTCCGCCTCCTTAGGAAAAAAAGAATTGATCCCTGCCGCAGTCTATTATTGGCTCGGACAAATTCATTTCGACCAGAAAAAATATCTTCAAGCTGCCAATTTCTTTGCGGCCGTGAATAGTCATCCTCAACCGGGAGACCTTCGAAATCCCTCCTGGTGGTATCTCGCGGAATCCCAACGCGAAGCAGGACTCTGGAAATTTGCGATCGTCAGCTATCAACGCTTCGAAAAACTAGATCCAGAAAAAGCGAAAACCAATCAGTTCCTTCTCGCCCTTGCTCAATCCCATCTCGGAGCGAAAGAATGGAACTCCGCTCAAGCCCTCGCAGAAAAGGTGATGCTCCAGGATCCCGATGGGAAATCAACCGCTCAGGCCCGTTTCCTTGTCGCAGAATGCCATGAAGGTCGCAAAGACCCGTTGTCGGCAGCCAAATCCTTTGCGGCGATTGCCGTTCTCTATCAAGACCCTTATTGGACCCCCCACGCGATGCATCGCGCCTCCCTTGCCTTCACGAAATCGGGAGACCCGATCACCGGCCTGATCTGGTCTGAAAAACTCAAAAAAGCCTACCCTCAGTTTCGTAAATAAACTCTGTTTTATTAGATTTACTAAAAATTATTTGTTAAAACTAATTAATCGCTTATAGTAAACAACACAGGAGACGAATATGGCAATCGCAATGGTACTCGGCACTGGGGGAGTAGGATCGGTCATTGGACAAAAGCTCCATACCTACGATTGCTTTAAAAAAATAATCCTCGCCGATCGGGATACCACTTTTGCGAAAACACTGCAGGACAATACCAAAGACAACCGATTTGAGGTCTGCCAAGTCAACGCAACCAATGTAAAGGAACTCTCGGCCTTTATGATCGATAAAAAGGTCGATGTGACCCTCAATGCCTGCAATAGCGTTGTCAACTTTTCAGTTCTCGAAGCCTGTTCGATTGCAGGCTCTCACTATATCGATATGGCCGCGGATATCTACTCCCCTTCTGGAGCCAAAAAATCAGGAAAAAACTCTTACGAAGCGGAGATCGATCGATTTAATCAACCGTTTCTCGATAAAAACATCGCCGGAGTCATCTGTATGGGAGTCGACCCCGGGGCGGTCAATGTTTTTGCCCGTTGGGCGATGGATCGACTCGATACCGCCTCCAGTATTCGCATTCTCGATGCCGACAATGGAGATGTAAAAGGCTATCGATTTGCCGTTCTATTTTCCCCAGAAACTTTTTTTGAGGAGTTAGGAGCCGTCCCCTATTATGTGAAAGATGGACAAGTCACTTCAGGGAGACCTTTAGAAACCGAGGTCGAATGGATTCGTTTTCCCGATCCGATTGGACTTGTTAAAACCTACGCCGTGGCCCACGAAGAAGGGGTCAGTCTCGGAATCTATCCTCCCTTTGTTAAAAAAGGGGTACGTTACTCGGTCTTTAAATATTCGATTTCCGACAAGGTCTATAACATCGCAAAGTCCCTCTCTCTCCTTGGACTCGACTCTTGGAAAAAAATTAAAGTCGATGGAGTCGAAGTCGCTCCTGTTCGTGTTGCGGCCGCCAACCTTCCGAAGCCAGCTCAACTCGGCGCCACGGTCGATGGATTCTCCTGTGTCGGAGCGGAAGTCCGAGGAGTCAAAGACGGTATCCCCGTCGAATACTTTATCTACACAATGGATAGCCATCGTGAAACCTATGACAAATATGGCTACTCGTTGACTGTGGTTCAGACGGGAATCCCCCCTGCGGTCACCGCAAAGCTCCTCGTCACTGGAAAGATTAAAGAACGTGGCGTGATGATGCCCGAGGCTCTTGCTCCTGATCTGATTATGGAGGAATTCGTTAAAGAGGGTCTTAATATCTTCGTTGAAAAACGTGAATCCAAAAAATGGGTCTAATCACCGCTCTCATGATGACACGATCTCTTCTCATTCATGGCACTTGGATTCCCACCACTGAATCCCACCCCATTCATCGCCCTTACGATGGAACGCTCTTAGGTGCGGTGGCATTAGCCACTCATGAAGATCTCGATCGAGCACTCGACTCCTGTCAGTCCGCTTTCGAACAATTGAAATCAACTCCGGGATTCGAACGGGCACAACGTCTTCTTGCCATCGCGAGTGGAATCGAAAAACGCAAAAAAGAGTTCGCCCAACTCATTGCAGAAGAATCAGGAAAGCCGCTCTTTCTGGCACTTGCCGAAGTGACTCGAGCCATCGATACCTTCACCGCTGCCTCAGAAGCGGCACGAGAAGATCAGGTCGAGGGACTTTGCCTCGATGCCTTTGCGCCAGGGAAAAATCATTTTGGGATCAGTCGCCGATTCCCCTTAGGAATCATCTACGGAATCACTCCCTTTAATTTCCCACTGAATCTAGTCGCCCATAAAGTCGCTCCTTGCATCGCAACGAACAACGTGATGCTCCTCAAGCCCGCCCTTAAAACTCCCCTCACCGCCTATTTGCTCGGAGAGATTTTAATCGAAGCAGGCCTTCCGGCGGGACAAATTAATATCGTCACCTGCACCCACGCCGTCGCCGACTATCTCATCGAAGATCCCCGGATCAAAAAAATATCATTTACAGGAAGTCCGGCAATCGGATGGAAAATAAAATCGCGGTGTGGCACGAAACGAATTACTCTGGAACTCGGCGGCAATGCAGCGGTCGTGGTGCATTCCGATAGCGATTGGAAAAAAGCAATTCCAGCAATCGCGACAGGGGCTTTCAGTAATGCCGGTCAATCTTGTATCAGCGTTCAAAGAATCCTTCTTCAGCAATCGATCCTCTCTGCCTTTGAAAAGGAATTTCTCTCTTATACTCAAGAAAAAATAAAATACGGAAACCCCCTTGATCTTCAGGTTCTCGTCGGCCCGATGATCGATCTCCTGGCCCTCCAAAAAACTGTGGAATGGATCGATGAAGCAATCCTTCATGGAGCCACCTTACTGTGTGGAGGAAAATCGGAAGGGACTATTCTCCCTCCCACTGTTTTAACGAATGTCCGTCACAGCGATAAAATCTACTGCGAAGAGGCCTTCGCTCCTGTCGTCCTCCTTGAACCGTATGAGACCTACGAACAAGCTCTCGCATTGGTCAATGAATCCGACTACGGATTGCAAGCCGGAATCTACACTCAAGATATTGGACGAATCTGGAAGGCCTTTGAAACCCTTGAGGTCGGAGGAGTGCTCATCAATCAAGTCCCCACGTTCCGAACAGAAAATATGCCCTATGGAGGAACCAAACTTAGCGGCTTTGGACGGGAAGGGATTCGCTATGCGATGGAAGAGATGACCGAATTAAAATCGCTCATTCTCCAGCTTCCGAACACTTAAACTCATCACGATTCTCAGGAGGGAAAAGAACTTAATTCCCTGGCAATGGAGGGCGTATCTCCACTTGAGGCTCACTCGACTCCTGCGCGGAATAATGAAGCGCTCGTTGACTTTCCTCCTGCAGCAACGTTGCGACGCTATGACCTTTTTTCACAACGCGATTCGGAGCAAAAACAAGTTCAATCCGACGATTCTCCTGCTCCTTCCCCTCCCCAGGAATATTTAACGGCATATATTCTCCGCGGGAGACAAGGGCAAGTTTTGTCGGAGAGACTCCGAGTCGAATCATATAATCTAAAACCTTTTCAGCCCGCTCAGATCCAATCTTCCAATTACTTTTTGTCCCCGGCAACGAATCGGTATGGCCTTCAACTGCCATATAATAATCCCCCGAATAAAATTCAAAGACTTTCGCAATGATCGCCATTTGTTCTAATACAGGTGCAGGTAATTCCGTTGCTCCGGCATCAAAATAGGCTCCAGGAAGTTGAACCACCACATAGGGCCCACTGCGATAAGCCGGAAGCTCTGGAAAAAGATTGGCGAGCGTTTCAATCAAAAGTTTTGCATCTTCCGGTACCGCTCCATTCAAGGGTCGAGAAAAAACAGGCTTCGTTATCTCCGAAGATTGAATCTGAATCTCCTCAAGAGATTTTTTGACTGTTTCTAAGCGCTTTTGTAACGATTCGATCGTCGCCTCTTTATCTTCCGATTGAAGGGTAAGCTTCTGATAATCTTTCAGTAACCGCTCATTTTTTTGCATCAACTGTTGTCGCGCATCACGAATAGTGAGCATCTCTCGATATTGAAAATACATCACCCCCACAACCCCAAGCAAGACCATCGCGACAAAAATAAAAAGATACTTCACCCAATTCGCTAAGCGAATTTGAAGAATGCGAGGAGCCCCAGGAGTATCATGTAACTCAACCCCTGCCCCTGTCATCGAGTTATCTTTTTTCATCTCTTAAAAACCGATTCCGAAATTGAGCCCTCTCGACTTCGAATCAAAGCTATTTTCTTTTTAATCCCCTGCAAGTCGAATCTTGACATACCATAAGGAGTATTTATTAATAATACAGACACAAAATATTGTATGCGCTGCCCAAAATGTAAGGGAAATGAGGACAAAGTAATTGATTCCCGTCCTTGGAAAGATGGTGCGGTGATCCGTCGTCGTCGTGAATGTCTTACTTGCAACTATCGTTTCACGACCTACGAAGAAATTGAACGAGAAGATTTACGGGTCATTAAACGGGATGGACGATTTGAACCATTTGACCGTCGAAAGCTCATTTCAGGGGTCGAACGTGCCTGCGAAAAACGACCGATACGCAAAGAGTCAATTGATCGCCTCGTCGACGAGATGACTGACGAACTCGAACAAAAATACCAAGGGGAAATCCCCACACTCGCAATCGGCGAGCAGGTAATGCAACGCCTCCGTAATCTCGATGAAGTGGCCTATGTTCGTTTTGCTTCGGTTTACCGAAAATTCCGAGATGCACAGGCATTCGTAAATGAAATTCAAAACATCAATCCCCCTCCTCTATGATTGGTTTCCCCCACGAACTTCCAGCAGTCCTCTGGCACGGGGGGAAACCGGTTCCACTGACAGTCGAGTGGCTCACCGAAACAATCGACTCGATCGCTCAAAGATCTGGAGAAAAAAATTGGCAATGGTCCAACGATGTCGCTCGCGCCACTCGACTCTATTTTAAAACCGATTACGACTACGCCACGATTACCCCCAGCGAGCTCGTCGATGTTGTTCGTCAAATCCTCGAAGCACTGGGACGCAAAGAGATGGCTCAAAATGCTCACCTCTCTCCTCCGAGAACCCATATCTATCTTCCGGAAATGGTCTCACGCGCTGAGATGGAGATGAGCTTCTATCAAGAACTTCGGGAGCGACTCCATGAAATGATGGATGCCCAGGTTCGTAGTGTCCGCCTCAATGGAATGAGACGATGCTCAAAAATGCTTGAAGGAACACGGCGATGGAAACGTTCCTGCGAAAATATTTATGAACAAATCGAACTCTATGCCATCGCCTGCGTTCGTGAACGCACCGATCAAGAGATCGAACTCATCATCTCCCCAGAATAATTATGACTCTCTTCGAACGCATCATCGCACGAGAAATTTCCGCCCAAATCATTCATGAGGATGATCTCTGTATCGCAATCCATGATATCAACCCTCAAGCCCCGACGCATCTGTTGATCATTCCCAAAAAAAAGATCATCCGAATCTCTCTCTCGACTCAAGATGAAAGGACACTCCTCGGACATCTCCTCTGGACTGCCGGCGAAATCACAAAAAAACTGGGCGTTGATCAATCCGGATTTCGTCTCGTCATTAATAATGGCTCCGATGCCGGAGAGACCGTTCCCCATCTCCACCTCCATCTCCTTGCTGGCCGATCGCTCCACTGGCCTCCAGGCTAGCCCGACTTCCGCAACTCAAGCGGAATTCAATGCGATTGATAGGGGATAGAAAATATTTTCATTGGGGAGAGATCCTTGGTTTCGGTCTTTGACCGATTTATGTTGAAAGATCCACTTGCTCTTCTTGCACTTTTTTCAAACGCAACTGCCCACAAGCAGCATCGATATCATGACCCTTTTCCAAACGGAGCGTGATCTTAATTTCATGCCGTTTTAAAACATCGGCAAATTTTCGAATCTTCGAATCGCTGGGACGATCCCACGGAAGCCCCTCGACTTTGTTATACGGAATCACATTCACCTTTGCAAAAACACGCTTCGCTAAACGAGCTAAAGCCTCAGCATGATCCGGTTGATCATTAATTCCCTCCAAAAGAATATATTCAAAAGTGATCATTCGACCTTGTTTCTCCTGATAATATTCACAGGCCTCAATCAACTCCTCAACCGGATATTTCTTATTCACCGGCATTATCTGATTCCGAACCTCATTGGTCGCTCCATGCAATGAAATCGCTAACCGAACCTGAAGCGGATCATCGGCGAGTCGCTTGATTT
Source organism: Methylacidiphilum caldifontis (assembly GCA_945860255.1). GTDB lineage: Bacteria > Verrucomicrobiota > Verrucomicrobiia > Methylacidiphilales > CAMAQI01 > CAMAQI01. Next base: position 9,433 of record CAMAQI010000073.1, read on the forward strand.
GAGGCACCAATCCACTGGTTGAAATGGTGATATGCCGGGCCCCAATCCCCACCCCCCAAGAGGCATTAATCATCTCGATCGCTTTTCGGAGATTCTCAAAATTAGCAAAGGGTTCTCCCATTCCCATGAAGACTAAATTACTAATTCGCTCTCCCGTGACTCGCTCTGTCTCGATAATCTGTCCGACAATTTCACCGGGGGTCAAATGACGTTTCCATCCCTCCAATCCACTCGCACAAAACCTACATCCGTAAGCACAGCCGACTTGAGAAGAGACACATAAAGTCATTCGATCTGATTTCTCTCCATAAAGAGCAGGGCTTGCAGGAATTAAAACGCTCTCAATGTAATCCCCTTGCGACAACTTCCAGAGCAATTTTCGAGTCGTATCTTTTGATCCTTGAAGTTTTTCTAAAGTCAACGGAGAGAGAGAGAACTTCGACTGCAGAGAATCACGCAGCTCCTTCGGCAAAGAGGACATCAACTCGAAAGAAGCGGCACGTTTTTGATAAATCCAATCCCGGATCTGATCCCGTCGATAACGAGGAACCGCTCCTAAATCCCATTCTTCGGGTAATTGATCGAGTAGATACATGAATAGATCCTAATCCATCAGAGCCTAAAGTCGATCCCCCATCTCATCAACGCCGATGATTCCATAAAAATCTCTCAGGAAGAATGCAGGAAAAGAAAACGAAAAGAAAAATTTTGCTTTCCTAAGAGCAACTGTCCCCATGGAATGGGGAATGGCAAAGGAGTGAAGCGGATTTTTTGCATCGATTCGGAGGATGTTCTGGATAAAGACCAAAGAAAATTGTTTTTG
>CAMAQI010000074.1 GCA_945860255.1 Methylacidiphilum caldifontis
TCTCAGTATATTTTGAATCGTGCGAGTAAGAAGTTCGTGAAGGGAATTGTGGAAAAGATTCCTGCTGGAGCTAAAAAAGAGGAGATCACAGCGTTGATCGCCAATGAGCCGGCTTTGGATGAATATGTTTTTTCGCGTGATTATGTCGACGTTTTGAACGACTGCGCAGGGGTCGAACTCAATGCGACCGAGCTTTTAGGATTGGTGAATAAGGTCGCTCCTCGACTTTATTCGATCGCCTCCTCTTCGGTGGTTTATCCGAATGAGGTTCATTTGACTGTTGCGGTGGTGAAGTATGAGAGTCACGGTCGTCCGAAGATGGGGATCGCCTCTGGGTATTTGGGCTATCATTCAGAGTCGGTTTTGACCCCTGTTTACACCCAGCCGACCCGACACTTCCATTTACCTCCGTTAGATAAGAATATCATCATGGTGGGACCGGGAACTGGGATTGCACCGTTCCGTGCCTTCTTGCAGGAACGTAAGGCGACTGGGGCCACGGGGAAGAATTGGCTTTATTTTGGTGATCAACGTCGTGCTACCGATTATTTGTATGAAGAGGAGTTGGAGGGGGCTTTGAAAGAGGGGTCACTTCATCGGCTCGATTTGGCCTTTTCACGGGATCAGGCTGAAAAGATCTACGTCCAGACTCGGATGATGGAAAAGAGTGCGGAGATGTGGAAATGGATTCAGGAAGGGGCTTATTTCTACGTCTGTGGAGATGCCAAGAGAATGGCGCGTGATGTTCATCAGGCATTGATTGATATCGCTAAGAAGGAGGGGGGACTCTCGCAAGAGGCTGCGGAAGCCTATATCAATGTGACCTTTACGAAAGAGGAGAAACGTTATCTCAAGGACGTTTATTAAGAAATAATCAAGGGGGCCTGATTTCCTTTTGAAAAAAGTGATATTTTTTACTTTACCTTCAAAATGAACTGGCTAGCAAAGGAATCCTTATGGCACTTCATAGCAGTCTTCGTAGTTCATCGACAACCTCCGCAAAACGGAACGTATTGAAACGTTTCGAACGCGTTGAATTGATCAAAAAGCGTGGTCAATGGAAAGAGGATATGAAAGTAATTGGTCTTCCGAAAACAAAGCCGGAAGCTTAATTCTTTTAGTCATTATTAAAAATCAATTTCGATAGGATCTTCTCCTCGCTTTTTGAGGAAAAGATCCTATCTCTTTTTTGTGAGAATTAACCAATTTTTAGCCCGTGCAGGGTATGGCTCTCGCCGTGCTTGTGAAGAACTTGTCGCTCAAGGGGCGGTGATGATTAATGGCGAGATCATTCAAGTCCTTGCAACACAGGTCAAACCTGGGGACAAAGTGAAGGTCAATGGCTGTCACGTTGCAGTGAGTGATCAAACGATCACGGTGGCGATGAATAAGCCGAAGAGTTATGTTTGTACGATGGATGATCCACAGGATCGTCGTCGGATTTATGATTTATTGCCGAGCGATTTTCCTCGGGTGGTTTCGATTGGGCGATTGGATTATGACAGTGAGGGATTGATTCTCCTGACAAGTGATGGAGATCTTGCGAATGAATTGACGCACCCAAGCTCTAAAGTTCCGAAGACTTATGAAGTGGTATTGGATCGTGATTTTGATTTTGAGCTCTCTCCCCGAATGAAAAAGGGGATTAATGTTGAGGGGAAGCGGGCACGGATGGAGTCGATCCATCGGATTGGGCCGAAACAATTACGAGTCGTTTTGACTCAAGGCATTAAGCGTCAAATTCGCTGGATGTTTTTTAAAGTTGGATACAAAGTGAAGAACTTGAAGCGGGTCCAGATTGGTAAATTCGAACTGGGTCGAATTCCGCTTGGAAAATGCAAAGTTTTGACACCTGAGGAGATCCAACAATGTCGAAGTCGAATGGCGTAAAAAAGCGGGCAACGAAAGTTGCGAAATCTCAATCTCTTTGGGGAGGGCGTTTTGCCGAAAATCCCGCAGAGCTGCTTCAAAAATATTCTGAATCGGTCTCCTTTGATTGGCGTTTATATCGTCATGATATTCGCGGAAGTATTGCCCATGCGCGAATGTTGCAGAAGATTAAGGTTTTAACGGCGGGGGAGTTTAAGGCGATCGAGGCGGGGCTGCTTCAGATTGAGAAAGAGATCTCTGAAGGAAAGTTTGCTTGGTGTGTCGATCGTGAAGATGTTCATATGAATATCGAGGCGACCTTAACGAGCCGGGTCCCTGCGGGGGCGAAGTTACATACCTCTCGAAGTCGTAACGATCAGGTCGCGACCGATGTGCGTCTTTGGGTGCGGGATCAGATTTCCCAGAACCTTCATGCGATTCGATTGTTACAAAAAACTTTGGTGGCTTGGGCACAAAAAGATCTTCAGGTGGTTATTCCTGGATTTACCCATCTTCAACGCGCCCAACCGGTTTTATTGGCGCATCATTTATTGGCTTATGTTGAAATGCTTGATCGGGATGCGGGACGATTGATCGATGCGCAGAAGCGAATGAATTTTCTTCCCTTGGGAAGTGGAGCGATTGCGGGGAGTACGATTGCCTTGGATCGGGAGTTTGTGGCGCAGCAGTTAGGGTTTGAGGGGATCACCCGAAATTCGATGGATGCGGTGAGTGATCGCGATTTTGTCGTTGAATATTTAAGTGCTGTGGCGTTATGTGGCGTTCATCTGTCACGACTTTCTGAGGATTTAATTCTTTGGTCCAGTGCTGAGTTTGGATGGATTCGACTTTCGGATGCCTTTACCACGGGATCGAGTTTGATGCCGCAAAAAAAGAATCCGGATGTCGCCGAGCTTTGTCGGGGGAAGTCGGGGCGTTTGATTGGAAATCTCGTTTCTCTTTTAGTTCTTCTGAAGGGATTACCGATGACTTATAATCGCGATCTGCAAGAAGATAAGGAGCGACTTTTTGATTCTGCTGATACGTTGCAGATGAGTTTAGAGATCATGGCCGCGATGCTCCAGGGGGTGGAGGTTCATGGAGCGAAGTGTCGAGAGGCGGCCTCTGATCCGTTGCTTTTGGCGACTGATCTTGCCGATTATTTAGTGAATAAAGGGGTTCCTTTTCGTCATGCTCATGAAATCGTCGGCAGAGCGGTGGCTTTGGCAGAGAAACTTAAGGTTCCCTTGAATCAACTTGAAATGACCGATTGGAAGAATTTGAGTTCCCATTTTGGGTCAGATATTGAAAATGTTTTTCAATTAGAAAATGCGTTGAAGCGTCGTCCAATGGTGGGGGCTCCGAATCCGAAAAGAGTGGCGCAAGAGATTCAACGCTGGAATAAACGTTTACCGTAAGTGGAGTTGAATCATCGGAGATTTTTTCAGAGGATAAACGAATGAATCCTTGGTTTTCCTCCTTTGATTGTCTGGCTCCTGGAGATCAGAAATCACGAGAGTTTGAAGGAGAGGGCGTTGAGGTCACCTCGATTGAGTCATCGGATCATCCGTTGTTTGAACGGGCTTTTGCGGCCCTTTGGAGGGAGTTTGGTGAGAAGGCGGAGATTGAGCAGAGGTCGGTGATTCAATCACGATTAGAATGGCGGGGGAGGGAATTCAGTTCTGGGACTCGCTATTTTTATCAATTACTTTGGATCGAAAAAGAGGGAATTCCTTTAGGCGTCCGTGATCACACCGTGATCGCTCATTCGGATCATCATCGGGTCATTGTTCATCTTTCCCATAATCTCCTTTTTCCGGAATCGCGTCGAACAGGCTTGGCAGGCTGGATGAGGGCCTGGCCTTTGGTGTTTGCGAAGCGTTGTCAAAAGGAGTGGGGGATCGATCTTCCGATCAGCTTAGTGGCGGAGATGGAGCCGATTCAGGTCGATTGTCCTGAACGATTACCCCGATTGATCTCTGTAGAAAGAGCTGGTTTTTTGAAGATTGGGGAGTGGAATTATTTGCAGCCAGATTTTCGAGATCCTGTGGAGATTGATTCCTTAGGAGGAGCCGCTCCGTTGGAGATGAGTTTGGTGATTCGTCGAGTCGGAGAGGAGGGGATTGAGATGATTTCCGGGGAGGAACTTCACGGTTTGGCGAGGAGTCTCTATCGAATGTATGGGAGTGGATTTCGAGAGCAGGAGATGAGAGGTCCTTGGGAAAGAGTGAGCGCAATTGACGCTCAGAAATGTTATCCGCTTGTGAAACCGACTTGCTCTAAGTGAAGTAAACTTCCGAAAGCATTCGGAGATGTCGCAATTTTTATTCCCTTACAAAGTCAGGAGAGCTCCAGCGAGTACCGCCCCAGGTTACAGAGATCGGAAGCCACGACCAGATCCAGGCGAAAAGCCGAAGCCAAGGCCAAAAGATCAAGGGGAGAATGTGGCGCGGAGAGAGTGAATTGACGGTTGTCATCAGAACGATTCCTCCAAGAAGAGACTCGATCAACCAGACTGCGCCGAGGAGGTGAAGACTGTCGCTGTTCCAAAGGGAAGCGAGCAGAGTGCCGAAGAGGGGGAGAATCAGGATTAATCCCGCATAACCCTTGGGATCGCACCAACGAATTGTTTTATGCCAGCGAAGATAGTGAGAAAAAGCGGCAGGAAAAGAGAGCACCGGTGAACTGCATTGAACGAGCTGCTTCGAGAGTCGTCCGGGGCCAATCGATTGCGCCAACTGAAAGTCATCGGCTAAGGCACTTCCGAGGCGATCCCATTGCGAGGGTTGAGTGAGTGAGTGAGAGGGGAAAAGGATTCCCGCACCGAATGCGGTACGGAATCTTTGGAGGCGATCGAGCAAAAGAACTCCCGGAAGAAATTCAAAATGGACAAACAAAGAGTCCCAAATTCCCCAGGTTTGATTCCCCTGAGGAAGGAGATACGCATTCGTGAGATAGCCTTTCGGGGAGGCACTCCATTCCTTGAGGAGATGATTTAAGTATTGAGGAGGAACGGTGACATCGAGATCGCTCCAGAGCCAGAGAGTTCCCGTAGCCTGTTTACTCAGCGTGTGGTTCCAATTGATTTTGGGGTTCGGATAAGGAGGGGAATCGGAAGGGTTTGATTCATGAACCACTTTAATCACCGCAAGTGGAAAACGTTGACGCCAATCGATTAATCGTTTCTGCCAAACAGGAAGATCGTGCTTTAAAACTCCTAGGAGCAGCTCATGTCGATCGGTCATTTGACTGAGAAAGGATTCGAGCGGATGAACAACCGCTTCGAGAGAGTCGGAGGAGGAGAAAGGGGGAGTCGGCTTAAAAATTGAAATCGTTTGATCCGATTCAAGCGAACGGGGGGGGAGGAGAGGAGCGATTTTCGAGGAGCCTTTCATGAAACGGGAAACAAGGACAATAGAAAAACAACCCCAGAGGGAAAAGAGCGAGAGCCAGATTTCAAAAAAACACGGACTCATGAGAGAATTTTAATCGGGGATGGGGGGGCTAAATCGAGGAGGAAACGGTTGCGGGAATGAATCGATTGAATGGCCTTTTGAATCGCTTGAGGAGTGTCAAAAGAGGGACGCCATCCGAGTTCGAGATAGGTTTTTTGCGCATCGTAAAATTGAATTTTTCCGGCATGAAGGGCGGTCTCTAAATTGAGGCGAGCCGTTTTTTTCCCAAAAAGCATGGCGACCTCCATGAAAAGAGCGGCGAGCAAAAGTAAGGGAGAGGGAATTGCATAACGAGGGGTCGGAATTCCTGTGGCTTGGGAGAGTAATTGAAGAAACTCTCGGAGCCAGAGATTTTCTCCGGCAAGGAGATAGCGTTTACCGATTTTCCCTCTCGAAAAAGTGGCGATGATCCCCTCAACGAGATCGTCGATATCGATCAAATTAATGCCGCTGTGGGTATAGAAGGGAAAATCGTGATTTAAAAAGTCGACGATCATTCCTCCCGTTGGAGTCGGGGCCTCATCTTCATCGCCAATGGGACAGGTCGGACTGGCGATCAGGGCGGGAAAGCCGTTTTGAATCGCTTGAAGGACTTTGGACTCCGCCTCCCACTTACTTTTTTTGTAGGGGGTCCCCCAAGGGGAGTGAGGGGGAAAATCGTTTTCGGAGATCAGAGGGCGATCTGATTTTAAGACCCCGGCGGTTCCGATGAAAAGAAATCGTTTAATCGAATGCTTTTGAGCGGCCTTTAATAAATTCTCCGTCCCGAGAAGATTGGTTTCGAAGAGTTTTTTTTGATAGGTGCGACCAAAGCGATAAAGCCCTCCGAGATGAATGACAGCATCGCATCTGGCGACGGCTTGATCGATCTCGTTAGCCTTTTCTAAGGAGCCGAGGTGATAGTCTCCCTGATTGCCGAAGAGCTGAGTGGCTTTGGGAATGGAACGAACCAATAAGCGGAGGGTGAATCCTTGGGCAAGCATCTTACGGACGAGATGTCGGCCAATAAAGCCGGTTCCTCCTGTGATCAGGATGCGACAGTCCCTTGGTAAATCCATGTGAAGGGAGAGTAAGTTTTGAGCTGAAATTGTCACGCTAAAGTGAAAATGAATCGATCAATGTCCTCTCAAAGAGGCCTACGTCAGATGATCAACAAAACAGGGGAATAGGGATAAAAACAATTTTCACACGAAGCCACGAAGTTGCCCAAGGCTCCACCCGAAAAGGCAACTGAGTTTGTTTTTTTCTAAAATCCTAAGGGGAGAGCCTTGGGAAGCTTTGCGGCTTCGCGTGAAAATTGTCTTTATCCCTGTTTGAATGTTTTTTAAGTTCGCTTCACAACGGTGCCCCGACCTGTCGGGGCTGTGTCGTTCCCGATTCCATGGGGACAGTTGCTTTGCGTGGAGCAATAGACCAAATTGCTCGTTTTATTGAGTTTTAAAGCGTAAGCTCAAGGTCAATGGAATTTGCCGATCTTCAAGAAATTGAAAAAGCCCTGGGAAAGGGATTACCTCGCGTCCTTCGGACACTCCTTGTTTCCGATGGAACGGTGACCCGATTTTTAGAGGCCTATTTTCAGGAGCCGATTCTGATTCATGTCGAAAAACATCAGGAGCAATTAGGCTCTTCCCCCTTAGCGATCGAATTAAAATTTTGCGTTGATGAAAGGATCTTAATTCGTGAGGTTGAATTACAAGGGAGCTTAACGAAGCACTGTTATGCGAAGGCTCGGAGTTGGCTGCGGTTGAGTCGGTTGGACCGAGAAATACAAACGAGCTTTCAGCAAAAGCAATGGGGGATCGGGGAGTTATTGAGCGATCGACGTGTGGAGAGCTATCGGGAGATCTTAGGCTTTTGGATCGAGGGAGCGGGAGAGCAACAGGTCGTCGCCCGCTCCTACCGAATCTGGATACGGTCTGAACCGACAATCCTCATCGAAGAGCGGTTTCCGTTGGGGAGTTATTGCGGAGAATCGGAGTAAATTATGGGAGGGGCTGAGGGGTGGGGAGAGCGCCTGGAGGTGTTGAAGTCGGGGAGGAATTTGATTCAGTGCTACGTTTTACTCCAGCAGGGGCGGTCCAGCGAATGGCGGTCGCTTTTCGTGAGGCATAACCTCCACCACTGAGTGGAGTCCAGTCGTAATCCTTTTTTGTTTTTCCCCCTAAAATGACCGCATCAGCTCCCATCTCGGAGGCAGCGTTACGGATCGTTTTAATTAAATCGGCATCACCCGAAAATAAGGCTCCTCGTCCATCGATGGCTCCGATAACGGCAAAAGGACGATCGGGATCCTCTGCAAAAATCTCAATTTGATCGGGATTGGTTTTTGTTGTTGTTGTTGTCGAATTATTTTCATACGACTTCTTTTGAGTGATCTGAGCACATCCAAGAAGTACGACGAGAAGGATTGAGGAGAGAATTGATTTTTTCATTGTTTATCGATTTAGAGGTTATTTTACTCCCACCAAAGACGAATGTAGACCGTTTCAGGGTCAAACAATACCTTTGAAGAGATCTTTGCTTGGCTTGAGGCATCCTCAGTTTTGAAGTCACCTAACTCTTTGTCTTCGTTGGCGGAGTAGATTAAGTTTTGTGATTTATCGAAAATACAGATTAGATAACGGACCTTTTTATCGTCAGCTGCTTTATTCACAATATCAAACTTAATCTTAACTTTAGTCCATTCTTCGTTTCGATCGAGTTCGTAAAATCCTTGTTTAATCGAGATCCCTCCGCAGTCGCGAGTGGTTGTCCGAAATTCATTCCAAGTCATTCGTAACGTCCCTGTATCTCCTCGGACGGTCCCCGCAGTTGAAAAAGAGCAAAAAGCGATGAAAAAGAGAACGATCGATTGAAATAATCTTGTTTTCATAGGTGAAGAAAAGCAGGAAAAGCAAAAAGAACAATAGGAATTCCTTATTTCCTGTCGAAGATCTGCCGTCGTTCTGAAAGAGAACGAGAACGTAGGGGGACGCCGACACTTTGAGTCCATCTCCAACTCCATGTTGACTCATTCGACGCCCGTCTCATTCGGATTGCGTCCTTGCACCGATCCTTTTTCGCATTGGCGTCAACTTAAGAGAAGAGAAAATGCAATCTTAACCGCAGAGCGCACATCCTCCTTCGTCCCGCACCGCGTGACTATGGCGGACAAGAAGGAACGCAGAGGAAAGGCAAATTTTGCATCGATAGGGAGGATGGGGAGGATAGATTCAAAAACCATTTTCTTTGGTCTTTATCCTGAAAATCCTGTTAATCGATGCAAAAAATTCGCTTCTCTTCTGTGCCCCGACCTGTCGCATGCTCGTCAACTTAAGGAATCAATTCAAAGGCATTTTCTCACACACTCCCTGCGCAAAAGCGCATGTTTACAGCGGGAAAGAAATTGGAGAGCCGAGGGTAGGCAACCAGAAACGGGGAAGCAGGGGTTTCGTAGAGCGCGCGAAGAACACGAAGTGAGAAATAGACGACGCTTCGAGGTGATTCCCCTGTTTCCTCCTTCGTTGGAAAACGCCTTCAGAGAATCTCTCCCGTTTCTTTGAAAAAAAGCCATAGTGATTGGAGGACGGTGGATGCGCCACCAGTGTTTCGCGTTTTGTATCGAGGTTGCGAGAGACAGGAATTCAATGCCTTTCCTCTGCGTTCCTTCTTGTCCGCCAGAGTCACGCGGTGCGGGACGAAGGAGGATGCGAGCTCTGCGGTTAATATTGTTTTCTCTTCTCTTAAGTTGACGCCAATGCGCTGCTGCGGGATCAGATCGGTTTAGCCGTTTGTTGGAAGAGGGATGGCGAGATTCGGAATGAGGCATTGATAGTGCTCTTGAGCTAGTTTTTGAAGTAATCGCTCTAAGATTTGCGGAGCTATGCGTTCGCCGTTTTGAGTTAGGGCAATCCCTTCGTGGAGGAGAATAATGGCTCCTGGGGTGACCTGTTTCCAAATACGTTGAACCACCTTTTCAGGGCAATCGGCGACGGTATCAAATCCACGCGCCGACCAACCGACAAGAGTGAGTTTTTGCTCGCTAAGGATCGGATGAAGAAAAAAGTTAGTCATTCCGACCGGGGCTCGAAAAAGAGTTGGGGTGGCGAGAGGGGCGATTTGAGTGATCGTTTTTTGACAGAGCGAGAGCTCTTTGCGGAGTTGATGCGGAAGAGCGATCCAAAAACTGCTGACGGGATGGCTCTGGGTATGGTTGCCGATCGAGTGCCCTCTTTGGAGGATTTCTTGAATCAAGTGAGGATGCTCTTTTGCTTTGGCTCCGATGACAAAGAAGGTCGCTTTTGCTTGGTAGTGATCGAGGAGATCGAGGAGGCACGGAGTATCTTGGGGATCGGGGCCGTCATCAATCGTCAGCCAGAGCTCTTTTCGGCTTGTCGGAAATCGAGTGATGATCGGTCCAAAGAGGAAGTCGTTTGGAAGGAGAGTTGGAATAAAAAAAAGAACACCGGAAAAGAGAAAGAGCGCCAGAGAAATTCCGATCTGATCGCAAAGAATCAAAGGAAGAAAGAGAAAGGCAAAGGAAATCCAATAAAGGGCGATCCAGTGGCGTGATGAACGGAATAAGGGGAGACGTTTTTTCAAAAGAAGAACCTGTCATGGATTGCTTGATTTGTCAGGGAGTTATTTCCTAGATCCTTCCATAAAAAAAATATTTTGAGTAAATCAGCAGCGGAAATGGAATGATTGAATATCGACACCCTATCGTAGATAGATTCCATTATCCTAGATTCGGCAGTTGAAATAAGGTTTTTAGCCGCAAAAGAACGCAGAGAACA
>CAMAQI010000075.1 GCA_945860255.1 Methylacidiphilum caldifontis
ACTCCGTCATCTCTATCTTTGTCATTTTTATCTCCTGTTTTTTGGGGATAGAAGAAAAGCAAGAAATATGCCGATCTTCACAAAACCAAGAGGAACTGGACCTCAAAAAAAACGATTTGAACTTATGAAAACTCAAGATACGTAGAGGACTTCAATCCTTTTTCGTAACTTTCCAGCCAACGCATCCCCTCACTCGGCTTCATGACATCCCCTTTAATCGCGGCATCAATCAGCTGTTTCATCTCACGAGCTAAACTGACAGTGTCATACTGAACATCGGCCAAGACACTGCCAATGGTCGTTCCGGGAATCGTCTCCTCGATGTAAAACCCACTCGGCTCATCCGGATCAAGGAAAATATGGGCCTCATTCACCCGACCAAACAAGTTATGTAAATCCCCCATAATATCTTGATAGGCCCCCATCAGAAAGAGTCCTAAGCAATAGGGCTCTCCATTTAATGAGTGCAACGGGAGTGTTTTTTGAATTTTGTTCTCACCGGTGATGAAGCTATTAATTTTCCCATCGGAATCGCATGTAATATCGACCAAAAAGCCATTATAATCCGGTTTCTCCTCAAGACGATGGATCGGCATAATCGGAAACAGTTGTCCCAAAGCCCAATGATCGAGCATCGATTGAAAGACTGAAAAATTACAGATGTATTGATCTCCCAAAGAGTTTTTCAATTGAAGAATCTCCTGAGGAACTGACTTCATCCCCTCATATTGCTCGACTAAGCTCTCAGCGAGTTCCCAATACAAGGTCTCAATCTGAGCCTGAGTCTTCAAATCTAAAAGTCCGAGCTCAAAACGGGTCTCGGAATCCTCCTTGATCTGTTGCATGTCATGGAAATGCTCCAAACGATTTTTCTTATTCAAGGTCTGCCGTAAATCCAAAAGATCTTGAACTAATTTATGACAAGGAGCCGGATAGGTCACATTGGAGGTCGTCTTGGTCTTCTCAATCATTCCAAAGACATCGACGATCAAAACCGAATGATGAGCAACAATCGCCCGTCCACTTTCACTGACGATATGAGGATGAGGAACCTTTTCTTCATTCAATACCTCGGCAATATTATAAACGATATCCCGTGCGTACTCCGAAAGGGTATAGTTGATACTGCTTTCGCAGTTAGTTCGAGATCCATCATAATCGACCCCTAATCCCCCTCCGACATCGATATACTGCAACTTAAAACCATGTTGATAAATCTTTGCGAAATAACGAGCCGCTTCCCGAACCGATTTTTTAACAGTTCGAATATCCGGAACCTGAGATCCAATATGAAAATGAAGCAATTTAAAGCTCTCTTCTAAACCGGCCTCCTGAAGAATTTGCGTCGCTTCTAAAATATCGGCGGTATTCAGTCCAAATTTCGCATCTTCACCACCCGAAAGCGCCCATTTTCCAGCACTCTTGGTATGCAAACGAACTCGAATTCCGATCCATGGAATCACTCCAATCTGCTTCGATACCTCGATGACATGGCGAAGCTCCTCAAGCTTCTCCACCACCATGATCACCTTCTTGCCCAGCTTGGTCCCTAATAAGGCGGTCTGAATAAACTGTGCATCTTTATACCCATTACAGATCACTAAACTCTCCGGATCTTTATGCATGACTAAGGCAGCAAAAAGCTCCGGCTTACTTCCCGCCTCAATTCCGTAGTGATACGGAACACCCGCTTCAACGATCTCCTCCACCACTTCACGCAGTTGATTCACCTTGATCGGAAAAACCCCTCGATACAACCCCTGATAACCGGCCTCTTGAATCGCACTGGCAAAGGCCTCGTTCAAGGTCCGTACCCGATGTTGTAATAAATCTTGAAAACGAAGCAGTAACGGAGTCTTCAATCCCATCGCCATCGCCTCTTTCATCACCGAATGCAGTTCGATCTCCGTCACCTTTGACGGGTCAGGCTTCACAATGACAAACCCTTTGGAATTCACATTAAAATATTCATCCCCCCACCCCGCAATATTATAAGTCGCTGCCGCTTTTGATACATCCCAACCGTTGTCATTTAAACTCATGGCGAAGGACTGTAATGATCGACTTTAAAAATGCAACGAAAGGAATGTAAAATTTTAAATTCATTTGTCCTTCTCAAACTCTGTGATAATCTCCCCCTCCGGATGAAAAACGCGAATCAAGAGATCCACGAGTTAAAAGGCCTTTATGTCAGCGTCGATTCCATCCAGTACGACCCCCAGGCTCAGGCACCTCCGGATCGTCCATATGCCTTCCGTTATACGATCACGATTGAAAACCTCAGCCCTGAAACCGTAAAAATTTTTGGGCGCAAATGGATTATTCGCGATAAATCCGGTCGAGTAGAAGTTGTCGAAGGGGACGGCGTTGTCGGCAAAACTCCGGAACTTCCTCCTGGGGAGAAATTCACTTATGAAAGCTATCATTTAATCCTCACCGAAAGCATCGCCGAGGGGGCCTACTTCGGACTCACGGGCGAGAAAAAACCGATCTTCACTCGCATCCCGCTCTTTGAGATGCATCCCCCTCAAGAATTCACGGTGTAAACGATGTCTGATCTCTTTTCAGCCGGCGAAAAAATAGCGATTCAAAAAAATCAACCGCTTGCCGCTCGCTTTCGCCCCCGAAATCTCGATGAGTATATCGGTCAATCCCACCTCCTCGGACAGGGAAAACCGTTACGAAGACTCATCGAATCAGATCGCATCACCTCGATCATTCTTTTTGGCCCTCCGGGGACTGGAAAAACCTCTTTAGCGGAACTGATCGCCCATCGGACGGCTTCTCACTTTGAACGTCTCAACGCCGTAGAGGCCTCGGTTCAACAAGTTCGAGCGACGATCGCCCAAGCAGTCCAACGTCTTCGCCATCATCAAATGAAGACGATTCTCTTTGTCGATGAACTTCATCGATTTAGTAAATCCCAACAAGATGTCCTTCTTCCGGATGTCGAACAGGGAACGATTCGACTGATTGGAGCGACGACGCATAATCCCTCCTTTTTCATCACTGGCCCCCTGGTCTCTCGCTCACAAGTTTTTCAACTTGAACCGCTTTCTCCTGAAAGTCTTGAAACATTATTAGAGCGGGTTCTGACCGATCCCGAACGAGGTCTTGGAAGTTTTAACCTCAGCATCGATCCGGAAGCCAAGGGACATCTCATTCAAACTGCCGAAGGAGATGCCCGTCGACTCCTCAATGCTCTTGAGGTCGCCGCTCTGACGACCACTCCTGACGAAGCCAATGAGAAAACCGTTCTCACTCGTGAAATTATCGAGGCCTGCGTTCAACGCAAACTCGTTCTCTATGATCGGGATGAGGATCAGCACTACGATACGATCTCGGCTTTTATTAAATCGGTTCGCGGAAGCGATCCGGATGCCGCTCTCTACTGGCTCGCAAAAATGATTGAAGCCGGAGAGGATCCCCGATTCATTGCACGAAGAATCGTGATCCTCGCCTCCGAGGATATCGGACTCGCCGATCCCCAAGCCCTCCCTCTTGCCGTAGCCGCACAACAAGCAGTCGAATTTATTGGGATGCCGGAGGGACGCATTATTCTCAGTCAAGCCACTCTCTATTTAGCGACTGCGGCCAAAAGCAACTCTGCCTACACCGCTATTGATGCCGCCCTCACCCATCTGCGAACGCATCCGACCTTAGAGGTCCCTCGTAAACTCCGAAGCACCGGAGGATCGAGTAAACAGCTATTAGGAAACGGAAAAGGATATGATTATAGCCATGAGGCCGAAGAGGGGATCTCCTCCCACGATTTCGGCGTCAAGGGAGTCACCTTCTACAAACCGACGGTGAAGGGCTACGAAAAGATCATCTCCGAACGCCTCGCTCGTTGGAAAGCAATTCAGGAATCGAGAAAACAGGAGAAATAAATCCTCTTGGACGGCGTTGATCATGATCCGTACTGTGATCGCTCGACGTGCCGTATGAGCCAATACGAACTTGATAGCTTGTAGCTTGTAGCAATTAGCTAAAAGCCACCCGCCACCCGCTAAAAGCTATCAGCCCCCTGCTTAGAGAAACTTTCCTTTTTTCTAATTCAAAAATAAGTTTAAGAGCTCAACGGCGGCAATAATCCCTTTGCTCTTAATTTATCCTTTTTACTCAGCCGTCTCCCTTTAATTCCCCCAGTCGAAGCAGGAGTCACAATGAAAACCGTCGGTTCAAATCCCGGTATTTGCTCTCGCGGAATCTGCAATCGATTTCGTTTTTCGATCAATCGAAAATGAGCATCCGACTCGGTACTCACAAAGTTAATCGCAATCCCCTTCTCTCCCGCACGTCCCGTTCTTCCAATCCGATGAATATAGTCCACCGGAGAACGAGGAAGATCAAAATTGACGACGACGGGCAATCGCTCAATATCGATTCCTCTCGCCGCTAAATCGGTCGCCACTAAAACCTGAATTTTCTCTTCCTTAAAGTCACTCAGGGCTTTCATCCGAGCACTCTGACTCAGCTCCCCATGAAGCGCTAATGCACTGACTCCAAGTTTACGAAGTTTATTCGCAATATGCTCAGTTGCATATTGAGTCGCGACAAAGACAAGAACCGTCGACCAATGTGGATCGCGTAAAAGCTCGCGGAGCAGCTGCGTCCGACGAAAGGAATCAACCTCAATCGCTCGCTGCTCAATCTCTGGTTTGCTCGACGATTCGGCAGTAATGTTAATGCGAGTCGGATTTTGAAGAAAGGTCTCCGCCAATGTTTGAACATGAGGAGGAAAAGTGGCTGAAAACAGAAGGCTCTGCCGACTTTTCGGAATTAAGGCAAGAATTCGATTCAACTCCTGAGCAAAGCCCAACTCTAAAAGACGATCGGCCTCATCTAAAATCAGAATTGAAAGCTTCGAAAGCGATAGCGCATTGTGGTCAATGAGATCTAATAACCGCCCTGGAGTCGCCACGAGAATATCGGCTCCCCCACCAAGTGCGATCATTTGGGGGTTAATCGAGACCCCGCCATAAACGACCAATGTTTTCAGAGGATCAGTGAGAAAAGGGAGAGATTGTTGAATTCCTTTTCCAATTTGAACGGCAAGTTCACGAGTCGGAACTAAAATCAAGGCTCGAACCGCTCTTCCCCTCTCGCGAGTGCCCGAAGAGAGAATCTGCAACATCGGAAAAATGAAGGCATCGCTCTTCCCGGAGCCCGTTGGAGCACAAGCCCAAAGATCCCCTCCTTGGAGAACCACCGGAATCGCGGCCCATTGAATCGGAGTCGGCGTGGTATAGTGATGTGACTCAACCGCTCGTAATAACGAATCCGATACCCCTAAAGATCGAAAAGACATCTTCAGAAAGCTCTTTTAAGCGAGCTTCACGATGAGTGTTTGACCGAGAACGGTAACGCGATCTCCCGCATAGATCTTCCTTCGTTTTAAAAGCTCCTCCTGCCCGTTAAGTTGAACCTCTCCTTCAACAATCAATTGATTCGCCGCGCCACCGCTTTCGGTAATTCCGGCATATTTGATCAACTGACAGAGATCAATCGGAACCTCCCGAACGATCACTTCACGGATTTCTGATTGGGGAGATTCATTCTTCATGACGAGAGATTCCCTCTTTCTTTTTAAAAAGTCAAATGTGTCAGTAAAAAATTAAAATTCTAAAATTTTTGTTTTTGGTAGGAGACCAGCTAAACATATTTGCACCCTCGCCGCCTCTCCCTTGTTTTTTGAAGTTGATTCAATGCCATTTTTCCCTTATCCCACTGAGCGTGTCCGTTCCATTTTTCGATCTTAAAAAACAGTACCAGAGCCTTCAGGCGGAAATTGCCCCCGCTCTGGAGAAATTCCTTCCTCAACAGGCCTTTATTCTCGGGCCGACGGTTGAATCCTTTGAAAAAGAGATGGCCTCTTATTGCCAAGCCCCTTTTGCCCTAGGAGTCTCCTCAGGAACCGATGCCCTCCTCATGGCACTCGAGGCTTTAGAAATTGGCCCAGGGGATGAGGTCATCGTCCCGGCCTTTACCTTTTACTGTACCGCAAGTGTCGTCACCCGCCGCGGAGCGACCCCCATCTTTGTTGATGTCGATCTCCACGATTACAATATCCTTCCGGCTGCGATTGAGGCCGCAATTACCTCTCGAACGAAAGCGATCATTCCCGTTCATCTCTTTGGTCAGATCGTTCAGATCGATGCGATTCAAAAAATTGCAATTAAACATTCCCTTCCGATCATTGAAGATAGCGCTCAAGGAATCGGAGCGGAATATAAAGGTAAACGAGCCGGAAGTTTCGGTCGATTCGGGGCATTTAGTTTTTTTCCCACTAAAAACCTCGGGGCATTCGGGGATGGAGGGGCCTTGACCTTCGCTTCGGTTCACGATCAGGAACATTGTAAAATTTTACGCATGCACGGCTCTCGAATTCGCTATCAACACGAAGAGATCGGGGGCTGTTTCCGACTTGATGCCCTCCAGGCACTCGTTCTCGAAATTAAATTACGTCATCTCGAAAAATGGCAGGAGAAACGCCGTCAAAATGCCGCTTTTTACAATCAAGCGCTTCAAGAGATCGGCGATTTAATCCTCCCCGTTGAAAATCCCAACTGTCGCCATGTCTATCATCAATATGTGATTCGCACGACAAAACGAGAGGCTCTCAAGGTTCATTTAACCTGCTTAGGAATTGGCTCTGAGGTCTATTATCCGATTCCTGTGCCTCACCAAAAAAGTATGGAATATCTGGGACATCGTTACGGAGACTTTCCCCACTCCGAACAGCTGTCCGAAGAGGTTCTTGCGCTTCCCATTTTCCCTGAACTCGAACCTTCACAACTCGAAGAGACGGTAAAGGGAATCCAATCGTTCTTCCTTTAAAATGCTTCCCTCCCATTTGCTTTGAAATAAAAAACTCCTCGTGAAGCAAACCTCCTAAAGTATATAAACATCTATCGTCCAAGAGATTATAAAAAAAATTAAAAAATTTTTCACGCGAAGCCACAAAGCTTCACAAGTTTCTCCCCCTAGAAAATTGAAAAAATAGACAATCCTCAAAAAAACCAACTCATTTGCCTTTTCGGGAGGAGCCTTGGGAAGCTTTGCGGCTTTGCGTGAGAATTGTCTTTATCCCTGTTCTGTGTCAGTCTTGATTCTGTTTACATTTTTCTAGAATCCCTTACCCTCTTGGCATGGGAATGATTCCACTGGATAAGGTTCATGAGGGGGCTGTTTTAGAAAAAGATATCGCAGACAACGGCCAGATCCTCATCAAAGCCGGAATGAAACTCACCGAGCGACATTTAAAACTCTGTCTTTCGTGGGGAATTACCGAGCTACCGATCAAAGGGGCCGACCCGAATCAACTCGAACAAGACTTTCTTGCCTCCATTCCTCCTGAGTTCATGAAAGAGGCAGAGGAAAAACGAGATCAAAAAACAAAGCTGCTTGATCCCTCTCATCCCTCCACTCCGATTCTCTCTCAGATCTATCTCTTTAAAATTTTGAAGGGATATCAGAAATGAGTTCTCCCTGCCCTTTTAAAACTTCCCAAGAGATGGTGAATGCCGTGGATACGGTCTACACCCTTCCGGCCACTTTTCATAAGCTTTCCGAGGCGATCAATAGCCCGACCAGTTCAATGGATGAAATCGCGGAGATCCTCGGAAACGATCAATCAATGTGTATGCGAATCCTCGAACTCGCAAATAGCTCTTTCTACGGATTCCCTGCTAAAATCGAAACGATTTCTCATGCCCTCACCTTGATTGGCGCCCAACAAATCCGCGATCTCGTCCTCGGAACCACGGTCATTGAAATGTTTGAAGGAATTCCGAGTGATTTAGTCAATATGAACTCCTTTTGGAAACACTCCATCGCCTGCGGACTCTCCGCAAAAATCATCGCCTCCTTACGACGTGAACCGAATATCGAACGATTTTTCGTCCTCGGACTCCTTCATGATATGGGTCGCATGGTCATGTTCCAAAAAATTCCAGAGATCATGACTGAACTGATTCAACAAGCCCGGGTGCGTGAGACCTCTCTTTATAAACTGGAACTCGAAACGCTTCAATTTACCCACGAAGACATCGGAGCCGATCTGATGACTCAATGGAAGTTTCCCACACGTCTCTCGGAAACAATCCGGAAACATCATCAAATCTCCTCTTTTGTTAAATTCCCCCTTGAATCTTCAGTAATCCATTTTGCCGATATCTGCGCTCATACCTTCGGGTTTGATGGAAGTGGAGAGAGTTTCATTCCCCCTGTTCATCCGATTGCCTGGAGTCAACTCGGACTTGAAACCTCCTCGCTGAAAGAAATCGAAAAAGAACTCGATCGTCAGTTGCAAGAGGTCATGAAAATCATGATGAATAAATAACCCGATTTTAACGATGAGTTTTAATCCTGAACTTTGGCGCACACGTCAGATCGAATTTTTCGATCTGCTCGCCTCCCTGAATAAAACGCTCGCTCACTCCAATCATTCCTCTGATCCTCTTCCTCTTTTTAAAATCCTCAAAAATCATATCCATCCGCTCTTTTCCTTTGAAACACACCTCTTTGTTGCCCCTCATCCAGAAACTTTTGAATTTGAGATCGTTCTCTGCGACCCCCCCGAATCGCGTGAACTCGCCCAAAAGGTACTCGATTTTACGATCGAAGAAAGTACTTTTGCTTGGTCCCTCAAGCTCAATCGCTCCGTCACGCTCCGTTGTGAACCGCTCAATAAATCGCTGATCCTCCACTCGGTTGCCACCCAAGACCATAAATACGGGATGTTCATCGGAATTACCCGTCTGGGAGGAGTCAACGAGATGGACTTCACTCTTCCAATGATCTCGGCAATCATCCAACGCGGGGCCTATTCACTTGAACGTCAGAAATTAACCGAAAAAATAAAAATAACGAAAATGGAGGCGATCGGACTCCTCGCAGGGGGGATCGCCCATAACTTCAATAATGTCATTCAAAGTATTCAAGGAAACATCGCGCTCGCTGAACTCGAAATCGGCAATCAACATCCCTCGACCCCCTTTCTCAAAAACGCCATCGAAGGTTGTTCTCGTGCAGGTCTGCTCTCCAGTCAACTTCTGACCTTCTCCAAAGGAGGAGCTCCGATCCGAAAAATATTTTCACTTCGTCAACTTCTCGATTCAATTCTTTCTGATTTACGAATCGAATTTTCGACTCCGACTCATCTTTCCTCCTCCGACCCTGAAATTTTGGTTGAAGCCGACGAATCCCAAATCCGACACGCGCTCTCTCAGCTCATTCAAAATGCCTTTGAAGCCTCTTCATTGGAAAAAACGGTCGATCTCAAAATTACCAAAAAAGAAATTACCAACGAAGAAATCACCTTCCTCGCCCCAGGAGACTATTGGCTCCTTAAAATCGACGATCATGGACCAGGAATCGCCGAAGAAAATTTTCCTAAAATCCTCGAGCCCTATTTCTCAACCAAGATCGGTCATGCCGGCCTCGGTCTCCCTGCGGCTCTTTCGATCATTAAAAATCATGGAGGGGAACTTCAAATCCAATCGGTTCCTCAAAAAGGAACCTCCATTCAAGTCCATCTTCCGATCGCACGAGCAGTCGAAAGCTGCCTCTATCCCCCCCCAGAAAAAAAACAGATCAATTCTCAAAAAAGACGGGTTCTCCACATGGATGATGAAGAGAGCCTTCGTAATATGATTCGCGCGATTCTCAAAAAAAATAATTTTGAGGTCATCAGCACCTGCGATGGGGTCGAGGCGATTCACGCCTATCAACAATCAATCAGTGAAAATCAGAAATTCGATTGGGTCATCCTCGATCTCATGATTCCGACGGGGATGGGGGGGAAGGAAACGATTGAAAAACTTCGTCTCATCGATCCCCAAGTTCGAGCAATGGTCTGTAGCGGCTACTCCAACGATCCTGTCATGGCAAACCCCGCAGAATACGGTTTCCAAGCCGTCCTCAAAAAACCGTTTCAATTCCCAGAACTCATTGAACTCCTCAATCACTAATCTAAAACGCTGACTAGATGATAATGGTTCCGTCCCATTTGAAGGAGTTAAA
>CAMAQI010000076.1 GCA_945860255.1 Methylacidiphilum caldifontis
GATCCCGCCGATAGTCTTGCGTTGCACTCCCAATTAAAAGAGGATTCATCATTTAAGGTGAAAGTAGTTCCAACATGGAGACCAGACCTATTGCTCAATCCCAAAGATCCGATCTTGTTTTTAACGTGGATGGATCAACTCGCCACACAGGCAGGATCTCCAATTCGGTGTTTGGAATCCTTGGAGGAGGCTTTAAAGAAACGCCATCACGACTTTCATTCCCTCGGCTGTCGTCTCTCCGATCGAGGGACTAATTTCTTAGGAGAAGAAAAAATTCTTCCCTCGGAAGTCGAACTCCTGATGAAAAAAATCTTCAATAAAGAATACCTCTCTTCTTTTGAATTAGAGCGATGGCACTCTTATTGGATTCAAACTTTCTCACTTTGGGAGCTTGAAAAGGGATGGACCGCACAAATACATTTTGGGCCACTTCGCAGCGTCAACAGGACGCTCGCAGGTCAATTGGGACCGAATCGAGGGTTCGATACCATCGGGGTTCAGATTCCCCCTGCGATGCTCGTAAACTATTTAGATTGCCTTTATCAAATGGAACGTCTCCCTAAAACAATTGTTTATCCGATTCATCCAATGGATTTTGATCTGGTAGCGAATATCTGCGGTGCCTTTCCTGCAAAAGAACAGAGCGGCTGGGTTCGACTCGGGCCAAGCTGGTGGTTTAATGACCATGTAAGAGGAAATCGCATTCTTTTAGAGATTTTTGCAGAGCAATTGTGTCTCGGTCTTTTCCCAGGTATGTTGACGGACGGTCGTTCTTTCTTGTCAATGGTGAGACACGATTACTTTCGTCGAATTGCCTGTGATTTTGTTGCCGATCTCTATCAACGGTTTCCCTATTTTGACTTGGAAAACAGTGCCGACTCAATTTTAAAACGGATTTTTGTGGAAAATCCTCGGTCAATTTTGAGTTAAATCATTCCCCCAATCACTTTGCCTTTAGTTTTTCGTTCATTTGAGAGGGGGAGGATCCAAAATGCTTTGCAAATGCGCGACTAAAGTCATTGGGATGCTTATATCCTAGAGCATAAGCAACCTCCTTAACAGAGCTCCCGTTTTTCAGCAATTGGTGGCTTTTTTCGAGCCGGAGATCGTGAATATAATCCTCGGGCGACTTTCCAGAGCCTGCCATGAATAATTCGTAGAGAATCCTTGCATCGACTCCTAGATAATCCATTAAATCGTAAACCTTTGGAATAATCGAAAGATGATCTTCAATCCATTTCGTTGCGGCTTTAAAAAGATCACTCTTTCCTGTTTCCTTTGCAGAAATTGATTGAGTCCAATTGCGCATTAAAATATGAATCGCTTGCAGTTGTTCAATCGCTTGATGTTGAGATAAGTTTTTAGAGGCTCTTGTTTCTTCGTGCATCAAAAGAACTTTTTCGATTATTTTTTTTGAAATTTTCTTAATTTGATATTTTTCATCAGAAACTGAAGCCTCCATGGTGGCCGCCCAGATCCAACAAAGCATTCTCATTTTCCCTAAAGACTTCAAGTTTTTCCAACCTTGAGGTGTTTTGGAGGGAATATAAATATAGGAGGGGGCTTGAATCTGATGTGTTGAATCTTTTAAATCAAGCGTAGCGGTTCCCTCTAATAAAATCAGCTGACTCGGCCCCTCATGATGAACAGGAGGTACTGGATTTTTGAATACATCGCGAGTCCCCCAAGAATGATAAAGTAAGACGCTCCTGAGCCCCTCCTCAGGGATCCAAAAAGATTTCCCTATGGGGGGAAGATGGAGTTTATGGTTTAAGGGCTTCACAGATGACATAGAAGGGATTGAGATCTGCACAAAATAGGAGCAATCGGGTTTGATGCCAGACAAAAGTAGCATTTACTTTTAAAGTTATATTTGCTAGTTCTATTTCCTTGCTCGCACGATGTTTCAGAATAGTTTTATTTTATGGTCGATAAAAAACATTGTCGTCGTGCTTTTCTTCATAATGCGACTCTCAGCACTCTTACCATTGGATACTTAACACCTCCCTTTACCCGTGCGGCTGAGTTTTTCTCAAAGCGCAAACATTTATAGAAAAATAAATCTTACCTCCCGTTGTTTGATCGTAGAATCACAAATCATGAAAAATACAATCTCAAGCCGACTAATATTTTTATCAGTTCTTTTAGGATTTGCTTCGGCGTTAAACTATTTGGATCGTCAATCTTTTGGAATTCTTACCCCTATTTTAGAAAAGGAATTTCATTGGACAAACTCTCAATATAGTTGGCTCGTAAATGCCTTTACGATTTCCTACGGCTTTGGAATGCTGCTCGGGGGATGTATTTTGGATCGTTTTTCACTGCGCACCACTTATACAGCTGCCATTCTATTGTGGAGCCTTGCGATTATGCTTCATGGGTTTGTTGGGGGTTGGCTTGGATTCTTAATCGTTCGACTCTTGCTGGGCTTTGCTGAGGCAGGAAATCACCCCTGCGCCGTCCGCGCCGCAGGGCTTTTTATTCCTGCTACTCAAAGATCGATTCCCGTTTCATGGATCAATAGCGGAGTCAATATTGGTGCGATGATCGCTCCCTTTATTCTCCTTTTTTTATCTGAGCTCTGGGGCTGGAGGACCAGTTTTATTATCATTGGTGTTTTAGGGCTCTGCTGGATTCCCTTCTGGCTCTATTTTTGCAACCACTTTCCGACTTTGGAATCGAACTCCGTTGCGACGAATAAAAAAGAGACCGATTTTTCTGTCATTAAATCGAAGCCCTTTTTAGGTTTCTTTATCTATCGTTTTTGTGGCGATCCCTGCTGGTATTTT
The DNA here is from genome assembly GCA_945860255.1 of Methylacidiphilum caldifontis. GTDB lineage: Bacteria > Verrucomicrobiota > Verrucomicrobiia > Methylacidiphilales > CAMAQI01 > CAMAQI01. Next base: position 2,790 of record CAMAQI010000076.1, read on the forward strand.
CTCGTTTTTTGGTTGCCAAAATATTTCCATGAAACCCATCACATCGATTTAAAAGACTTTAGCCACAATCTCTTTTATATCTATTTTCTGGCAACTTTAGGAAATATTGGAGTCGGCTGGCTAACCCAAAAAATAGCCAAAAACGACAAAAATCTTGTGAGGCAACAATCGGTGTTAATGGGGATCTGTGCCTCAGGCTCTTTAGCTCTTTTACTGATTCCTTTTTCCCCTTATTTGTTACTCTCGACTCTTTTCATCGGAATCTTGGCCGCAGGTCATCAAGGCTCGATGAGTCTTTATTTCAATCAAATTGCCGATATTTTTGGCAAAGAGAATTCAGCTAAAATTACCGCCTGGACCACCATTGGAGGAGTTGTTTCTGGGGTTATCTTTGCGCGAATTGTCGGCTATGCCCTTGATCAAGGAGTCACTTACCACACCCTCTTTATGTTTATCCCCTTACTGTATTTGATCGGGTTTGGATCTTTTTGGATCTTAACCTCAAAGGCTCGCAAGAACGTTTAAGGCGGCATTCTTATCTTGGATCAACCCGCGCGCCAGCGGGGTGGTGGAGTTAACACTCCACAGAACGACTCGGGAAATACAAAAAAATATTTAACCGCAGAGGACGCAGAGATACGCAGAGGAAATCCTTATTTTTAATTCTTAAAACCCAAAATAATCTCATTTCCCTGCATTTCCGCCTCCCTTAAAGTTATTGAATTCTTCTCTGCGTATCTCTGCGTCCTCTGCGGTTAAACCTAGTGGCATGGTGATTGAATGGAGGTTTTAAGAGATATTTTGCTCCCCAAAAAAGGGAGAGAGGTCAGTAAGGTTTCAACGGCCGTTTTTAGAATTATTGTGCTTTTGTTTTTCCCAACAACGAAAGTCCTTGCTCTTGATTGTAACGCTCCTCTAACGGCCCGTTCTCCAAGGAGAGCACTCCCCGAGGGCAAACGGTGGCACAGATTCCACAGCCAACACAGGAGGCTCGAATGATATTTTGTCCCCGTTGTGCATAATGACGGACATCAATTCCCATCTCGCAATATTTCGAACAATTTCCACAGGAGATACATTGCGCTCCATTGGTTGTAATCCGGAATCGAGAATTAAACCGCTGTAATAATCCCAATACTGCAGCCATCGGACAGCCAAATCGACACCAAACACGCGTTCCCATGAGCGGATAAAATCCAACTCCCACAACCCCCGAAAAGGCGGCTCCTATCACAAAGGCATAAAATTTTCGCATTTGAAAGGCGATCTCTTTAAAGGCGGCCGGAAGATAAGGCTCAAACCAAAGAACAACAGTCAAGATCACGATAAAAGCTAAAACGCTATGAATCGTCCATCGTTCAATTTTCCATGATTTTAACGATTTATCGGATACTTGGCGCCATGAATCCCCCATCGTGTTTGCTAACCCCCCACAACCACAAACCCATGAACAATACCACCGTTTCCCAAAATAATAAGTTAAAACGGGAGTGGCGATAAACGTCCCCACAACGAACCATCCAATGATGAAATAGCCGATCGCACCTGAATGAAGAAAATGATCAATCGAACTAGGAAAAAGTTTATCGTATGCCAAAGGCCATAAATAACTAAAATAGATTTCAGGTTGAGAAAATTTCGCCGCCAGCACAGGGAAAAGATAGGAAAAAGTGAGTTGCACAATCATGATCACGGAAGTTCGAATGATCTGATATCGATTGTGACGATATTTCGCAATCGCCTTTGCTCCCATCAAGAGAGTGAGAATCGTATAGATCGTTCCATAAACAAACCATTCATCGGCCGCTCTTCCTCGCATGAATAAACTGAAGGGATCATGAATTCGGACAAGCCCCTCCAATTGTCTCGGAAACCAATAGAGGCAAATATAAAAAGAGGTGAAAACTATTCCCATCATCCAGCCCCAAGCCCCCCGAGCGGTTAAACTATCCGTTGTTTTTCCTTGATTTCGAACTCCGGGACGATCGTTCAGATGCTTAGAAAGAGCAAAATAGCCGCCTCCCCCGATCGCGAGAGCCCAAGAAATGTTAAACCAGAGGTTCTTCAGCGTTTCCGAAGTTGAGTCATTCACGGCGATCAAAGAAAGAGCCAAGAGCATTGATCCGATTGCCATTGCGGTGAGGGCAATCTTTTCGCTGATTTTAAGTCGTGGCCCGTGATGGGCAATGGAATGACTTTCATAGGCAAGGTTGGCGGTGATATCACTCATTGTTTTCTCTCTGTTGAATCTATTTTAAAATCTTTGCAAAGAACTTCGAAAATAGTCCCTTTTGGGTTTTCAGTTCGACCGGTTGATCTGGATAAAGAAGATTAAAGGCAGTGATGATTTCGCTCTCATATTGACGATAAAACTCAGGATCGAAATTTGCCGCCCCTAAATGAGTCAAAACCTCGTGAATGGTCTTTTTCTCTAAAATCCATTGCTCCCAAACTTGATGTCGATGACGAATCCCAAAGACATTAACTCCTAAAACCGCTCCCGACTTTTCTTCAAAATTGATCCGTACCGACTTATTTCCCTCGGGATGTTCCCAGTAAAAACTTTTCTCCCCTTCCTTCAATTTTGGCATCACCCACCCATAGGTCTGATATTCAATATCAAAAAACTTTGCCGAATTAAACCAAATCCCAGGATCATACTCAGCAAGGTCACCACAGATATTCGCCGCAAGCCGCTCGCCTTGTATTTTTCCGGTGTACCAAACCTGTTCAATAGGACGTCGTCCTTCGGGGGCCTCGCGATGCTGCGCACAATCTCCTCCCGCCCAAATATCGGGAACTGAGGTTTTCAGGAAACGATCCACGAGAATCCCTCGATCACATTCAATTCCCGAGGCCTTAACCATCTCAATCTGAGGACTGACTCCGGCGGTTAAAAAAACCATCTCGCAGGCAATTTCATCTCCGGAAAGAGTTTCTACAGCTCGGACTCGACCTTCTCCGTCGCTTAAAATCTCCTTGAGACCGGTCTCTAATCGAAGATCGACTCCGTGAGCTCGAATCTCTCGATTGATCATCGCCGATTCCCCTATCGGCAATACAGAGCCCCAAAAGGTCTTTTCACGAACTAAAAAAGTGACTTGGATATTGCGAGTTAAAAGCATCTCGGCAACCTCAACCCCAATTAAACCACCACCAACCAAAACGGCTCGTTTAGCTCCTTTTGCATTTCGCTCCATCATTTCCAGATCTTGATAGGAATAAAGACCTTGAACCCCGATTAATTCCTCTCCGGGCCAGCCAAAGCGATTCGGTTTCGATCCGGTCGCTAAAATGAGGGTGTCATACTTTAATGATTCCCCATTTTTAAAAAGAAGTTGTTTTTGTTGAGAATCAATTGAATCAACCCATCCCTGTTTGAGATCGATACGATTCTTAGCCCAAAAATCATCGGGGAAAGGTTTTGTATCCTCATAGCGCATATCGCCCATGAAGATATACATCAGAGCGGTTCGCGAAAAATGGTGTTCCGTCTCTCCAGAAACCACAGTAATCCGATGATTTGAACGCTTACGCAGCGTACGGGCAGCAGTGATTCCCGTGATTCCATTCCCCAAAATGACAATATGACGTTCGCTCATAGTTTTAACTAAGAGTAATGACGCTCAAATTTATTCCCATTTTATTTTTGTCTGTTAGGTTGACGCCTATGCGACCTGTCGAGGTGATGCTATTCCCGATTCCATCCGACTCGTTAAAAAAAAGACCTCGCCATGGGAATAAAGGGGCGCTTCGCTGCTCTTACCTTAAATTTATGAAAAACGAAACTGCTGTCAAAAACCGTTATGCCGCTGCCTCTAAAGCTCAAGAAGCTCAACTCTGCTGTCCGGTTGAGTACAATAAGGAGTACTTAAAAATTATTCCCACCGAGGTGATTGAGCGGGATTACGGCTGTGGAGATCCCTCTCAATATGTCAAAAAGGGGGAAACCGTTCTCGATCTCGGCTCAGGGACTGGAAAAATCTGTTTTATCGCCTCCCAAGTCGTTGGCCCCACCGGAAAGGTCATCGGGGTCGATATGACAGATGATATGCTTGAAGTCGCTCGTCGCAATGCTCCGGTTGTCGCTCAATCCATTGGCTATGCCAATGTCGAGTTCCGTAAGGGACGAATTCAAGATCTCGCCCTTGATCTCGAAATCCTTGATGCGGAGCTCAAAAAACGTCCAATCTCCGATGTCACCTCTTTTCTCGCCGCAGATGAATTAGCGGAAGAACTTCGAGTCAAATCCCCACTTGTGGCTTCGAATTCCATCGATGTCGTCGTCTCCAACTGCGTTCTGAATCTTGTCGATTCCCATGCGAAACCACAATTATTTCAAGAGATTTTTAGAACTCTTAAAATTGGCGGTCGTGCCGTGATCTCGGATATCGTCGCCGATGAGCAGGTTCCTGAATCACTCCAAAATGATGCTGAACTGTGGAGCGGGTGCATTTCGGGAGCACTCACCGAAGAGGGATTCCTCAAAGCCTTTGCCGATGCCGGATTTCATGGGATCGAAATCCTCAAACTGGATCAAAAACCGTGGCAAACTGTCGCTGGAATCGAGTTTCGATCGATGACCATTCAAGCCTTTAAAGGAAAAATCGGCCCCTGTTTTGAACGGAATCAAGCCGTAATCTATCGCGGCCCCTTTAAAGAGGTTTTAGATGATGATGGACATCGCATGGAGCGCGGCGTTCGCTATGCCGTCTGCGATAAAACCTTTCAGCTCTATCGTAAATCGCCCTATGCCTCCTATTTTGAATTCATCGAACCGATGGAGCCGATTCCCCTTGATCAAGCCCAACCGTTTGACTGCCGCAGGACCGGTCACCGTCATCCTCGGGAAACAAAAGGAATGAATTATCAAGTGACCACCGCACCTTCGGAGTGCTGCGGCACAACGAGCTGTTGTTAGAAGTAATGACTCCTCCCCCTGATCACAAAAAAGAACTCGATCCCTCGAGTTTTGCCGCCTTCTCGGATCGTACGATGGTGATCATTCCGGCTTATAACGAGGAGGCCTGTATCAGTTCAATTGTGAAACGGCTTTATGATCGGGGATTCACTCATCTTCGAGTCGTTGAAAATGGGAGTACCGATGCCACCGCTCGTCTTGCCCGTGAAGCGGGAGCAGAGGTCATTTCGGATCCACAAAGAGGCTACGGACTCGCCTGCTGGCTAGGCGGAGTGAACCTTCCTCAAGGAATTGAATGGCTCCTCTATTGCAACGCTGATGCGAGCGATGATTTTGAAGCTTACGACTCGTTTGCTCAACTCGCCGACGATCACGACCTGATTCTGGGAGCTCGCACCTACCCCGAGGATCGACGGCAGATGACACTTCCACAACGATTTGGCAATTGGCTTGCCCCTTTTTTAATTTCTCTTTTTTGGGGAGAGTCCTTTTCTGATTTGGGGCCTCAACGGGCGATCCGAGTCTCGGCTTATCAAAAAATCGCTATGCAAGATCGCGGTTTTGGATGGACCGTCGAGATGCAAGTCCGGGCCGTCCAAGAAAAACTGCGGATCATTGAAATCCCCGTTCATACCTTTCCTCGTCCAGCAGGGGTCTCAAAAATCTCTGGAAATCTCAAAGGAAGCCTCCAAGCCGGCGTGATTATTTTAAGTACCATCGCTCGACTTCTCATGGGCATAAAAACAGGGGAGTGCTCCCCCTACCAAAATAAAACGTTATGATAAAAACCGCTCCTTTGCTTTCAAACTTTGAAGCGTTACTCGAAGAAAAATCGATTTCAATATCACGCACAAAAACGGAAATCCTTCAAATTAACGTGGGAAAGCTTTGTAATCTTACCTGCTCACACTGTCATGTGAACGCAGGCCCCAAACGTAAAGAGATCATTCAGCGAGAGACGATCGATCGGATTCTCGACTGGCTTCGCAAAACGGAGATCGCAACCGTCGATCTTACCGGCGGTGCGCCAGAAATGATCCCTGACTTTCAATATTTGATTCAACAACTTCGATCCCTTCCCAAAGTTAAAACAATCATCGACCGCTGTAATCTCACTATTTTAAACGAGCCGGGATATGAGTGGCTTGCTCCCTTTCTTTTAGAACATCGTCTCGAAATCGTTGCCTCCATGCCCTGTTACTCTGCCGCCAATGTGAATGCTCAGCGCGGAGAGGGAGTTTTTGATTCCAGTATTCTTGGACTTCAAACTTTAAATCGACTCGGCTACGGTAAAGAGGAATCCCTGCCGCTTCACCTCGTTTATAATCCCGGCGGCCCCTTTCTTCCTCCGGATCAAAAGGAATTAGAAGCGGACTATAAACGGGAACTACGAACTCATTTCGATATTGTTTTTAATCAACTCTTTGCGATCACGAACATGCCGATTTCACGTTACAAATCGTGGCTTAAGAATAACGGTCATTTCGAAATCTATATGACCCTGCTCCGAGACTCTTTTAATCCCGCCTCGATTTCAGGCCTGATGTGCCGCAATACCATCAACATTGGCTGGCGAGGGGAGGTTTACGACTGTGATTTCAATCAGCAATTAGGCATGCAATGGAGAGCAGAAAAACCACGATTTCTGTGGGAGATTGATCCTCAAGAAATCGAACAACACCCCATAGCATTTGGAGAACACTGCTTCGGCTGTACCGCCGGGTGCGGCTCCTCCTGCCAAGGGGTTCTTGTCGAGAGCGAATCCTAAATATTTCAGAAGATTTAAGCCAGATTCGGCAGCTGAAATGGAGGGGCAGTGGCTCACTGTAGTTGTACCCGGTACAAAACCTTGTTTTGGTTGAATCCCAGCTAGCCCAAGGACCATAATCGTAAAATATTACCATTTACTTACCTCTGTGTAGAGCGAGATTAATTAGTCAAAATCATTTCTAGATAGAAAATAAGTCTACTCTTTAGACATCAGGTCTGGCTAAAAGATGAAGTACAAATATATGTTGATCATAAATTATTTAAGGGCTTTTTTGAATTTCAGAAATTGTCGAATTATATTTCTGATGATTTATTTAGCAATCAATGGTTCAGAAGTGAAAGCTTTGGAGTTGCCGTTTGACGATGCGGTTTCGCAATTAAAGACGGAGATCGTAGCAAAGTCGGGAGAGCTGGGGGTTAAGC
>CAMAQI010000077.1 GCA_945860255.1 Methylacidiphilum caldifontis
CACACGGAATCCCTAAATAACGGAGCTGCCGCTCTACGGTTGCCGGAACGCAATAGCCTTTTGGGCCTTGATCGACCATCGGGATCTGTTGAACGACTCGATCCCCGTTCTCTCGCTTTTCCACTCGTGAAATGAGAATCGTTTTCAACTCATCCGTCGGAATTTTTGAGACGATCCCATTATTCTCAGCGACCTCAGACGGTAAAATTCGAATTGAGGCGTACTCTTTAATCGGTGCCGCTAAAAGAATCGTATGTCCCTTCCAATTCCATCGAGAGGTCTGCTCCATCTGAGAGCCGACCCCAAAGGAATCATTCCGAGGTTCGCCAAGTAAAGGATTTAATCGTGTTAAAATTGTTTCCGCATCTTTCTTAATCGCCGCATCTAAAATCCTTACCACTTTCGGATCGATCTCTTTCTTTTTTTCTCCCGTTCTCGCCCCATCCTCCGGCTTTGCCTCCTCAAGATCCCCTTTATTCGAAAACATAAAGGAGAGCTGCTGCACCAAACCGCGCTCGGAATACAGGGCTAACGAATAAGGGCGGGTTCCTAATACGGAAATCGTCGACTTCGCATACAATCGATAACTCGCAATCGTCTCGGTTCTCGATTCCTCCGGCCAACCGATTCGCTTGGCGACCTCTTTTTCATCGTCATCCCATAAATTGTCATCCTGAAAAAGAGGGATCTCTAACGCTTGATTCAACGTTTGATAGGTGGCCTCAGTGTCCTCTTGCCCCTTTAAAAAAGTAAAGAGAAGGAATAAGAAGATCGCTCCAAATGGAAATAAGAATCGTTTACGCATGGCGATGAATCCGTAGCACACGATCGCTAATTCCACAAAGAATTTCATAGGAGATCGTTCCTGTTTTCTCCGCAAGTTCACTGGCTAACAATTGATTCTTTCCACTTCCCCCGATTAAGATCACCTCTTCTCCGAGGCTGACTTTCCCGATTGATGTCACATCGACTAAAATCTGATCCATCGTCACGCGACCACGAATCGGCACTCTTTTTCCCTGAATTAAAACCGATCCCTGATTCGAAAGAAGTCGTGGATACCCATCCGCATAACCGACCGCCAAAACAGCGATCATCGAATCTTTTGTGACTCGATAGGTCCCCCCATAGCTCAAGGTTCGGCCTTTTTTTACCCGATGAATCGCCGTGACTCTCGTTTTCCAGCTCAAGACCGGTTTTAAATGTTTCTGCTCCTTTTGAAGAGGGGCATAGCCGTAGAGCGAAATCCCCGGACGAATACAATCGAAAGAGAGCGATTGTTTCCCCAACAGACCAGCAGAATTGGAAGCATGAACCATTCTTTTTTCAAACCAAGAGCGATAGTTCAAAAACCGTTTGATCTGCTCTCGCGTCATCGCATCATCGGAATCGGCGGAGGCGAAATGAGTATAGATCCCTCCAATTTCAAGATGGGATAATTTTGACAATTGTAATAGTTCCTGCTCCGCCACCTCCCACCAGCCCCCTAATCGTCCCATCCCGGTATCGATTTTAAAATGAACGATCCCTTTTAATCGCTGCCGTTTTGCGATTTCATTCAATCGTTTCCCTTCTTGAAAATTGGAGATTGTCGCAATCAACTGATGACGAATAATCTGGGGATATTCCTCGATCAGTGCGGCTCCCAAGATCAAAATCTTCCCTTGAACTCCGTGCTCTTTTAACGATAACGCCTCCGCCAGAGAGGCAACTCCAAACCATCGCACCCCCTCTTTCCGAAGGGTCTTCGCTACCGCCACGGAACAATGACCATAGGCATTCGCCTTGACCATTCCCATCACCTCGGTTGTTGGGGGGATCTGTTTGCGAATGAAACTCAAATTATCTCGCAAGGCACGATGATCAATCTCCGCCCAACATCTCAAAATCGGTTTCGGCTTCATGAGCCCACCACCGGATCACGAAGATAAATCGGCTCCAACGGATCACTCGTCACCCAGTCGGAAAAATCCTCTTTTAAAAGGAGATAGTCAGCCGCACGCGGGAAACAAATCGCAGGGATGAACGGAAGCGGATCAGCGCAAACCACCTCGGTAAATTTACTTAACATCTCCTCCACCGAATCATTCGGAACTAAAAAAGTCTCTCGCTCCATTTTACCCTGAGCAAAGATCGTCAGATATCTCTCACCCCGTCGTGCATCGGCAAAAACTCCGAGTCGTGTCACCTGCGGTTTCTGCATCGCCACCGACCAAGCACTACAAATCCCAACGACGGAGGCCGATTTCGCCAAGGCAATCCCTTGCGCGGCAGCGATCGCGACACGAATTCCAGAAAAAGAACCGGGGCCGATCCCAATGATAATCCGATCAATCCTCGCCTGCTGAATTCCCAGCGCCTCAAGCTCTGGAAACAACATCGTCGAATGGCGTTGTCCCCCTTCAAACGAGCGACTCGTGATCGATCCATCCTCCTCTCTCAAGGCAACACTTCCGATCCCACTCGAGGTCTCTATTGCTAAAATCGCCATGATAATCCTGTCAAATCTCTTTCTTTTGTGAGGAGTACCTTAAAATAAATTTAAAATAGGGAAAGCAGGAAAAAGAAATTTTTACGAGAGGACTCTGGCGTACTCCACTGCGCCTACGAAACGAATTTTTGGAAACAGCTCACTCATGATTTCATCGACTCAGAGCGAAAATCGGCACACATCTTCGATCGAGTATTAGCGGTGACTCTCCTCCAGCATGGCGTGGAGACATTCTACACCCGAAACAAGCAAGACTTCGTTGCTTATGGTTTCAAAAAACTCGTCAATCCCATCGATCAATCATAAATCGGTCAAAGACAGAAACCGAAGATATCTCCTCAATAAAAATAGTCTCTGCCCGAGACCAATCGCATTGAATTCCGATTTATGAATTTTAAAAATACAGTTTTGATTTTTTATTGGATTTCGGGCTTTGGTGAATATTTTGTGTGAGATTATTGACAGGTGTAGTAAAATCAACCATTGGAGACCTTATGTTTAAATGTATTCAGAAAGCAGTAGCAGTATTGATCTTGAGTGTGATCACATTCACCCTTTGTAATTGCACAAAGGAAAGAAATAATCCACCTCAAGGGATTTTCATGTCGGAAAAAAACTTCAAGGGATTGGAGTCTTATAAAGGAGACGCTTATAATATTTGGTTTGTAGAATTCAAGGGAGATGTTTGTCATTTTTCGAGGATAGCAAAATTCCCGAGCAAAACCTATCCTCGGGAAGACAAAGGAACCGATCGATGTTTTCGAGATGGAAATCGTATTTTCTTTACCGAAAACCCAGAGGGAAACCCAATGTTTACAATTATTGATGAAAATACTCTCCAAGCGTTTCAGAACAATCTGATCTATCATCAGGTTGAATCTTATCCTGAAGAATAACGAGTTCAATTCTTTACCATAATTTGAGCCTTGGAGGGGATTCCTCCAGGGCTTGATATTTGTTGAGTTTGAAACTGTTGAGCTCTTTTAACAGCTAAAGCCATTTTCGTTGGCGCATCTGACGCTACCTTCGCTACCCCTGATTTTCGAGTATCTTCTCTCTCCTTGAGCAATCCGTAACGAGTCTGTGCAAGGGCTTCAAGTTCTCGCTCAGACTCAAAAATAAAGGTCTGCCGGTGAGCAATCTGATCTTGGAGAGAACTAAGGAGCTGCGTAATCTCAGGAATTGCTTTATTATAATCGGATGCAGCGGTTTTTTTGATTCCCTCCGCCTTCTTTGCAAGACCAGAAAGAACCGTGATTTGTTGATTATAATAGGTGATTAACTTCTGAACCCGCTTGACCCTCTTCATGTTCTGTGAGATTCGCGCCGTATTGCTTTGCATTTGATTGGTAAACTCCTCAGACATCTTTCGAATTTGCAAAACGAACTTTTCCCCCTTATTTTCAAACAAGCAGACGATTGAATTTCGCCAGCATGAGGGAACATTAGATATCGAAAAAAACTTAAACTGGATGTCGACGATCGACACTATCATGACACACGCTAAGAATTCTCCGGACAAATCACTTCGATTTACTCTTAATTAAAACCGTCTGGAAGCGGAGCAGGCACCGGACAAAGGGAAGGGATATGCGGCATTGGATTTAAGAGGCCTGGGTTAGTAAGTGAAAAAGAGCCCCTGCATCCTTCAATTGAGGGTAGATAACCTCTGGGTGCTTAGGAAATTCGGTTCCTCATTCTTTTCCCACGCACTCCAAGTCCCTCTGAAACCCCAATGACTTTCATTTTCGATTTTTCCCGGCTGTCATCGATCTCTTCAATTTCCGGTGTTGCGATCCATCGACCTAAACTGTAGGTTTTTTTATCGATCAGACCGTTCACTCCATCATTCCATGTGTGGAGGATCTTTTGTCCCATTTCTTTAAACTCAGGGAATTCCTCCATTTTTTGTTTTACGTCAGGAATAGTGTCGGCCGTTGCTTGGATGACTTCCCCCAAAATTTCATTTTGTTCGTGCGAATGGATATTCAAGAGCTGAACAAAGGTCTTGATGATTGACTTTCCTGGGGACCACGTTTTTTTGCCCCCGATCGTCAACCCAGGAGGATTATCTTCAGCGTTAGGGAAAACTTGCGTTGTGAGCATATCGTACACTGGGGACAGGTCAACATCCTGCTTACTCGAGTAGAGCAGAGCGATATTCTTAGAGTGACAGTCTCCATTCCGAAGAGCGTAGGAAAAAAAGAAGAGCTTGAGGAGTTTCTTGAAAAATTCATGTCGTTTCTCCGTGGGAATATAGTATTTCGCTGATTTTATGATTTTTTCCCAGGTGGTATCGTATTTTTGCCCTGGGATATTTCCCATGAGAGAGCAAAAGTCTTCCATCCCCATCGGGACGCTTGTTGATGAACGATCAAATCTTTCAATGACCAAGCACTTCCCGTCCATGGTGATCTGCGTTTTTGCCGCTGGCATAGCTCGTCTGACAGCTTTGAGACATAAATGCTCGTTGATTGCTGCGAAGGGCATTTCACTTGGGGTTCCTTTGATGATACAATTATTGTTGATCAGTGTCGCCTTTGGAATTTTTTCTTCCATCAGCGCTTTGACTACTACACCAGATACCCCACTATTTTGTACTCCTTCCAGTAGCCGTTGGAAGGCTGCCTCTGCATTTCTGTTCTCGATCAAATCTTGAATATTAAATGAGCTGTTAAGTGGATTAATCAGCCCTGTGGAGCCTGTTTTTTGAGTAGGATAAAACGTCACACGACCAATCATGTTTTGACCAATGACACCGAGGAGCGCGATTGGATCAGATGTAATCCACGTAGAAAGTTTTCTTTCAAGCAATTGGCGCGAATACCCCTCCGGGATATTCATCTGGAAAAAAGGGTGAGGGGATCCCTCCCACACCCAGGATTCCGACCGAACCGGCATCGTCAGCGACACAAAATCTTCCACCTTCGTTCCTGTCTGATATGTAAAAACGAATTTTGAACCTTCTTTCGAGAGGGTTCCCACATTTCTCCCTCCAACGTGAACAGAAACTTCGTTCATGATTCTCTCTGTTGATTACGCTTCAAGTCATCTAAATCTCCAGATGACCCGGACGGTCGAATTTGCAGCTCCAATCCTTGAGCATCCAAAAGTTCTATTAACTTTCTCACCCCGAATTCAGCTAGCTTACCGTTTTCAAACTGATTGAGGGTTGTGCGTGAAATACCCGTGCCAGCTGCGAGCTTTGTCTGGGAAATTCCCTTTTCTTTTCTTAAATTTCTAAATTCTTCCGCCAATTCAAGTATAGTCATCTGTTAAGTATATAATACAAATAATCGATAATTCAAGTATTTGTTGTAAATACTTTACTTATTTTATTTTTTAATACGGACTTCAGTCCACCAAAAGAGGTTCGACCAAGACCCATAAGACTGCGAGAACTGCCCCCCCCTATAGAGGAGACTGTTTGTTGACGTTATAATCAGCAAGTCAGCAAGTCGGACGACACCAGTAGGATAAGATCTCCATCCCTCATATTAAGAGCCTTCCTTTTCATCTCCTTCTGCCCCACATCCCCGCAATCGCCCCAGAATAAATCACGATCAAAACACCCAACAACAAAGTCCAGGCCCCCATGGCGACATGGGCTGAGGTGACCTCCAACCCCCGATCGGTCAAAATCGTTAAAATCCCTAAAATCACCTGAACCAAAAGCCCTCCGCCCCAGAGCCAAAAGGCTGTTCTCAAATGCTGGGGAACTCTCGGATCTCTTCCCCATTTCAAGACCACACCACAAATCAAGATGGTTAATAAATAGGCCATCAAACGATGAACCATCTGAAGATAAATCAACCCCATGGTCGTTTCAGGATGTCCTGTCGCTAAACGTTCCTGATTGATCCCCACCAATTGCTCTGGCGATATTTTCGGCCACCATTGACCGTAAGCCTTTGGAAAGTCACGGATCGAAAGCCCCTGATGAGCATGTCGCATCGTCGCCCCTACGGTCAGTTGAAGAAAAACCAATCCCACAATCAGGACAACAAAACGAACCGACCCTTTAGAGATCGAGGAAGAAGCGGGGCGTTCGATCCAAATTTTCGAGGTAAAAAGAGCGATCGCGCCAATCACTGCCAAAAAGAGTTGTGCTGTGCACCCATGGACAAGTCCTAATTCATCTTTAAGCCACACCACCCGAACTCCCCCCAAGATTCCTTGGAAGATCACCAGTAATACCGCAAAAACCCCAAGTCCTTTCATCCACCTTCGCGAATCAACACGCCAAATCCAAATCGCTAAAATCACGGTCATCAATCCAATCCCACTCGCCACCAACCGATGAGAATGCTCCCAAAAGATACCCCCCACCCAACGCTCATAAGGAAACAAAAACATATTATAACCGTAACTCTGCGGCCAATCGGGAACGGTCAACCCCGCCCCCTTACTGGTGACAATCGCCCCAAGAACAATTAAAAAAATCACGCTTCCTACACAAATCCGTGCATACAAACAAAGCCCCCGAAGTTTCTGCCATTCATTCATGATTTTCAAATAAGCACCGATTCTCAAATCATCCACAAAAAAGAGATTTTCTTCAGATAAGCACTTGCAAAGCGATCAACTTAATAAATATTCGAAGACAATTTCTCACACAAAGCAACTGTCCCCATGGAATGGGGAATGACGCGTGAATGAAGCGAACTTAAAAACAGTCGAATAGGGAAAGCAGGAAAAAAGGAATTTAAAACCAAAAATTCGGAGGTCTTTTTCCTATTTTCCTGCGGGGAGAACCTTGGGCAACTTTGCGGCTTTGCGTAAAAATGTTTTAAATTGTATTGTGGTTTCAAATCACTTTTTTAGATTGAATCTTACTTTCTGTTTTGCTCTCTCCCTTTCCCCTTGCGAAATAATCCAGACCGATTATATTGAGGTTGTGACCAGCTCCCTTTCCACCGTCTCAGTAATTCAATCCGTAGTCGCAAATGACACAGCACGAACGGTTAATGAAAATTTTACTCGTCAGGCCTCTCAAATCAGTGCCCTCTTAAATACCACCCCCACCTCAAAGCCAGAGAGCGCACGCGCCGTGAATCCTACTGCGGTTCCAAACGCTTACTATCATCGTGGGGAGATCGAAAAAGAGGAGGAGCCGACCGGATAACGCTTCTCCTTCACCGCTTAATCTAAAAAACGACAGTTCCCCTGCTTTTTTCAGGTTAATTTTCCTTTACCGCAGCGGTTCGGGATAACAAAATGGAGAGGATCTTCTTTTTTAGATTCCCTTAAGCCCCTCTTTTTTCCATAATCCTCTCATGAATTTCGAATGGCTCCGCAGACCACGCCGCAACCGCTCTTCCATCCAAGTCCGAAATCTCCTTCAAGAAACCACTCTTTCTCCAAGTGATCTCATTTATCCGATCTTTATCAAAGCCGGAATTTCAAAACCAGAGCCCATCGAATCGATGCCGGGAATCTTTCGCCACTCCCTCGATTCTCTGCTTCAAGAATGTAGCGAGGTCGCAGCCCTTGGAATTCCGGCGATCGCCCTTTTTCCGGTCATCGACCCGATTCACAAAACTCCTGAAGCGGAATACGCCCTCAATCCCGATCAAATCCTCTATCAAGCTCTCAAAAAAATAAAAAAGGAGCTCCCTCATCTTCTCCTGATCGCGGATGTCGCTCTCGATCCCTATACCAACCACGGACATGACGGAGTCCTCAATGCTAAAGGAGAGGTTGATAACGATGCCACGGTCTCCCTCCTTCAACGCCTGGCAACGATCGAAGCTCAAGCGGGGGCCGATTGGGTCGCTCCCTCCGATATGATGGATGGACGCGTCGAAGCGATACGCAAAGCTCTCGACGATGCAAATCTCACCGAGACCTCCATTCTTGCCTACTCGGCAAAATTCGCCTCTGCCTACTACGGACCATTCCGTGAAGCGGTCGGCAGCAGTACGAAAGCCGGAACCGGATATCTCGATAAACGAAGCTACCAACTCAATCCCGCCAATCGTCGCGAGGCCCTTCTCGAATGCCAACTCGATGAAAAAGAGGGGGCTGATATTTTAATGGTTAAACCGGCCGGCCCCTATCTCGATATCATTCGGGAACTTCGCAATCAAACCTTGCTTCCGATTGCTGCCTATCAGGTCTCTGGAGAATATGCCCAAATCCATGCGGCCGCCCAAAATGGCTGGCTCGACCTCGAAAAGACCCGCGATGAATCGCTCCTCGCAATCAAACGTGCAGGAGCCGATATGATCCTCACCTATTTCGCTAAAGAAGTCGCCCGAAGAAAATAAAGACAGTTTTTTCACCGCCAAGTTAAATTCAAAATTCGCCAATTTTTAAATCCTTCAACTCCCTGCCAAACAAAAATATTCATGGTTTTGTTAGCAAGGAAGCAGCTTATCACCAAAGGGTTATAAAACTCGTTTCAAATGCTTTACATTAGAAACCGATCTCTCATGAAGAATCTTGGTTTAAGTGATTTGATGAACAAAAAACGACCAATCAAGCAGCCTTCGTTGAATGGATTTCACTTGAAGATCGAGGGATGAGGGTGGAAAGAACTCTTGGTTTAAATGATGGAGGAAAAAGAAGGAAGAGGTTGTGTAAATATGGTTCCGTTTTCCTATTCACCCTGTGAGTGAATGCCTTGATTTTTATAAATCCTTAAAATTCCGTGTTTTCTGTGTGTTCTGTGGTTCCAATGGTTTTTTTTAGACTTAATGTCAGAATGCCGTACCATCCCTTTCCGATAGGAAACGATTTATTTGGGCTCGGTTTTTGGAGCAGGCACAGGAGCCAGAACGGGAGGAAGTGTTTTTTGGATTTTAGAGAATGCCTCGCGGATTTCCGCCGTTTTTCCGATCTTCAGATAAATATCATATTCATAGACCAGCCCTTTTGAAATTGAAAAGGTCTGGACCGGAGAAAAGTAAGAGCAGGCGGCGCCCTTTGGTCCAGTCGTGTTATTTGCGGGCACCCGGTAGCAAGTGAGCTCTTTACTTCCGGGAAAGAAAACACCCATCCCCCAATCGTTGGCATCGACATAAGCCGCCCAATTTTCGGTCGCAACTGCCCTTTCATTCTTGGGCCCAGGGCTTTTACGGGTGATCGGTTGACTCGTCCACGGGGCGGTTCCGCCGTAAAAAACCATTTCGATCAAGTCGTAATCCATAAATACCGCAGGCAACTCCTGATGACGGGCTTTATGAGTTGTTTCTCCAGTATATGTGAACTTGAAATGAATTTTGGCGACATCTTTCTCAAGAGTGATCGTCTCCTCCATAATCGAATCGGGAGCATCAATTCCAGTCGCCCAGTTGACG
>CAMAQI010000078.1 GCA_945860255.1 Methylacidiphilum caldifontis
AAGGATTTTCAAAAAACGATCGACCTTCTCCTCAGGGGGTTCGGCTTCGCCTCTCCCGGAATCAACCTCGGAGTCTCATTTCTAATTCATAAAAAGGGGGAGGAGTTCTGACCCCAAGAGCGTAAGCGATCGATCCCTGTTTTTAAAAAGAGATCGAAAGCTCGTTTTCGAGAGCTTTTTAAAAATAGGGAAGAGGCACGACAGAGCCGTGGTCAGAACGAGGGGGAGGTGGGCATTTAACTTCGTGTCGTTGCGCCTTCGTGTGAGACAATTTTTTTTGAAAGTTAGCCCCATGATAAAGACTCTTAAGTTGACGCCTATGCGAACCTATTTCGGGGTTACTCTGTGGTAAAAATTGTGTTTTGCTTGTTCTCCGTGGTTAAATGGATTGCCGATTTTAGGCGAAATGGCCTTTGGGACAATGGTGGTATTAAAAATGCTTTATTGGGGTGATGACGCAGAGGTGGAAACTCTTATTTTTAATTTTGAATGGAGCTTTAATGGCCCCCCTTCTCTCCGCCTCTTATTCCTCTCGAAATCAGCCCAAAGTTCTTCAAGAGCCTCCCGCTTCTATAAAAGCCTCTGAAACAAAGTCTTCAAAAAAAATGAAGGCAGAGGAGCTTAAGCGGATCGAGATGGAAAAAGTACAAAGGGAATCTCAAGAGGCACTCCGTCGCTTTTATCGAAATGCGGGGGAAGAGGAGGTCTTTATCCCCGATTGGCAGGGGAATGGGGAGTGGGTATCGGTCTCTCGAGGGGAGGCGGGAGGGCGTGGATTGAAGGCTGGGGAGATTCAGGAGATCTTAAATCTCTTTTCACAATCACGCGAGTTTAAGCCCTCGACATCGGGGGTCAGTCGACTTGCTGCCATTACCAGTTATTGGAAAATTGGCAGCAATACCGATCACTGGACTCGACGCGGGCAATCCAGCACCGGGGTAAGTTTGAGGCAAGGGATTGTGGCGGTCGATCCGACGATTATTCCTTATGGAAGTATGGTGATTATCGAGGGAGTTCCCGGAGCCTTTATCGCCGCCGATTGTGGAAGTCATGTCTCACAACGAGTCGCCGTCAAAAAAACGGCACGAACGGCCAAGGAAAAAGAGGCCGTCGTGATTGATGTCTATTTTGTCAGAGAAAAAGAGGGACGGGCCTTTGATTCGGCTCTTCCTAAATTTGTGAAGATTCATTATTTTACGCCGCAGAGCCGGAATTCCTAAGAGAATTCTTGCCCTTTCACGATTGGTCTTTAGACGAGAGGATCTCATGCCCCTTATTCAACTTTCAGAAGTCACTCTCCGTTACGGAGTCGCACCGTTGCTCGATAAAGCCGATTTTCAAGTCGAGCCTGGCGAAAGGGTCTGTCTCGTCGGCCGAAATGGTGCCGGAAAATCAAGTCTGATGCGTCTCATTATGGGGGATGAGGTTCCCAATGCGGGTGAGGTGATTCGCCCTCCAGGAACGCATATTACCCGACTCGATCAGGAGGTCCCAGAGAATCTTTTCGGTGCGGTGCATGAGGTGATCAGAACGGGGGTTCGCCCAAATCATCATATGGAGGATTGGGAAATTGATGTGATGATCGATGAAATGATCGAAGAGATGAAACTCCCTCATGACGAGGAGTTTTCCTCACTCTCAGGAGGACTCAAAAGACGCGTCCTTCTCGCCCGCGCTCTTGCGGGAAAGCCGGATCTGATTCTCCTGGATGAGCCGACCAATCATCTCGATCTTGAATCGATCCTCTGGCTGGAAAACTTTCTCCTCGTCCATCCGGTCACTCTTTTCTTCGTCACCCATGATCGTGCCTTTTTACGTAAATTGGCGACCCGCATTGTGGAAATCGATCGCGGAAAGCTCAAAAGCTGGGCCTGCACCTATGACGAATTCCTCGAACGTCGCGCCGCGGATCTCAATGCTGAAAGTAAACAGTGGGCCGCTCTCGATAAAAAATTGGCCCAAGAGGAGGCTTGGCTTCGTCAAGGAGTCAAGGCCCGTCGAACCCGCAATGAAGGGCGTGTCCGTGAGCTGGAGAAGCTCCGCATCGAACGCGGGGAACGCCGCAACCGTCAAGGGGTGGTTAAGCTCGATATCCAAACGGGAACCAGCTCCGGTCATCAGGTGATCGATACGAAAGCGATTAGTTTCTCCTACGACGATAAACCGATCATTCAGAATCTTTCGACCACAATTTGGCGTGGGGATAAAATCGGGATCATTGGGCCGAACGGAGGGGGAAAAACGACTCTCCTTAAATTGTTGCTCGGCCAAATGGAACCGACGACTGGAACCGTTAAACTCGGAACCAATCTTCAAGTCGTTTACCTCGATCAACTCCGTGGACAGATCGATGACAATAAAACCTTGGCTGAAAATGTTGCAGGCAGTGCGGAGAGCGTCAATTTTCAAGGCCGTGCGCGCCATATCCATAGTTATCTCCAAGATTTCTTGTTCCGCTCCGATCAAGTACGGATGCCCGCCAAAAGACTTTCCGGTGGAGAGCGTAATCGTCTCCTCCTGGCTCGTCTTTTCTTGCAACCGGCCAATCTCCTTGTTCTCGATGAACCAACCAATGATCTCGATGCAGAAACCTTAGAACTTCTCGAAGAGTTGCTCTTGGACTACTCCGGAACTCTTCTGCTTGTTTCCCACGATCGAGCCTTTTTGGATCACGTGGTGACCGGCACCTTGATTTTTGAAGGCGAGGGAAAAGTCACTGAATTTAACGGCGGCTACGAAGATTGGATGACCTACAAAACCAAAATGGCCAAGCTCGCTTTAGAGAAAGTAACTCCATCGGTCGAAGTGATCGAGGCTCCTGCCACAGTCCCTGCCGCTGTAAAAGGGGAGAAGCCGAAGAAGATGTTGAATCGCGAAAAGAAGGAGCTGGAGGTACTTCCGTTAATCATCGAAAAACTGGAAACGGAACACAAAACTCTTTCCGAAAAAATCTGGGACCCGGAGCTCCATCAAAAAGAGCCCGAAACCATTGTTGCGTTAAAAAAACGGTTAGCAGAAATTGAGAGCGAAACCGACAAGAGCTATACCCGCTGGCATGAGCTCGAGGCGATTCAGAAATCGACCCTATAATCCCATCCTTTCATCAAAAGTGAGAGGGGCAGTGGCCCACTGCCATCCCCATCCCCCGAGGCACAGAGCCTGTGCCCCTCCAGGTTTTATGACCTATTTTGCTTTCCCACAAAATGTTGTTCACCCTTTGAGTGAGGGCGAATGGAGAGGGAAAAGAGGCTTCAACTGCCGAATCTGGGATCAAAAAACAAAATCATTTGCCTTTTCGGGCGAAGCCTTGGACAACTTTGCGTGAAAATTTTTTAAATTATTTTTTACAAAATTTAAGTTAAAGCAAAAAGGCGTCTCTGCTTCCACAGAGACGCCTTTTCTAAAAGAAGCTTGGAGTCAAATCTTATTTGACAGGAACTTCTGAGATCGTCTTCAAAATGCGGCTCGCAATTTGATACGGATCTCCTTGGGAGTTCGGACGACGATCTTCTAAATATCCTTTATAGCCGTTGTTCACAAAGCTATGAGGGACACGGATCGAGGCGCCACGATCAGCGATTCCATAGGAAAACTTATCAATCGATTGAGTTTCATGGAGTCCTGTTAAGCGGAGATGATTATCCGGTCCGTAAACCGCAATATGTTCATCGATATTCTTAGCGAATTGAGCCATGAGTTTTTCAAAGTATTCTTTTCCACCGGATTCACGGAGGATCTTTGTCGAAAAGTTTGCATGCATTCCCGAGCCGTTCCAATCGACATCTTTGCCGAGCGGTTTGCAATGGAAGTTCACATCAACTTCATATTTTTCACAAAGACGAAGGAGCAGGTAACGAGCAATCCAGACGTCATCCGCAGCTTTACGGGATCCTTTTCCGAAGATTTGGAATTCCCATTGGCCTTTAGCCACTTCTGCATTGATCCCTTCATGGTTCACTCCGCAATCGAGACAGAGGTCCAAATGCTCTTCGACAATTTGTCGCGCGATACTGCCGACGTTCTTATATCCAACGCCGGTATAATATTCGCCTTGGGGATAAGGGAAGCCAGATTCAGGAAATCCAAGGGGACGACCATCTTGGTAAAGGAAATACTCTTGTTCAAAGCCAAACCATGCATCGGGATCATCTAAAATCGTTGCACGTCCATTGCTTGCATGAGGAGTTTTTCCATCGGGCATCATGACTTCGCACATGACAAGAACGCCATTAATACGAGTGGAGTCAGGATAAACGGCGACAGGTTTCAAAACGCAATCAGAGCTGCGTCCTTCCGCTTGTCGGGTGGAACTTCCGTCGAAACCCCAAAGAGGGAGTTCTTCGAGCTTAGGAAAGCTGCTATATTCTTTAAGTTGAGTTTTGCTACGGAGGTTAGGGACTGGGGTATAACCATCCAGCCAGACGTATTCGAGCTTGTATTTAGCCATAATCGGATTTTTCTCTGGGTTAAAGTTGATCGATCATCGTCTCGCTGTTTTCACGACGAGACGGCTTCAAAAAGGGAGATAATGACCATTATCCCCTCTTCTTGTTACGGCTAAAAAGTAAGCACGATTGATGCCAAAAATCCAGAGATATCTCATCGCTCGCATAAATCGGTCAAAGACCGAAACCAAGGATATCTCCCCCATCAGCCCCACAGTCCATCAGCCGATTAGCCTTTCTTTCGCTGCGTCGACCCCGCTGACTTGACTTGTACGTCAAGATATCCTATATTGTACGTCATGCAGACGAAACTCACTCTTCGCCTTGACGATCAATTAATCTTTCAAGCAAAGCAGGTCGCTGAAATCCGTGGTAAATCAGTCTCCCAGATGGTCGCTGACTACTTCCAATCTCTGACCTCAAAATCAAGCAAACAACCCCTCCCCACCCTGACCCGATCTCTCAAAGGGGTTTTACGCGGTAAAAAAGTATCGATATCTGATTATCAGGCTCATCTTGAGAAAAAACATCGATGAAAATTTTGCTCGATACGAATGTCGTGCTCGATCTTCTCTTGGAGCGAGAACCCCATCTCTCTGCCGTTGAACGAATATTTACGTTAATCGAAGAAGAAGCCCATCAAGGATTTCTCTGCGCGACAACGATCACGACGTTAGATTATTTACTCACTCGAAATCTTTCCCGCAAAGAGTCGCGACAAACTCTCTCTCGACTCTTACGCCTCTTTGAAGTTGCTCCGGTCAATGGTACCGTCATTGATCGTGCCCTCTCCTCCCCCATGACCGATTTTGAGGATGCGGTCATTGATCAATCGGCGGTTCTCTGTGGCGCAAAAGCGATCATTACCCGAAATGGAAAAGATTTTCTTAAAAGCATTACCCCCACCTTCGATCCTCAAAAATTCTTAAATCAATAATTCCTTTTCGTGAAGATTCCAACCCTTGAAACCCAATTAAGAGAAGAAAAAATACAGTTTTATTTATCCCAACAGCCTCGCTGTCCGATCACTCGGTCTTTATTTGTTCTTTAAAAATTCGATTAATCTGTGATCTTTCCTTTATGGAAGGAGTTAAAGACACTGCTCGCGCCTTAGTCCGCATCGACTATGGGGGACGTGTCCTGAAAACCTTTCGTGGTCACCAGGCGAAGGAACGATTTGAAAATGAGATCCTTGTTTTGCGCCACCTTGAAAAACAGGGCTGCTCTTTTGTCCCGAAGGTTCTTGAAACCGATCCTTCAAAACTACTGCTCATCACCACTTATTGTGGCAAACCGCTGGAGCGACTCAGTGAGACTCGATTGAAATCTCTTTTTTCTGATCTTGAGAGCTTTGGCGTTCGTCACGACGATCAGGCAATGCGTAATGTGACCTACTCCACCCAAGAGGGGCGTTTTTTCCTGATCGATTTTGAATTCGCAAGTCTCTTCAACGATCCAAATCATCACCCTCCTGAAATGATGCCTCAGAAAGAGACCCCATGAGTGAAATCGTCATCCGCCCTCAAAAAGTGCGCTGGTCGGCGCTTTCTCATCTCGGCCATTTTCGAAAAAACAACGAAGATTGCTTTGTGGGACTTACCTTTGATGGCAAAGAGGGGCTCTATCTTGGAAAAACAGGGGAAAATACAATTGTCGGTCATGATTTTGTCTTCGCGGTGAGTGATGGCATGGGAGGGGCCAAAGCGGGAGAGTTCGCGAGCAAGATCGTCGTCGAAAAAACGATGAAACTGCTCCCTAAAAGCCTTCGAAGTCGAGCCTCAGGAATGGAGATCGGATTTCAAGATCTTTTCGAAGAGTTATTTTTAGAGTCCCATAAGGCCCTCTGTTATTTAGGGGCCTGCTATCCGGAATGCGCTGAAATGGGATGTACCCTCAGTCTCTGCTGGATTACCCCAGAATGGCTTTATTTTGGTCACATTGGGGATAGTCGAATTTATTATTTCCCAGCGAAAGGGGGGATGAAGCAAGTCTCTCATGATGACTCTCATGTCGGCTGGCTTTTGCGATCCGGAAAAATCACGGAGCGAGAGGCAAGAAATCATCCGCGAAAAAATGCGCTACAAAAGGCTTTGGGGGCAGGGCATCAATTTGTCGACCCGCAAGTCGGAGCGATCGGCTACGAGTCGGGAGATATTTTTCTGATTTGTAGCGATGGAATCACCGACGGATTATGGGACAAAAACCTGCTACAACTAATCCGAGAGCCCGATTTGGAGCAACAAAAAACCGCTCCCGCAAATCGTCTTGTAGAAGCGGCTCTCAAAAATTCTGGAAAAGATAATACGACCGCGGTGATTTTGGAAATTCTTTAGCTCCGTCAATCTCCGCAAGAGAAACGGTTAAACGGCATTATCGCCGCGCTCTTCGGTACGAATCCGAACGACTTCGTCAATCGATGAAATGAAGATCTTTCCATCTCCAATTTTCCCCGTTTTCGCAGCCCCGACAACGGCATTGATCGCTTTTTCCATAAGATCCTCCGTCACGACAACCTCCACTTTTACCTTGGGGAGAAAATCAACGGTGTATTCACTTCCGCGATAGATTTCAGTATGCCCCTTTTGACGTCCAAATCCTTTTACTTCAGTCACCGTCAATCCTTGAATTCCGAGCTCTGTCAATGCCTCTTTGACTTCTTCAAGTTTGAACGGTTTGATAATTGCTTCAATTTTTTTGAGTGCCATAATGTTTAATCAGGTTGGTTGTTTAACTTCGAGGTATTACTCTTTTTTAATCTCTATTTTGATTCGGTCAAGCCCTCTAAAACAATCTTCGCATTTTCTTCCCAAGAATGATCGGCCTCATAGCGTTCCCATTCAGGACTTAACCTCTCTGGATTCCAATCGGCGAGCGCTTGTTCAATCGCTGGAGTTGAGTCGGCCTCAATCAGCACGCCTAGGTGATAGTGTTGAACCTCGTACGTTAAAGTGCTTTCTCCCCCTGAGGCGATGACCGCTCTTCGATAGCGAACGGCATGGGAAAGAACGCCACTCGAGGAATGAAAATTTTGAGAATAGGTCAAAAGAACTCCATCACAGGCTTCAAAATAGTTTCCCACTTCAGATTCCGGAAGATGGGTATGAATCCAACGACATTGCTCCGCCACTCCATGATGGATCGCAATTTCTTGATAGATCTGAATCGATTTTTGTTCCGTCGATTGCTCCTTTCCGATCACCCAAAGGGTATCCTCCGGAAATCGCTTCAGCGCCTCAAGAATTCGATCCAAATTTTTACCATCTCGAAGATGTCCAAAGAGTAGCCAAACACGCCCCTCCTGCTTCGTTTTCATCTCCTCTCGGATGATCTCCCGCGTGCGATTCGCAGAGGGGAAAAAATAAAGTCCATGCGGAACATGCTTTATTTTTTTGAGCAGCAGCGGTGCTGTGCAGAGATCAAGAGGAGAGGAAAATTTCGTCGCCCTTAATTCAATGGTATTTTTAAAATTGATCAATCGGAATTCCATGGGGGCGCAATCGGGCAGAGAATGTTTCTTTGAGGAGATCTCCTTGGTTTCGCTCTTTGACCGATTGATGTGTACAAAAAAACAGTCGAAAAGTGCCGAGGCTCGTTTAATCGATTTTAAATGCCACCAAGAGGGACCGATCTGATAATCACGAACGGGGTCATGCAACATCACCCCCATGCGAACACCATGCCGATGAAAGCCTCGAAAATAGTCGGCCCAAAACAGGGCTCCGTACTCAAAGAAGGAACTCCAGAGAACCTCTTTCACATGCAGGGAGAGGATCAGGCCGCGTAAAATCGCTAAGTTTTGCAATAAAGTTTGGAGCTGTTGATAGCGTCGTATCCAGCGGAAGGAGGAAAGATTTTGTCGCTCCTCTTTTAATCCATCGATGACCCGAAAAGAGACCGCTTTCGAACGATCGAAAGAGGGACGGGTCAAAAAAATCACTTCCACCCCCTCTCTTGAAATCGCCTCTGCCTGCGCCCGTGCATAATCGGCGAGGCCTCCCCGTGTTTCTGGAGCAAAATAGATCAACTTGCGTCGCACGTCATTGGTTTTATCAGAAATTAAACAATTTCAAAGATAATCGGATAAAATGTTTATTCTTTATCTGAATCTATTTTTATGGAAAATCACTGCCTATGTCATTCCGAAGCTTTGCAGGAAATTTTATCTCCTCTTTCTATCATGGAGTGATTGGCCAACTCCCCTCTCACACGTTGCGTGAAATTTATCTTAAGCTCTATTTAGGTCGTTTCGGACTCAAAACGACGGTGCAGATGAATTGTCGATTTCTTCACGGGAAAAGCGTTTTTTTAGGGGATCACAATGTGATTAATTTTGGCTGCCTTCTCGACGGTCGCCGCTATCCGATATCCATCGGCGATCATGTCGCCATGGGCCCTGAGGCAACGATTCTCACTCTGGGCCATGATCCTCGCTCTCCTCAATTTACAGACAAAGGGGGGAGGGTCACGATCGGCTCTCGAGCCTGGATCGGCTATCGAGCCTTAATTCTCCCTGGAATTAAAATTGGGGAGGGGGCTGTCGTCGGTGCAGGAGCCGTCGTGACTCATGATGTCGAACCGTATACCATTGTCGCCGGAAACCCTGCCAAACCGATCGGAGTGCGGCCACGAGATCTCCATTACACCCTTGATTATCGCCCGCCGTTTTTTTAAACCCCAGTAAACCCTCCCCCTGTTTTCAGAGGAAGGGGAGGGTGAATTCCTGGCGAATTAATTCACTTAGAAACTATAAACGACGTTCATCGAAGCCATATGGGCAGTCGCATCATTTCCATGTGTTGCGACTCCGCCTTGAACATTGCCGCCTTGATTGTCGGCCCCAAAATCGGCGCGATACTCTGCACGGAGCAGCATGTTCTCCCAAATATTAAATCCAGCGGTCAGCGTGTAACTGTATAGATCGGTGCTGGATAAGCCAGTCGTGTATACTGGGGTCAGTCCAACACCTAACACTTTTTAATTTGATTGCCATATTTATTATCTTTTTTAAAGCTCTCTTTATTTTTTTCGATCTCTTTTTTTACCAACTCGATCACTCTTGTAATTCCGCTTCCACTCGCGTACCCATATTCTCTTCCCAATGAAGCCTTGCTCTCTTTCCCGTATTTAAACCTTACCCATATCTGCCACTTCTTCTCTTTTTCCGATTTCCATAATTTTTCAACTTCCGACTTTCTTCGTTCCAACTCC
>CAMAQI010000079.1 GCA_945860255.1 Methylacidiphilum caldifontis
CTCCTTCTTACGACGCTTCTCCCAGACAAGCTACAAACTCGTCCGTTGGTTGAGATCCCACTGGAAAATTAACTCTTCTCTGACCAACGCCCTAAATCAATTAACACTTCTTTATTCAAAACTTTGAAAAAGACAAGGGAACACCGATGCTTTTTAGCGAAGTTTGATTAAGTTGCTGAACTTTTTACTTCTTTATCGATAATGATATGATACTATCATTGAGTTGCATTGAAATCAGCCAAATTACATTCAATATTCACAATGGAGTTACTATGAAGTGGTCTGTATCAAAGAAAGTCTATCTCGTTACCTTAGTCGGGATTTTGAATGTTACCTGGACAGGGCTTGCGGCCTATTTTAGTGCCCAGCAGATTGATAAAATTATTCTTCAAAAACAGAACCTCGTCTCGGCGCTTCAAAATCATATGACTGCCGATATGATGCATGATGCCATCCGAGGGGATATTCTCGAGACGCTTCACTGCATTAATACGAAAGATTTTGAGGGGATAAAAGAGTGCAAATCAGCACTTTCTGAACACATCGAAATTTTTGAGAAATCGATGCAAAAAAATGCCGCATTGGATTTAAATCCTCAGATCAAAAAAAACCTTGAAAGCGTCATTCCTGAACTTACCCGTTATACGCAAGTGGCAGAAAAAATAGTAGCGACTGGCATGAGGGAACCGGCAGCAGCAGACTCTCTCTACTCTCCCTTTCTTGAAATTTTTGAGGACCTTGAAAAGGATATGGCGATTGTTTCCGAAAAAATCGAGGAATCGTCAAAGGCGTGCACAATGTTATTAAATCATGAAACTCAAGATTTAGGCTGGCAGATTTTAATTTCCATTTGTGTTGGTATAGCGATTAACTTTTCTGTCTCTACTGTTATGACTCGATGGATTCCGAAACCGTTCAAAGTCATCACCGATCATCTTCATCAAATTGCAGAGGAAACCGTCCGCTCTTCATCACTCGTCTCAGCATCGAGCGTGAGTCTCTCCAATTCCTCGAATACCCAAGCCGCCTCCACTGAAGAGACTAGTGCTTCCCTCGAAAGTATCAGTAATAATACACGTAAAAACGCTGAAAATACTCAACAGGCACAAAAATTGGCGATTCTCTCCAAAGAGCTGACTGATGAAGGGGAGAAAAAAATGCAGGACTTAGCCGCTGCGATGACTCTGATTCAAACTTCAAGTAATGAAATCAGCAAAATCATCAAAACAATCGATGAGATTGCCTTTCAAACCAATATTCTTGCCTTGAACGCCGCAGTCGAAGCGGCCCGCGCAGGAGAGGCCGGAGCTGGATTTGCGGTGGTCGCTGATGAGGTTCGAAATCTTGCGCAACGCAGTGCAATTGCTTCTCAAGAAACAGAATCCAAAATCGCCCAATCCCTCTCCTCAAGTAAAAATGGAATTTCAATCACCAATCAAGTTCAAGAAAATCTCACAAAAATTACCTCTAACATTCATGCGATGAATGATCTCATGAAAGAGATCTCTCAATCTTCAGTTGAAGAAACGGAGGGGATCGAACAGGTGACCAGCGCGATGCATCAGATCTCAAGCTTGACACAAAAAAATGCAGCGAGTGCGGAAGAGACCTCCAGTGCCTCAACCGAGTTAGAAGCACAAGCTGAACGTCTTAAGGATATGGTTCATCAGTTAGAACTTGAAATCAGTGGAGAAAAAACCGAGCGAACATTTTATACCGAAAATTCTGGAACTCCCTTTTCAAAACAAACAAAGCGTCCGTTACTTGGTGGATTTTAGTGAAACTTCTCCTCGTTGATGGGCATTACTATCTCTATCGTTCTTTTCACGCCATTCAAGGACTTGCCAACGCGCAAGGTCATCCGACCAATGCCTTGTACGGTTTGACCAAGGCGGTTAAACGGATGATCCAAGATCTACAGCCGGATCGCATGCTCCTCGTCCTCGACGGCGGGGTTCCCCAAGAGCGGATGGATCTCGTCCCGGAGTATAAAGCCCAAAGACCGTCGATGCCCGATGATCTCGCCCGTCAAGTCGATCAAGTCCCAGAACTGATGGAGGCACTCGGTATTCCGATGGCACAATGGATCGGAGAGGAGGCGGATGATGTAATCGCCAGCTATGCGAAAGCCCATCATCAAGGGGAGACGATCATCGCCAGTAATGACAAAGATTTAATGCAACTGGTCAACCCCCAGGTCCGTATCTATCAGCCGCAAAAAGAGGGGTTTGATCTGCTCGGCGAACAAGAGGTCGAAGCCAAGTGGGGCGTCCCCGCTCATCTGATTGGAGATCTCCTCGCCCTCACGGGAGACAGTGCTGATAATATCCCCGGAATTCCGGGAGTTGGACCTAAAACCGCTGCGAAATGGATTAAGACCCATGGATCATTGACGCAACTTCTTGAGCAGGCACCGACCCACCCGGATGAAAAAATTAAAAAAGCCTTTCAAGAACATGGAGTCCAAGTGCAAAAAAATCGAACCATGGTTCGTCTTCGAGCTCTCGCTCCCCTCCCCATTCCGATACCTAAATTGATCGTTGAGCCTCGATACGATAAACAGATCCCGCTCTTCCAGGCCCACAACTTCAAAACCTTCCTGAAAGAGGCACAAGCCGCCTGGAAATCCAATCAGCCCTCCGTTCAAGGGGAGCTATTCTAGAGCAAAGAGAGTGGATTTGTAAAAAATAGGGAACAAGAGAGCCTTTTTATTTTTCTCTCATTTTTAAGGGGATCCCTTGAACGGCGATCAAAAGGGTGACAATCGAACTCGAGGGCATCAAGATTGCCGCTAGAACTGGACTCATTCCTCCCCATATGGAGATCCCGACCGCAACGAGATTGTAAAGGAGCGCAAATCCGATCACGGCATAAATCGTCCTCTGACGAGCCCGAGCCACCTCGAAAAGGGCTCTGATTCCTTTTAAGCTCCCTCCTAACCAGTAAAAATCGGATTTCTTTGATAAAAATCCGCGATCAATTGCCGGTGTTCCGGAGCAATAACTTTGATTAAAGGCCAA
Source organism: Methylacidiphilum caldifontis (assembly GCA_945860255.1). Lineage (GTDB taxonomy): Bacteria > Verrucomicrobiota > Verrucomicrobiia > Methylacidiphilales > CAMAQI01 > CAMAQI01. The sequence continues at coordinate 3,021 of CAMAQI010000079.1, forward strand.
ACTGTCGTTGGCCCCATCCCCCAACATCAACGTGTCTGAGTTATTATTTCTCTCAAACCACTGAGCCTTCTCCTGAGGAGTCATTCCAGAAAAGAGATTCTCTTCAGGTATCCCCAGAACTCTTCCCATCTCCTTTACCTTTTCCGAACGATCTCCGCTCAAAAGATATATCTGATAATCCTCTCTCAAAAAATCGTGGATCGTCTCTAGCGCCTCATCACGAATTTTTTCTTTAAACTGAAAATGACCGATGATCTTTCCGGCAGAGACCCAGAGAGTTTCACTCCCTTGATCCCCAATCACCCAAGAAGAACGTCCCAGTCGATCGATCTGACCTCCTTGTCTCATTTCAACCCCTTTGCCCACAATTTCCTCAACCGCACCGATCATCGGATCTGTATCTAAATGAGGCTGAGTTGCCAGAAGCTCCTTTCGAAGAGCGGTGCAAACGGGATGAAGACTCGATCTCACTAATGAGAATAATCGCTTTTGCTGCTCAACACTAAACTCTCTCAATCGTTGTGGTGACTCCAACTCAAGGGATTCAACGGTTAAGGTTCCAGTTTTATCGAAAATAATTTTTTTTACCCGAAGCAAACGATACCAAAGTGTCGACTCCCTCAAATAAACCCCCACTCTTCTTAGTGAAAGAGCAGCCCGATCATCAATCATCGGAATCGCAACCCCTGAGGCACAAGGACATGAAACAACGAGAATCGACGTCACAATTTGCAATGCTTTAAATAAATTCCCGGTTTTCCAAAACCATCCACACCCTGCCACAGCAGCGACGACTAAAATCAATAACAAATAATATTTCACGAATCGCTCGAGTGTCAGATTGCGATGACTCTTTTTCTCCTGAACCGCTAATAAAGAGCAGAGAAGTGAATCGTTCCATTGCTCCTTAGCTTCTAGTAATATCGATTCAGACTGAAGACTTAACGCCCCCGCAGGAATGATCTCTCCTTGCTGGTAGTGGCGAAGCTCTGTCTCGCCATTGATCCAATCCATCCCAAAGCTTCCCTCATTGGAGAGAAAGATCGACTGAACGGGAACTGGTGCCCCTGAAAGGATTCGAAAGCGAGTCCCGATCTGAATGGCAGAGTGAGGAATCTTCTCATTCGAAGATTCCGCTAATACATCCGTCAGCGACTCCTCCTCTTTAAGTAATCGATCGCGATTCTGCTCGACACTCTTTAAGTGCGCCCATCTGCCAACAAGCATTAAAAAGGTAAAGGTCGAAACAAATTCTAAGTACAAAAAATCACTTCGATTTTGACTCCACGCAATGATGGAAGAAAGATAAGCAAATCCGATCCCCAATCCGATCGGGATATCGACATGATAAACTCCGTGCCTTAACCCGTTCCAACAACGTTTTAAAAAATAACTTCCGCCAACAAGGACGCTTAAGGTCGAAAAGAAGAGTAACAGCCGCGCAAATAAAGGGGCGTATTCAAATGTTTTTTCCATTCCTAAATAAGTCGGAATCGCAAAAAGCATCGAATTCATCGCAAAAGCTCCACAAAGACCGATTCGAGAAAGCAGTCGACGGCTCTCAGCCTCCTCTTTCAATGAGGACTTTCCTAATAAATATCCATAATGTTGAATTTTGTTTGCAAATGCGATCAAATCAATTTTCCCCCGTTTCCACTTCAATGTCATCGATCCTGCACTTGAATCAATCTCACAGGAAATCGCCCCAGGTTCTTTGAGATACAGCTTCTCTAAAAGCCAAATACAGCCGACACAGGTGATTCCTTGAACGGAGAACTTTCCTTTAAGATCGATTTGAGCGCTTTGCTCCTCAATCTTGACTCTCTCCGCAATCCACTGGTAGTCACGATTCTGAAAAATAGTCGAAGGAGGGGGTTGCGACTTTCCCTCTTGAAAATCATAAAATTGATCAAATCCATTGTCACGAATGAGTTGGTAGACATATTCACATCCGGCACAACAAAAACGGCTAGCCGATTCTCGATTGCGAACGGGAGTTCCACAATGCAAACAAACGAGCGAAGAGGAAACGGCACTCATTTATTTGGTTGTTGTCGGAAAGCAGGGTAAGGAACTTCCGTGACAGGGCTTCGCCGCATTCATAAACTCGCCATAATAGAGTCTCCCACTCATGATCAAAACCGCAAGGATGGCAATCACTCTTCGAATCAGAGTTCTCCGTTCGGGACTCAAGAGTGACTGGCATCGAATCCAAAAAAGCTGTGAAAGGCCATAAATTGGAACGGTTCCAAGAACAAAGCCGATCATGATCCACATCCCCCAGAAGGGACTCCCCGAAAGAAAAGCGGCTGAAGTCGATAAATAAAGGGGGGTACAGGGGAGCAACGGCGTAATCAATCCCAGACTGAATCCAGACTGATTTTTAAACCGTAAAACCAACGGATAAGTCCAACGAGAACGCTGAAATCCCCAGCTCCCTGGAGTTGTCTTGAACTCCCATCCCCACGCCAAAATGAAATAGACTCCCAGAAAAAAAAAGCCAACGATCTTCAAGGGCTTAAGAGGAATTCCTTCAAAAAAAACGGATCCTAATCCCCCTGCAATCGATCCCAAAATCCCGTAGGAAATCATTCGTCCAAAATGATATTGAGCGAAGATCTTTCGATTCTTTGAAGGGGAATCAGCCCTCGCGATACTACAGCTTAAAGGAGCACACATCCCCACACAGTGAAAACTCGTGATGAAGCCAGCAACAACTGAGCCTAAAAATAGTCCCCATTCATTCATTTATTTCTCCACTTCAACGGGAACAGGGGTCATTCCGATTGTTTTTGAGAAAGGGATAAACCATCCCCAAAGAATAAAGATCATCGCAAACCAGATTACAATCCAGATCCAAGGATTCGTTTTAAGCCATTGTTTCATCCTCTTATTCATCCTCTTTCGAACCGGGCCCCAAAAACGGAACCGTTTTCGAGATCGAAAAACGATTTACCTCGGACTCGATCTCAATTTTCACTGAAAACTGCCCATGATACGCCGATTGAGGAAGCGTAACGATCACCGGTCTCATCACCTCTCCTAATGCAGGGATCTCAATCTCCTCATGTACCCCATTGCCAACAATCGGATGGTCATGACTTTCAATCTCTAACCTACATTTCACCGATTCATTTTTTTTATTTAAAATACGAACCATATATTGATTCCGGATCATTCCTTTCTCAGAATCTAAATAATAAGGGGCGCCCACCATTCTTAAGGCACTCATCGACACAGGACGAATTCCAAATATTGCCCAGCTCATGACTGCGACCCCAATCAATAAAAAGAGCGTATAAAGAATCATTCGAGGACGAATGAACTTTGTTTTAAAACCCTTTAACCCCTGTAAGGAGTCATAGCGAATCAATCCCTTAGGTCGATCCAACTTTGTCATCACCTCATTACAGGCATCAATGCAGTTAGAACAACCGATACATTCGATTTGTAATCCCTGGCGAATATCAATCCCCGTCGGACAGACCTGCACACAGCGAAGACAATCGACACAATCCCCCGCCCCTTCAGTTCCAAGCTTGCCCCGAGGCTCTCCTCGTTTCTCATCGTAGCCAATGATTACGGAATGATCATCGATTAAGGCCGATTGAAATCGACCATAGGGACAAAGCACAATACAGAACTGCTCGCGGAACCAAGCGAAATTAAAATATAAAGCAAACGTCACAAACATCGTCTTGAGAAAATAGCCCCACTGATCCCACGGTTTCGACTGGATCATTTGATAGAGCTTCGGGAGGGAGATAAAATAAGAGAGAAAAACATGAGCAATGAGAAAGGCTAAGGCAAAAAAGAGAAAATGTTTGACCGCCATGAGTCGTATTTTGCGAAAATTCCATGGTTGATTTGCGAGAGCTTTGCGTTCAATCGCACCTCCCTCCACCAAGCGTTCGATACGCCGAACCACATGGTCTAAAAAAACCGTTTGAGGACAGCCCCAGCCACACCAAACTCGTCCTAACAACGCTGTCACATAATAAAGGGAAAAAGCAACCCCTGAGACCACAAAGAAACCAAGCCAGATATCTTGTCCTACAAAAGTGAGCCCAAAGAGGTGAAATTGATTCTCCTCAATATCTAAAAAAACAGCCGGGTTACCATTGATCTGAATCCACGGAAGGGCCGAATAGAGAAAGATTAATCCATACCCAACAACACGCCGCCAAAAAGTAAAGCGGCCCGAAACATCAGCCGGATAAATCACCCTCCGAGAGCCATCCTCATTGATCGTGGTGACACTATTTCGATTCGGCCTCTTAATTTCGGATGATTTCATCGATTATTTGATCTCATCCTTTGTATGATGACTTAAAACAAAAGCAGTCACTTCCAAGATTCTTTTTTTACCCAAGACCTTTCCCCATTGAGGCATTCCTTTGGCTAACACTCCATTCGTGATCGTTTGAACAACCTGAGTCGGCTTTCCTCCATGAATCCATGTCGTATCCGCAAGATTTACCCCAATTCCTCCTTTGAGTTCTGGACCGTGACAGGCGGCACAGTTCGCCATAAAGGTGGCTTTCCCCGCGGCAACCGAGACCCCCTCTTGGCTCATGCTCCAAAGCTGATCATCCGTGATCTCTGCACCTCCACTGGCAAGAGCGGCCATTTGAATTCGATTCAACTCCTGCTCCGCTTCAACCCCTTGATCGACAATCCCCCCCACTGAAGGCCAGTGAAACCAAAACCAATAGGCAAAGGCATAAATAATCGCAAGATACAAAGTCCATAGCCACCAATTCGGAAGCCGTTTATCATACTCCTGAATTCCATCAAAAGAATGCGGCCGCAACGGATCTTCCTTTTGTTTCGTTGAGTTTTGTGGGATTTCTTCGTTCATCTTATTTCTCCTTCTTGAATCCCTTCCTCATCGAGAGGTAAATCCCCAAGACGTTTGACCTCTTTTTTCGATAGTCGAATGGCATAGATTGTCATTGCGATAAAGATCACAAAAAAGACCACAAAGGCCACTTGCGGTATCCAATCCATTCCCAACTCCCAATGAACTCTTTTAAACATAAATCTCCTTGGATTTAAAATTGATCAATCGGAATCCAATGCAATGTTGATTGCAGCGATAACTCTTTATTGAAAATAAATCGTTCATTCTATTCTTTCACCGATTGATCAACTTTTTCAGATTTTCCGAGTTGTTGAAGATAGGCAATGAGCGCTACGATCTCTCGATCTGGTTCGACAAGAATTCCCTCTTTTTGAAGATTATCACTAATGAGCTTCCCTTGAGCCATCGCCTCTTGATTGATCTCCTCCATTGTGCGTTTCGGATAGGGGACTCCCAATTGAATCATCACCTTGAGCTTCGACTCCAAGGCGCGGAGATCGGTTTTATCTTCAATCAACCATCCATAATTGGGCATGTTCGAGCCGACAGAGACCGATCTTGGATTCTCCATATGCTTAAAGTGCCATGAGTCCGGATATTTACTCCCGACACGATGCAGATCAGGGCCTGTCCGCTTCGATCCCCATTGAAACGGATGATCGTAGATCGATTCCCCAATCTTTGAGTAAGCCCCATATCGCATCAGTTCACTGACAAAAGGACGAATCATCTGCGAGTGACAGTTATAACAACCTTCACGGATGTAAATATCACGTCCCGCCAACTCCAAAGGGGTATACGGAATCTGTCGATATCCCTCGATATGACTTTTATTATGCATGATCAAGGTCGGGATAATCTGAATCGACCCCCCAATCGCTGCCGCAAAAAAGGTCAAAACTGTAAAGGGCATTGCATGATCGAGCAAACGATCATACCACTCTCCCCAGCTGCTCCCACTGAGCTCCATATGCAGATAACCAGCAACCAAAGTGAAGATTAACATCACTAAAGCAAAGATCTTCAAGGTATCTGGACCGACCCCAAACATCATCGTAAAGATAATGATCAGCAACGAGTACATCACCGGGGGATTGAGGAAAATCTTCCAAAATCCTAAGCCTGCTCCTATCCCATGAGCCTCCTCTTCAAGGACTTCAATGGTTCCGTTCACGGCCTTCCCCGTTCGAACAGTTCTGAATATGTTGTAAGCCAACAAAATAAATCCAGCGAGATAAAGCAAGCCGCCAAGAAGACGGAGATGCATCATTGGACGAATCGAATTCAAGGTATCTAAAAAATTCGGATTCTTCAGCACGCCATCTGAGCTTACGGCATTTAGCATCAACCCTTGTGTGATTCCAGAGACCCACATTGAAGCGACATAAAAAAGAATACCGATCATTCCGATCCAAAAGTGAAAATCGGCCAGTTTAATCGAATAAAGTTTGGTGTTCCATAAACGTGGAACCAACCAATAGATCATTCCTGCTGCCATAAATCCGTTCCACCCTAGAGTTCCGCTGTGCACATGCCCAATAGTCCAATCGGTATAATGGGAAAGGGCATTGACCGATTTGATTGCCAGCAACGGTCCTTCAAAAGTCGCCATTCCATAAAAGGTAATTCCGGCAACGAAAAACTTAATCACAGGATCGGTTCTTAGTTTATCCCATGCCCCACGGAGAGTGAGCAGTCCATTGAGCATCCCACCCCATGA
>CAMAQI010000080.1 GCA_945860255.1 Methylacidiphilum caldifontis
GCGACGCTATAAACATTGGCGTGCCAATGTCCCCAGAGAGTTAAATCATCACTTTGGAAACAATCGACTCCTAGACCCCAAAACCAAGGGAGAATTCCAAGGGTTAAATTGACGGCAACACTAAAGATCGCAAAAAATTGACTTCGCCCCTCCTTGGGGACGGAGGCCATGACCAATCGTGTGTTGGCGAGGCCATATAAAGGAAAGCTAAGCGACGCAGTGCCTTGTAGTACAACGATCGTGATCAGATGAAGGGGAAGGATTTTGGCGGCAATCAAGCTCCAGATCATAAAATGAGCGACCCCCATCCAAATTGAAAAAATAAGGGCCGGTTTACTCCCTGTTTTATCGATTACTTTGCTGGCCACAAATTGAACGGTCAGAGAAAAAAAAGCTCCTAGGGCAACGAGTGAAAGAACAAATGAGGAATCTTTTCCAAAATGATCTTTCAGAAGAGGAACCCAAAAAAGTCCCCCCCCTGCGATCGCGATATGAAAAACAATATTCATGACAATGACTTTTTTAAAGGCGGGATAGGAAAGAAGTTCCTTCCAACGAATCGGTTGATTTTTATTAGAGGATTGAATAATGGGCACATCCGGAATTTTACGGAGAAAGTAAATGCTGACAAATCCGGTGACTGCGGCAAAAAAGAAGATCCCTGCATATCCGATTTTCTCGGGATAAAAATGAAGCCAGGAGGTAATCAAAAGAGTTGTGATTAACCCCGAGATAGAACCGGTCATCTGATCAATTGCCAGAAAGCGACCGCGAACCTTTTCGGGAATGAGTTGAGAGATCCATGGCATGAAGCCACAGGTGGATATTCCGCGAGAAATATTATATCCGATTAAAAAGAATAGCGCCACCATCATCCGCGTATGATTGTCAATCGATTGGGGAAGAAGAACGCACAAAACAAGGCCCAAAATAAAGGTCGTTCGAATAGCCCAACCATTCAAAGTGAATCGACGATAGCCGGTTTGTTCGACATATCGAGAGGCGGGGATTTGAAGGATAATTAGGAGTGGTGCTAACGAGGTGATAATTCCTAAGGTCGTCACACTGGCCCCTAAATCTTTAAAAAAAAGAATGATCGGAACTCCGAGAACACAACCAAAGGAGGCGGTATTAAAGAACTGAAAATAAAATGAGTTCTTTGCCCCGGGAGGAAAACCATTTTCTTTACTGTTTTTAATGAGAGCCTCGCTCATGCCGTTTATTCTTTGGGTCGCATCAATGGAAAGAGAATGACATCACGGATCGATTCTGCACCGGTGAGGAGCATGACGAGGCGATCGATTCCGAGGCCAATGCCCCCCGCCGGAGGCATTCCGTGCTCTAGAGCGAGGAGGAAGTCCTCATCGAGTTTTTGAGTCTCTTCCCCCGCCTGATGTTCGAGTCGTTCTCGTTGGACGATGGGGTCATTTAACTCGCTGTATCCAGGGGCGATTTCTTGACCGTTGATAATGAGTTCAAAAACATCGACGACGCTCGGATCTTGAACGTTTTGTTTCGCTAAAGGAACCAGTTCTTTGGGAAGATGGGTCACAAAAAGCGGATTGATTGTTTTGGCTTCGACGAGCTTTTCAAAGATTTGGTTCGTCACTTCAAAATCCTCCATTGCCGGGGAGATTTCAAGACCGAGTAACTTGGCTTTTTCGCGGCGTTGATCGGCGCTGCAGTCAAACCAATCGGCTCCTGCCACCTCTTTAATGCAGTCATGATATCTTTTGCGAGGCCAAGGACGGGTCAGATCAATGCGTGCTTCCCCTTTGACCTCCTCTTGATTCCAACTGGTCTCCATGTCCAGGGGGGCTCCGACTTGCAGAGAGCCGATGACCTTTTGAGCGACGGTTGTAATCAGTTCCTCGACGAGATCGGCCATTTTTTCGAAGTCGGCATAGGCCCAGTAACATTCCAGCATCGTGAATTCAGGATTGTGTTTTCGTGAGATTCCCTCGTTTCGGAAGTTGCGATTGACTTCAAATACCTTATCAAAGCCTCCGACGAGAAGTCGTTTGAGGTAGAGTTCAGGGGCAATTCTCATGTAGAGATCGATATTTAGGGCATTGTGATGCGTCACAAAGGGCTGAGCGGCAGCCCCTCCTGGGATTGATTGCATCATCGGAGTTTCGACCTCCATGAACCCTTTGGTTTCCAAAAAGGAGCGAATCTCTCGAACCACTTGGCTTCTTTGGGTGAGAGTGCGACGGACTACGGGGTTGCTCATTAAGTCGAGATAGCGTTGTCGATAGCGTTGTTCGACATCGGAGAGTCCATGCCATTTTCCGGGCATTGGACGGAGCGCTTTACTCAACATTTCAACGTGGGTGACACGAATTGTTTTCTCCCCTGATTTTGAGGTAAAGAGAGTTCCTTCGACACCGATAAAGTCACCGAGATCAAATCGTTTAAAATGATCAAATGAGTCAGGAAGAACCTCTTTTTTGGCGTAAATTTGGATTCGACCGGTGGCATCGAGAAGGTGAGCAAAAAGACTTTTCCCCATTTCACGGAGAGCGACGAGTCGACCTGCCGCGCGAACCTTCTTTTCCTCGACATAGCCCTCGACGATGGCGGCACTTGTTTCGACATTATCAAATGATTTTCCAAAGGGATCAATTCCGAGTTCTTTCCATGTTTGGATTTTATCGCGTCGTAGTTGTAGTAGTTCACTGGTCTCTTCACTCATAGGGTGAGATCACTAGCTGTAAAATTCACAATGACGATTATTTTCTTGACCGTTATTCAAAAGAATAACATTATCCAAATGAATCATGAAAATTATGCGACCTTCCTCTATTCATCGTCAACAAATGATCTTGGATTTTATTGAAAACTACCAAGAGGGAAACTCTCGGCCTCCAACGGTTCGGGAGATTCAAGCTCACTGTAAGTTTAAAAGTCCACGTGCCGTTACCTATTTCTTAGAAAAGCTTGAGGCGGCTAAAAAAGTGATTCGTCATACCAAAGCCCGTGGTATTTTCTTGGCAGAACCGCCGAAAGCGAAGATCGCCCCTGTGGAGAAACTGATTCAAATTCCGCTTTTTTCAGGAATTCCGGCTGGACTGACGGATCCTCTCGGAGCAGAGCCGGATGAAATGTTAGATCTTTCACCGGCCTCTTTAGGGATCCGATCTCCTGCGAAGGCCTTTGCTGTTCGTGTTCGTGGTGAGAGTATGATTGGGGCGGGGATTCTCTCTGGAGATATCGTTATTTTAGAGCAGAAAGAGGCGAAATCGGGGGATATCGTCGCGGCCTTGATGGATGGAGAGAACACCTTGAAACGCTTGATTAAAAAAGGATCACGTTATTTTTTAAAAGCGGAAAATCCCCTTTTCCCTGATTTAGAGCCAATCGAGACACTATCGGTACAGGGAGTTCTCGTCGGGGTGATACGTACCTTTGCTTAAGAGGGGTCGGTTCCTTCTTGGAACTAAGAGAATAAATACAAACTCTCTAAGGAATGCTGGAAAGCAGGAATGTTATTTTTTTCAACCCCAGATATTGCAATAGAACCAAAAATTCAGCGGTTTTTTTCCTGCTTTCCTTCCTTCCTTCCTTCCTTAGAGACTCTTTTTTCTTCTTTAAGGGAAAGGACCCTTAATCTTTCATATCTGTGATTTTAGTTTCGGGGATCGAATAGCCCTCTTGCCTTGGCATTGAGGTGAGTCGTTCAATCACAAAAATGAGGAGCATGGGGAGGAAGAGGGGGAGGAGGAGTCCTGCGCTCCAAAAGAGGATAATGACCGCATCGAGGTAAAGAATCGTCAGGACAACAAATCCAAGGGTGTGCCAGTGGTCGGATATGACGGTACAAAAGAAAAGGGCTAAGAGACCGACGCAAATACAGATCATTCCTTGAAAAAAGGGATCGAGCTTTTTAAGAAAATCCTGGCGATAGAGCATATCTAAAGCCGTCCATTCAAACTCCGCTTTTTCGCTTTCTTCTCGATTGTAAGTACGGGTAATAAATATCGTTTTATTTTGAAGATTACTGGTACGTCCCTCAGAAACTCTTTGTGAGGCGATCAATCCATCTTCAAGAAAGGCCGTGAAGGGGGTAGGGGCTAAATCGCTGAATTGACGGCGGGGATTCATTCTCATCGATCCGGTGTTATCAATCGGAATTTCAATAATTTCAGAGCCCTTTTGAATTTGAATAAATCGCCCAGGAACCACTTGGAGTGAGGGAGACCCGGAACCTACTGGGGCAATTCCTCGAATTGAAATATCTTTGGAAGCAAGATAGGTTACTAAGGTAAAGGTAGGAACGTATACAATTTGTTCAGGGTTTTGTTGGATCGAAATAGGGATCAGGAGCGGAATTTTTTCTGGATCACTATTGGGGAGATTGAATCCGATCAGTAAAGGGGCGGCAAGAATCTCCTGCGGAGGAAGTTTCATCTCAATTTTATCTAAGGAAAGAGGGGGCGATTTAAACTTACCGCGGACGCATCCTTCCGGAATTTTGCAGGACTGAACAACGGTTTTCAACAGAAGATCACGGGCGGCCGCTTGGGTAATCGGACGTTCAATTCGACCATTCGGAATCAGTTCGACTCCAAGTACCGGAAGAGGGGCCTCCATTCCAAGTTGCCTTCTTTCTGCCAGTTCCCAAAACTTTTTTTGCAGATCGAGATTACCGCTTTGGATGAGGTCTTGAAGTCGTCGAACCCGTTCAAAAGAGTCCTGAGGAATCATCGGATGAGGGGATGCCATCGCAATCGTCGGAGATTCGCCTAAACCGACATCTAACGCAATGACGCGCGGCTTGTGATAATCTTTGATCAGGTCAAGGCTCACGATCCAGTTATTGCGTGTGAGCCAGCCCCCTTGATTCCATTCTGAGGCAAAAACGGAGGTTCCCGGGGTGATTGCCGTTTGGTCGACAACCACGGTAATCAGGTTTTCTGCTGGGGAGGGAGTATGAATTCCATTGCGTAGCAGAATCATTTGATCGACAAGCAAGGTATCAATTTTTTGAAAAAAAGAGGAAAGAATGAGAAGGGCAGAGAGGAGTCCAAAACCTAAGCAGATCAGCGCTCGATAGACAAAATTTTGACGAAGATCGGGAGAATTCCAATTCACAAGAGGATCCACAAAAGCGAAAAAAGATTCATTCGTCGAGATTGAAAGTGAAATATCTCTCTTGGAGACAGGCTTTTTATCTTGTGAATCGAATGCTCCTGAGTCATTAATTTCTGAAATGTGCAGAAAGATCAATTTTCGCAACTTGATTGGGGTCTTTGGAGTTCTCATTTGGATTCTGTTTCTCCCTGCTGAGGATTTAAAATTCTCTTTTGATCCACAGGCTGAAATCTTAAAAGCCGATTTTTATGTAAAACTTCCCACAGAGAAAGTCAGGGGAGTATTGGTTTTATCTCCCGGAGACAACGGGAATGGCGGAGAGTGGATTCAGGAAAAAGAGTGGAGAGATTTTGCGGAGCAAGAGTCGCTTCTCTTATTGGGAGTTCATCTGGTCTCCGATCCCCATGAGCTTCAGGCGAATCGAGGCTATTACGAAGCGGAAGGAGTCTCGGGTCGTTATTTATTGCAAGCGATTCAAAAAGGGGGGGGCGAGGGGAAACCGATTTATCTCTTTGGGCTTTCAGGCGGAGCTCATTTTGTCAGTCGCTTTGTTGCAAAATACCCAAAATTAGTCGGCGGTTTTTGTGCCTACTCCGCGGGATGGTGGGAGGAGCCGATTCCAAGGATGCCGCCGGGGGTGATTGCCTGCGGGGAGTACGATGGTGCTCGATATGGAGCGAGCCTGCTTTATTTTCAAAAAGGAAGAAAGTTAGGAAATCGTTGGTGCTGGGTCAGTTTAACTCAAACCGATCATACCCGACATAACGGTTTAGAATCGTTCGTTCGACATTTTTTTAAAGATCTGTTAGAGAACCCGAGTAAGGAGTCCACTATCGATTCCCTCACTCCAAAAGAACAATGGAAAGACAACGACACTTATCAAAGCGGAGATTCATCCAATCTCCTCTGCTCCTGGTTGCCCTCTGCCTCTGTTTCCTTGCTTTGGCAGCGGTTGCACGGGGTCAAATCGTCGAGGAGCAAAAACTAAAGACCGATGATCCTGCTTTGCCTGAAATGCATTTCTTTATCAGGCTTCCCCAAGGAGCGAACGGTGAATCACTTCCGGTGAAGCGAGTTTGGATTTTATTTACGTATCTCTCCAAAGCGGAGGATCTCAGGAAGCTTTTGAACGGCGAGGGAATGGGAAAATGGGTTCTTCCTTTTGCCGATGAGCAACAGCTTGCGATTATCTCAGGAACGACGAAGACAGTCTATCGAATCGATAAAAGTGAAGATGAGATGCAAAAGGAGGAGCGAAAGGCGCAGAACGAACGGTTTGAGGGGTTAAGTCGTACGGTCTTTAAAGCGATTGCTATTTTTTCAATCAAGCAAAAACTTCCCAGAACTCCGTACCTGCTTTCAGGAAGTTCTCGAGGAGGACAGTGGGCGCATCGAATGGGATTAGAGGCTCCGGAGCGGTTTTTGGCGGTTCATGCCGATATTAACTCTAGTTTTGATGAGCCGACGGAGAAGGGAAAGAGCCCCTTTTGGCTGATCACAACCGGTGAGTTGGAGTGGGGGTATAAAGCGGCGATTCGATTTTATCAAAAATCTCGGGAGATGGGCTATTCGATCTTTTTTAAGGCCTTGCCAAAGGTCGGACATTCCGTTGATCCTCGTAATATTCAACTCGGATTTGAGTTTTTCCGCTATGCGATTGCCATGGAGGAGCGGGAGGATCGCTATAACGGTTTTTGGAATCCCCCCTTTTATGGGGATCTGCTCAATCAATCTGTCATGGAGGATCAAGAGGAGATTCCTGAACGGCTTCGGGTCCCACTCCCCACAGAATCGATTCGGAACTTATGGAGGTAACCCGATGAGAGTTGCCTGGTTCTATGGAAACCCGAATGAAACGGCGACTTTGCTCGGCTGCTTGATGGTCGCCTCGTGGGCCTTTTGGAATAAATCAAAAATCGGATTTCGAACACTCCTTGGGTTGAATCTCCTCACAGGAGTCGCCTTAATGGGAACGGCCTCGCGTGGAGGAATCGTTTCGACAGCGATGGCGTTATTCTATTTGGGGGCAACTCATGGAGTCCCAAGAGGGCAACGTCGTTGGGTGACGATGATCTCTGTCATCGGGGCGATCGCTCTGCTCTTATCGCTTTCCGGGGGACGATTTATCAAAGCAGTGCAAGGAGATGCCTCGGTCCAAAATCGGTGGGTGATCTGGAAAGAGGCCCCCCGAATGATGATTGATGCCCCCCAAGGCTGGGAGAATCCTGCGGAGGCCTTTCATCAGTACTATCAACCGATTGGACGGGGAGAGAACTATCGTCATTTGGTGAACAGTCATTTGACTTGGCTCGTCTCTTTTTCGTGGGCAGGACGTTTTCTCTATCTTTTGAGTTGGAGCATGGGATTGATTCTTCTCCTGACCCAAGAGGGAAGAGTTCGAGTCGCAGGAGCGGTTTGGCTCTGCTTTGGACTCAATGCTTTCTTTAGCTCCGTGGCAGAGGAGTGGACCTTGTGGTTGATTCCGAATCTAATGTTACTTTACGCTTTAACCCGAGAGCAAAGTCATTGGAGAAAGTGGTTTTCAACGGTTAAATTTTTCATTTCCTTTGCGTTCACCTTAACGATTCTTTCAATCATTCTCCTGTTAGGATTTTCTCGATCCTCTGCGATTCAAAACCAAGGTCACGGAATCGTAGTAATTCAGGGAAAAGGGGAGGCGATTTTCTTAGATCAACCGCAGAAATCGGTGCTCGGAGATAAATGGGGACATCAACTCCGAGCCTCTGGTCAACATTGGGTAGTCGGAAGAGGGGGAAATAAAACAATCTGCATCGGGGAGGGGAATTGGCAGGGAGTAGAGGAGGGGATTTGGCTGAACCCTATCGCAATTCCTGATCCTGCGAAACCGCTTCCAGTCCAGGGAGTGATTTGGATGGGGGAATACTTTCAACCCTCACGCCAAGCCGATTGGCAACGATGGATTCAAGCTCATCCGGGCTGGAGTTTGAAGATCGTGGAGGGAGCAAGAGACTATTTGCCAAATTGGATTCACGAAACTGAGTGATTCAATAGAGAAACAGAAAAGTAAAAGAGCCACATCCTCAATCCCTTCTCGATCTTCAAAGAGATGTTGCAGAAATTGAAAAACTCCTTAAATTAAGGATATGGTTGCAACCGCCTACCGTTATATCGTGAAAACCTCAGTTGTCCGAGGAGGTAATCCTGTAGTTGAAGAGACACGTATCGGAGTTCATGACGTGATTGGATTACTCCAAAACGGGGAAACAGTGGATACCGTTTGTTCCTCTCTTCCTCAACTCACCAAAGCCCAAGTCTACGAATGTTTATCCTATTATGAAGACCATCGGGGTGAAATAGATTTATTGGTTGCCCGTCAAATGTCTCATCCATGACATTTCTTTTAGACCAAGACGTCTGCACTCGTTAAGCTTTTAGATGCCTCAGGAGAGACAGGAATTTGTGGTAATATCAATTTCGCCTAGTAATTAGCGAAGAATGGCTTTTAAAACTGGTTTGAAATGCATTTAAGCTATTTTGCTTTTAGGCTATCGAGCTATCAAGCGATCTAACCACTCTAACCACTCCCACACAGACCGTCGCAGAAACGTTACAGAATTTATTTACTTTTCCAGTTGACGTCCCCCCCCCCCCCCTAGTCTAGAAATTGCCGCAATATGAAAAAAGTTACACAGACCATTCTAGGGGTATTCCTCATCTCCCTTGCCCCTTTGTTTTCACAAGGTTGTCCATCAGCTGATGCTCCTGGCGGTGGTGCTGGTGAAAAAGAGAAAACATCCGTGACTCAACCCGTTAAGTCCTCTTCCCCAAAAAAAGTCAAAGCGAAGTAGTTCTTCCCTATCCCTATCCTTTTCTAAAAATTTAAAAACCGTTCTCTTATGAAAAAACCGATCTTCCTCCTTCTTTCCTTGGGATTGACTCTCTTTCCGTTGCTCTCCCGTCCCGTCGATCTCTCGGCTCCCGACACTGAACTCGGGGTCTCGACCAAAGATGGTTTTTTAAGTCTTCACCGAGAGCTCGGAGAGATCGACTTCGGAAAAGAATTAATCCTCCCCTTCCGACTCTTTTTTCAAAGCTCCCCGCAAACGACCTCCGCCTGTTTCGCAACCTCCGGTTGGACGATCCCGGTAATGGATAGTAAAACAACGTTTCTTGATGAAAATCGAATCGAGGTCTTTCTTCCCTGTGGAAAAACCACCTACTTCATCAAAAATCTTGCTACGGGAAAATTCAAAAGCATCGATGGAGAGTGGGAGGGAACCTACGATCAAACCAAAGAAAAACTTACGATTACCCGGGATGACGGCTGGGAG
>CAMAQI010000081.1 GCA_945860255.1 Methylacidiphilum caldifontis
AGTGCGATCAACATGGATTTACAGATGGTGCTGGGTATCCTAGACCCCAACCAGCTGCCCAGCGGCAACATCAGCGGCAAAGCGCTCCAGGGCCAGCAGAGCCAGACTGATCTGTCAAACTTCCACTTCCATCAACGATATCGCTTGCCTGTCGGATTTGGTCGATTAATTCACGGTTAAAGGAGCTACTCACTGAGATATTTTGTGAGATTATTGAAAGAGGGCAAGGTTTAACCGCCACGACCGCCAATTCTCTGCAAGGTAAATAATTTCTCTTTTTGACAAAATAGTTGACTTCTTGGAAGGGGTGACATACTCCAAACAGATTAAGATGAGATTGAATTGGATTCAGTAAAAAATAGAAGTCATATGGGTAAAAAAGAATTAAAAGAGCTGGTTTATTTTGGTAAGCCCGGAAGTTTTACTCATCTCGTTGCGAAACGTATCAGCAAATTCAAAACACTGATTCCAAAAGATACCATTGCTCAAGTGATCGATTATGTTCAGAAAGATTCGAGTCGCGAGGCAGTGGTTCCGATTGAAAACTCCTCCGGAGGGATGATTTTAGATACGATCGATGAACTCGTCAGTCTAAATAATCAGCTCGTCATTCTAGAGGAGTATTCTTTAAACGTTAAACTTCACCTGATGACGAAGAGCACGGGTAAAATTACTAAAATTTACTCCCATTTTGTTCCCTTTCATCATTGTAATCAATGGTTGAAGAGTCACTTCCCTGAAGCGGAGCGGATTGTGGTCAATAGCACCTCCGAAGCGGCACAGTTGGCCTCGGTGAAGAAGGGGGCGGCGGCAATTGCTCAACTTTCCTCTTCCCAAGAGTATCAGCTTAAAATTCTCCATCGTAATGTCGGGGATCATCCCAAGAATATCACGCAGTTTTATCATTTGAGTCACCGGAATGAAAACCCTCTGAAAGCTCAAGAGACCAGCTTAGCGGTGGTGCTGCAAAATAAGACTGGCAGTTTGTATGATCTTCTCTCTGTTTTTGCCAAACATCGGGTGAATTTAAAACGCATCATGTCTCGTCCGATGCCAGGGCATGTGAATCACTATATCTTCTTCTTAAGTGTTGAGGCCCCGATGCACGATCCCTCAATGATTAAGTCGATGAAGGCGATCGGAAAGCTCGCACCGAGTTTAAAGATCCTCGGTTCTTATCCGGTTCATCCGGCTTTTAATTCCTAGGCAATCAAAAAAATCAAAACCATTTTTAACCGCGGATGGACACGGATCAACACGGATTTAAATTCTTGGCGAATTTTGTCTTTAACTTGGCGGTTAATCCTCTCTTTCACCGCGCCTTCCTGTCTCGCCAACAAGTCCGCCATAGTCCCGCTGTGAGGGACGACGGAGGAAGTGCTTGGACGAAGGCGGATGCCTCGCTGCGGGAGATACTCCCCTGCCTTTTAAAGGGATTCAACTCTACTGCTGTTGTTGTGCTGCTTGGTGCTGGACTTGCGTTGGACGATTTGATTCTTGAATCAGAATTTTAACCGGATTCTTTTGACAGAAATAGGTCTCCGAGATGCTTTCGTGGAGGTCGTTGAGGATTTGTTGAAATTCGTCAGAGGTTTTGTGTAGTCCTTGATTCCAATAGTCCTCAATGACACTAAATCGCAGATGGGCGAGGGCTCTTCCACTGATCTTTTCCGCTTCGTTCGAGAAGGTTCCCATGCGAACCCCAGAGATTATTCTCAGATTGTGATCGATTTGTTGAATCGAATAGAGAAAGGAGCGAGGGAAGGTGTCACTGAGAATGAGAAATTTTGCGACCAAAATCGGGGTCACCTCGGCAAGATGTTTCTGTTGATAGGCCTGTTTAGCGCTGCAGCTTCGGAGAACTCCCCCCCATTGGATTAAGGGATTTGTTTTTCCGACAAGATGAAATTTATCATCGAGAACACGGGTCGCAAAATCGGCTCGTTCAAGGAATTTTCCGACTCGGAAAAAGTCCCATCCCTCCTCGTGAAGCATGGTATTATTACTTAATCCATCAAAGAGAATGGAGCTTTCTTTAATTTGATCGAGAAAGGCATAAAGATCTCGTTGAAAAAATTGTCTCGCGGCCTTACTCCAAAGCCAGAGATAGGTTCGATTAATATGTTCCCACATCTCCGAGGAGATTTGTTCTCGGACCGCCCGTGCGTTTTCTCTTCCGGCTTTCAAACAGGAGCAGAGGGAGCTGGGATTTTCTTGATCGAAAATCAGATATTCGGTGATATTCTCAACCGTCGGGGAAATCCCTTTTTTGCGGAAGTTGCCTTGAATATTTAGGGAGGTAATCAGCGGACCCCAATTTTCCCGTACCGACTCAGAGGATTTGAGATCGAGATCAATTAAAA
Organism: Methylacidiphilum caldifontis; assembly: GCA_945860255.1. Taxonomy (GTDB): domain Bacteria; phylum Verrucomicrobiota; class Verrucomicrobiia; order Methylacidiphilales; family CAMAQI01; genus CAMAQI01. The sequence continues at coordinate 2,364 of CAMAQI010000081.1, forward strand.
TTTGATGATTCGCGGCAATCAGACGGGCGATACACTCCGCTCGCTCGATATAACGACTCATCCAATACAGAGATTCTGCTACGCGACTTAACATAACTTTATTCGTTCCCTTCGAGGACCCAGGTGTCTTTGCTTCCTCCCCCTTGAGAGGAGTTCACGACTAGTGATCCCTTTTTCAAGGCCACTCGACTGAGGGCCCCTGGAATAATACTGATCTTTTCTCCGTAAAGCACATAAGGACGTAGATCGATATGTCGACCTTCGAATTGACCATCAAAATAGGTGGGATGTCGCGAGAGGGCTAAGGTCGGCTGAGCGACATAATTTCGGGGATTGGCCTTCACTAATTTGCGGAACTTATCAATCTCCGCCTTCGTCGAGGCCGGTCCAACGAGCATTCCGTAGCCCCCTGATTCATTTGCTGCCTTGACGACCAGTTTCGACATATTCTGGATCACATAATCCATTTCAGAAGGGATCGAGGGGAGATAGGTCGGAACATTCGGAAGAATCGGCTCTTGGTCTAAATAATATTTAATCATTTTCGGAACAAAGGCGTAGATCACTTTATCATCAGCGACCCCCGTTCCGATCGAATTTGCGAGACTGACATTGCCGGCGCGATAGGCATTGACCAGACCAGGAACACCAAGCATCGAGTCCTTGCGAAAAACGGTTGGATCAAGGAAGTCATCATCAATCCGGCGATAGATCACATCGACCGGTTTTAAACCTTTCGTGGTTCTCGTATAAACATGGTCTCCTTGAACCACAAGATCACGGCCTTCGACGAGTTCGATTCCCATTTGGCGAGCGAGAAAGGAGTGCTCAAAATAGGCACTATTATAAATCCCAGGAGTTAAAAGAACAATATTGGGATGTGGATTGCCCCGTGGGGTAATATAATGGAGGAGAGAGAGAAGCTCCTGCGGGTAATGCTCTACAGGACGGACTCCATATTTTTCGAATAAAGAGGGGAAAACACGGCGCAGAGCCTGTCGATTCTCTAAAACATAGGAGACCCCACTCGGGCATCGTCCGTTATCTTCGAGAACCATATATTGACCCGAGCCATCACGGACAATATCGGAGCCACAAATATGGATGTAGATATTTTTAGGGACATTGAAGCCGATAAACTCTTTCCGGTAATGGGCGGCAGCTTCAATGTAATGACGGGTAATAATCCCATCTTTAATGATCTGTTGTTGATGATAAAGATCGTGAAGGAAAAGATTGAGCGCGGTAATCCGTTGAACAAGTCCCGCTTCGATCAGTTTCCATTCATCGGCAGGAATGACTCGAGGAATCAGGTCGAACGGAAAAATACGTTCGGTTCCTTGATTGTCGTTATAAACGGTGAAGGTGATCCCCTGATGGAGAAAAGAGGTGTCGGCCATTTGCCGACGTTGATCGAAAGAGTCGACCGATTGACGCTGTAAACGTTCGGAGATCCGACGATACCAAGGTCGGACCTTATTTTTTGAATCGATCATTTCGTCGTAAAAATGATCAAGTTCGTAGGAATTGAAATTTAATTTCGCTTCAGAAGTTGCCGAGGGAGCCGAGGAGGTGGACTTAGACTTAGGAGGAAGACCTGATTTTGGGGCCATAGCTGCTTTCATTTTACTTATTTTAGATTGGAAAGCAAATGATATGCCAATAATCGTTAAACTAATTTCTTGCATAAAAAATGGAGGGGAGGGTCTCCCGCAGCGATGCGGCGACGCAGCGAAATTCATTTTTAAACCACTTATCTTCACTGATCTGCGGATATTTGTACCCCCTACAAACTTTATCGTTAAGGAAGTCACGGTTCATGCGTTTTATCTTGTATGCATCAAATCCGAAGGCCTCATTGGACGGAGCGTTTCCAAAAATCCCCCTATTTTTTAGGAGCCTTTCTTTTCCATCTGATCATCGGTTCTTTCTTTGCCTTTTATATCGTTTTTCCTGCCCCGAAGGTTCGTGAACCTGATCCGACGACGATTATTTTACCGATATTCTCTCCCGTTTCTGAGCCTCCCCGAGAGGAGTCTCTTCCTGGAGATAAGAGTGAGGAAACAGCTCTCCCTTCAGTTTCTCCCGCAACCATTCCGATTCCTCATCATTTAGAGATGGAGAAAGAGATCATGAGAGTCGACCATGGAGGCGCAGAGCCTTGGGTTGTTGCAAAGGCAGAGATCTCCTCGAATCCGATTGAATCGATCTCCGCGGATGTTCAACAAAAGAGCGCTGATTTGTCTAAAAATGGGGAGTTTAAGAACAACCAAGATCGAAAAGCTTTTATTCAGCAATGGTATTCAGAGTCAGAACAGAGCTCCTCTCAACGGGTGGCCTCATTTACGATATATGTGGGTAAGGTTTCGGGATTAAACTCCCGAAGGTTGATCTCGAACGAAAACGGGATTGAGGGGGGGCCAATGGCGAATTTAGTGGCAATTGCGGAGAGTTGGGGCCGTCAGACCATGAAACCGAAATTGAGTTCGAAATTGATCGATTTAGCCGATGAGAGTTTAATTGATAAAGCCCCTCCTTTCATTTTTTTGAGTGGGAGCCAAGATTTTACATTAACCGAAAAAGAGATTCTCAATATCCGTGAATATCTCCGTGTCGGAGGGGCAATCTGGGCCGATAATGGATTGGCGGGAATCGGCTCTCGATTTGATATCGCCTTTCGTCGGGAGATGAAACGGGTGGTCGGAGCGGTCGATTTTGAGGTGCTTCCGATTGATCACCCGCTTTTTCAAGGCCCTAAGGCGCTTTTGCAGATCACTTCGATCCCAGAAGGGATGAACTATCGCAACGATCCGATTGAAATCGTGAAGGTTGGAGGTGAAATTGGGATTATTTATACCCCCAACAATTATACCGATATGATGCGGATGGTCTTTCAAGCTCCCTTGAAGTTTAAAGGCAACGAGCCGGTGATTTATAGTTCCCATGAGGCTGAGCTACGGCAAAAACCGACGACCCCGATGGGAATGTGGTTAGGGCGAGAGAATTATTTTAGAAACTTTGAGCCAGAGAGTTGTGAGCAGGTTTTTCGCGTTGGGGTTAATCTGATCTTTCATCTTTTAAGTCGCTGGCAAGATCGACTCGGTTAATTTTGGGTCTTGCGTGCGGATGAGATTGATCTAGTTTTCGTCTACTCAAAGTGAATATTACTGAAACTACCGCATTAAAGTCAATTGGACGTCAGATGAAGGAGGCTCGTCTTAGCAAAGGCTGGACTCCTGAAGCTGCGGCTAAGATTACTAAAATTAAAGTCGATCGTCTCCATGAGATTGAGCGAGATGATTTTTCTAAGCTCCCGGGAGTGGCCTACACCCGGGGACTGGTTCGCGTTTATGCTCGCGAGTTGGGATTGGATGAGCGACGTATTTTAGATCGTTTGGATCAAATTGTGAGTATGGAGCTTGGAGATGGCTACGTCGTTGCGCCCCCTGTGGAGTATCTTCCTCAAGAGATTCATTACAATCAGCAAGTTTCAACCCGTCGTGTGGGATCCTATGTGATCTATTCCGTTCTCTTTATTTTTGGGATAGCGACTCTTTCGTGGATGGTTAAACGGGGAGGGGATTGGATTGAAAAATCAAAACAAAATTCGGTCGTCACGACTCAAGTGATTTCCGAAAGGACGGTTGCAAAGGCAGTTCCTGCCACCGCAGGCGTTACCGTTATGGCGGCAAAGCCTGTGGCTCCTGTGGCCAAAGCGGTCAAGGAATCGGATGTTCCTGAGGTGAAAGAGGAAAAACCGGTCGAAGCTAAAAAAGAGGTCAAACTTCAAAAGTTAGCACTTCATGCTCGCGAGGAGTGTTGGGTCTCGTTGAGGATCACCAAAGACGGGGAGACTAAAGTGGCTTTTAAAGATATTATTCCAGCAGGGGAAACTCGGGAATTTGAAGGAGAGCGTTTTGGAATTCGGTTAAGCGTTCCCGCTGGAATCGATATTATTTATAATGATAAAAATGAGGGGCCTTATAGTGATTCCCGGATTCCATCGGATGAATTTTATATTCCAGCTCAATAATTAAAGAGAAAAATAATGATTAAAGTTGGATTAGTTTCATTAGGCTGTGCAAAAAATCTCGTCGATTCAGAGATCATGGCGGGTCATCTCCTCAAGTCGGGAATGACTTTGACTGCCGATGCTCAGGAAGCGGATGTGTTGATTGTGAATACCTGCTCCTTTATCGATGCGGCAAAAGAGGAAAGTATTGAGGCGATTTTTGAAGTGAATCAAAGCCGTGGATTGCGTAAGCGAAAAACGGGGCAGAAGCTGATCGTTGCCGGCTGTATGGCTCAACGATTTGCCGGGGAGCTTCAAAAATCGATGCCTGAAGTCGATGCCTTCATCGGTCTCGATCAGGTGACGCAGGTTGCTCCCATTATCGAATCGCTTTATGTAAAAGATCGCGCAGCGGGATCGGTAAACTTGGTGAGTGGTCGATCGGTTTATATTCCTGACTATGATACCCCTCGTTTTCGTCTGACTCCCAAGCATTATGCCTATGTGAAAATTGCCGAGGGGTGTAATCATCCCTGTAGTTTTTGTGTGATCCCTCAAATGAGAGGAAAACATCGGAGCCGTACGATCGATTCTGTGGTTCGTGAAGTGAAACAACTTGTTTCCGAGGGGGTCAAAGAGATTAATCTGATTTCTCAAGATACGACCTATTTTGGTATGGATCGTTGGGAGCAAAAAGCAGGTCCCCGTCAACAAGTGGACTCGACACGCGGTGAAACGCTTTGCGATTTAATTCAAGCCATGGATCAAATTCAGGGAGAGTTTTGGATTCGAATTCTTTATACTCATCCTGCGCATTGGAGCGACGAACTCATTCAAGCAATTGCAAAAAGTAAGCATGTGATTCCTTACATTGATATGCCGTTACAGCATATCTCTGAGAATATGTTAGGACTCATGCGTCGTGAGACCTCACGGGAACATATTGAAAAATTGATTGAACGGATGCGCGCTGGAATCCCCGGACTTGTTTTAAGAACGACCTTTATTGTTGGATTTCCCGGAGAAACGGAAGAGGATTTTAATACGCTGCTTGATTTTATCAAACGAGTCAAATTTGAGCGTCTGGGAGTTTTTGAATACTCCCAGGAAGAGGGGAGTCGTGCGGCAAAGATGGAGGGCCAGTTAACGCCAAAGGTGAAGAAACAGCGGTGGAAAAAGGCGATGGCACTCCAACAAAAACTTTCCTTTCAAATGGCGGAATCGAAAATCGATTCAGAGATCTTAGTCGTCGTCGAAAAAGAGGGCTTAGCCCGCTCGATCGCAGATGCCCCTGAGGTCGATGCTCATATTTATGTCGATCCGAAGTTGCCGGTAGGAACTTTTCAAAAAGTAAAAATTATTGCCTCACACGAATACGATTTGATGGCTGAGGGATCAGGAGTGACTCCTGTCGAGTCCCGTGAACTTCGGAATCCTCAATAAGGAATCGAGAATTTATGGCGATTCTCTCTTCAGAACCGAGACCGCATGAGCGAAGAGCTGGAAATATTTGGAATCTTCCCAATCAAATTACACTTGCTCGCATTGGACTGGCTTTCATTTATATCTTCCTTCAGAGCTCAGGACTTCAAGAACGCTCGGTTTGGGTTCATACGGTCACTTTAATTATTTTTATTGTCGCGGGGATCTCTGATTGGCTGGATGGTTATTTAGCTCGAAAAATGAATCTTTTGAGTGATTTTGGACGTCTCTTCGATCCGTTGGCCGATAAAATTTTAATCTGCGCCGCCCTCATAGGATTGATGGGGCATCATTTGATCCCGTATTGGATTGTGGTTCTCGTGATCTCAAGAGAGTTTTTAATTACTGGACTGAGACTCGTCGCCTTGCAACAGGGTCAGGTTTTAGCTGCTGAAAAAGCCGGAAAACATAAGACGGTCTCGCAGATTGTGACGATTATTGTCGGACTCTTATTTTTGACCCTTCAGGAATGGAGTCGTGGGGAGGAACTGAGTTTTGCTATGAGATTTATGGAGCGAATTCAACCCTGGCTCAATTATTGGACCCTTCTCGTGAGTATCGGATCGGGAATTTATTACTTATGGAAAAATCGGAAGCTTTTAGAATGAGTGGTTTCCCTGCATTTAAAGAGTGGAAAGCAATCGTTGAAGGAATGGGTCAGGGGGCCCAATCGATCGTTTTAAGAAAGGGAGGGATTTCGGAGGAGAACGGAACTTTTCAGGCCAAGCACCCTCGATTTTGGTTGCTGCCTACGGAATTCCATCAACAACTCGAACGATCTAAACCAGAGGCGAAAAAATATTTTGAACCGGCTCCCTCTTTGATTCAACAGGTCGCCATTCACTATTGGGCAGAGTCGGTCCATGTCGCCTATCTGAATGATTGGGAGAAAGTTCATTCCTTAGATTCTTTTCATCTTTTAAAAGAGGAGATTTTAAAAGAACGTTTTGAGTATGGAGAAAGCCTTGGACTTCATTTGTTGTTTGTTCGTGTTTATCGTTTAAATCAACCGATGGTGATCCCTTGGTTATCCTCTTATGACGGATGTAAGTCATGGGTTGATTTAGAATCGGTACCTGATTTTGAACGATCGACTCCGGTGATTCCGGATGAGACCTTTGAAAAGATCTCCAAAAATATTTTTGTTTTACTCGGAAGTTGAGATTCGGCTATTCTGCAAAGTTATGGCAACGAAATTCATTATGGTGGGGGCTAAGGGTCGAATGGGGCAGGCAATTCTTAGTTTGGCAAAAGAAACTCCTGATTATCAAGTTTTTGCTCAAGTAGACAAAGAGGATAACTTGGCCGCCGTCATTCAAGGCACGGATTCTGTGATTGAGTTTAGTCATCATTCCGTAACTCCTTTGATTGCCGAGATTTGTCTTCAACATCAGAAGCCGCTGGTGATCGGAACGACGGGACACAGTCAAACGGCTTTAAAGATCATTCAGGATTGTGCTCAAAAAATACCGGTTGTTTTTGCTCCGAACTTTTCAATTGGCG
>CAMAQI010000082.1 GCA_945860255.1 Methylacidiphilum caldifontis
ATGAGCGGTTTTAAAGGCGTCACGGGTAGTATTGATAAATCGACCTTCTAAAGCCTCTTTCGGAGCAAAAGCGACACTGTGAAGAAGAAGATCAATTTTGGAGGTATGTTTTTTGACTTGTTCGAAAAAGCCGGCGATTTGTTCATCAGAGGTGACATCGCAAGGATAGGCGTGAGTGTTGCCGCCAAAGGTGGAGGCGAGATCTTCGACGTTTTCTTTGAGGCGTTCTCCTTGATAGTTAAAGATCAAAGTGGCTCCGGCCTCATGCCAAGCTTGGGCGATCGCCCAGGCGATACTGCGTTTATTTGCGACACCAAAAACCACGCCAACTTTACCTTCAAGAATTTTCGAACTCATAGTGGCTTGATCAAAGACGAGGAGAGCGGGAGTGACAAGCGAGAAAAGCGACCTTCCAAGTGACTAAAAAGGGGGCGGGCTTCATTTTTTGGATTATTCGAAGGGAGGAAGAGGCGATGAGAGAGGGAGAAAGGGAGGCCCCTGTTCCTTTGAGTTGGCGTGCGAAATCGAGCGCAGAGTGGAAAGTTTGGGTGTAGTTTTTCTCCTGAATCTCAAAATGAGCGAGATCCAATGCCTGACCCCACTGGTGAAGTTCCTCTAACGTCGGGAGTTTTCGGAGGCGAGAGGGAAGGGCAAGTTGAGAATAAAGCGCCTTCCACTCTTGAAACGACCCCTCTAAGGGGAGAGCGAGGGCGAGATCGGTAGAGTGAGCGCTCCAACGCTTAAGTGCTTGCTGAGGATTTTCGAGCCATTGCCAGACGAAGTTAGAGCCGACGAGATCCCAAGTCCGATCAGTTTGAATGGTTTCAAGATCTCCCTCGAGCGTTTCAATCCTCTTTCCGGGAAGTACGGCATTCGTTGCCTTTTGGATCATTGCCGAGGAGAGATCGTTTAGCGTGAGTTGAAGTGTTGGATACAAACCAAGGAGGGATTGGGAGAGAAAACCGGTGCCACAGCCCAGATCGATACAAGTACGAGGAGTTTGAGGAGCGATAAAATTAAAAATAAATGAGGCGAGATCGTGAGCAACCTGTTGTTGGATCGTCGCCACGGAGTCATAGTCAGAGGCGGCTCTGGAAAAAGCGTTACAAATGGCGGTTTTCTCGGACTTCACGAATCAGAGAATGAATGGTTTCGGCAACAAAATCACTCTCAAAAAATCCGAGTGCATGCCCCCCTTTTTCGGACCACGTTATTTTCTCAAGACCCCATTCCGATTCCATGAGCGAAGGGGGAACCACTCGGTCGTTCCGTGACTCTAAAACACGATGCGGCGAGGAGGGAGGAAAGCTCATGCGACTGGGAATGGCTAAGGTCTGAAGATCGACTTCGAGAACGCTCCAAGAGGGAGGGGGCGTCGGAAAGTTTGCTGAGGCTAGACCGCAGGTTTCGTAAAAATTTTGGAGCACTCGATTGCGGTTTTGATACCAATCGGAGATCATTTTTTCAAGCGAGCGTTGACGGATTTTTCGCATTCGTGGTTCCGATCCGAGAAAATCATAAAATCCCTGAATGCAAACCGCACCGGACCAATCGACCGGGCTTTCGATCAGTTTACGAAATCCGACTGAGTGACCGATGGCGATCCAGCGATCGGCGGAGGAGTCGGGAAGGGGGAGGCTTTTTTCACCGTAGTAACCGAGGTTCCAGCGGAGGATCGGATAGTTGGAAAAAGAGGGAAGTAACGGTTCCCAAAAATGGGGATCGAACCCCCATCCGTGGCAGAAGCAGAGACCGATGCGTGGGGGCATGAAAGTTTAGTGGTGATTTTTCTTTCGACTGTGAATCCCCACGGAGTTTCCATCTGGATCTCGCACAAAGGCCATATGGCAGACAGGAGTTTCTAAAGGGCCAAAATGAAAAGGAATTCCCGCGGTTTGAAGTTCTGAGATTGCGAGGTCAAAGTCATCGACTTCGAGGGCAACACTGCAACCGTCTTGACTGGGATTCATTCCTGGGGCAACTCCAATCGCCAATGTTCCAGATCCTATATCATATTCGACCCAATGCCCTCCCTCCATTTTGTGATCCATAGTGGCTTTTAACCCTAGGATTTTTTCATAAAAGGCTCGGGCACGTTCCATATCGGTGACGGGGTAGCAGGAGAATGCAATTTCTTTGATAGTCATAATTCCACCATTTGATTAAATCGACGAGAATCGATCCCAGTACGTAAGTGAAGGGGCTTTCCTGGAAGAAGAGTCGGTTTTGGGGCTGAAATCGACTTTAAAGATTTACGGACAGAATCGTTGAGGACTTTTTTAAAACTTCGCTGTGTTCGTAGCGACTCCTCCCTGAGCAGTTTCTCAACATCCGCGTCTAACGTAACGGTTGTTCTCATGATGTAATCATCGCATCGAAAACTAATGAGATCAAGACAGTATAATTTTCCCAAGTCCTTCGATAAGATTTTTTCCCTCTCCAATGGAATTAAAAAAAATTTAGGACGATAGCTGTTTATCTGTTTTCTGCGGAGCCCCGAAAAAATCGGGGTAAACAAATTTTATAAACCGGAGTCGGAAGAGTTGATTCGACCTCAAAACGACTGGCCCCACAAATCAGTCTTGGTTCCAGCTAGTCCGGTTTATGAGTTACACCCAAAGCGAACGTCGATGGATCGCCTGATGATAAACTTTGAGGTATTCAGGAAGCACATCTTCCCAAGTAAAATGTTGAGTCATCGCGGCTGAGCGCATTTGCGCAATATGGTGAGGACGATCATACCAAGTGGCAACGACAAGACCAAGGGTATGAAGGAGAGCCCTGCTGATCGGTTCATGAAACTTGAATCCGGTTCCGCTTCCGTCCGCTTCGTTGTAGGCGATTACGGTGTCATCGAGTCCCCCTGTGGCACGAACGAGCGGTAAGGTGCCATATTTGAGGGAGTAGATCTGATTTAATCCACACGGCTCATAAAGTGAGGGCATCAAAAAGAAGTCACTGCCCGCCTCAATGAGATGCGCTAATTTATTATTAAAACCGATAAATCCGCCGACTTTACCAGGGTAACGGTGCTTCATTTGTTCCACCCAAGACTCCATTGTGGGATCGCCATTTCCAAGGAAGACAAATTGTGCGACCATCTGATCAAGCACTGTGGGAAGAATTTCTTGGAGAAGCATTAACCCCTTTTGATGGACAAACCGAGAGACAATTCCAAAGACCGGAATATCGGGTCGAAGCTCTAACCCAAATTCTTTTTGAAGGGCGATTTTACAAGTGAGCTTTCCCCGAAGATCGTCGGCAGAAAAAGAGGCCGGAATTAAAGAGTCGGTTTCTGGATTCCAATGTTCGGAATCAACCCCATTCAGGATTCCGACAAAATCTTGGGAGCGTCGAGCCACGGAAGGGGCAAGTCCTTGACCTCCGATTGGTTCGAGAATTTCTCGAGCATGAGTTGGCGAAACGGTGGTAATCGCATCGGCAAAATAGATCCCCCCTTTGAGAAGATTCACTTGACCGAAGTCTTCAAAAGAGTCGGCATGAAAATGTTCGGGTCCCATTCCCAAAAAGTCCCAGACCCCGGCATGATACTTTCCTTGGTACCCAATATTATGGATCGTGAGAACGCTGGCCGTATGAGAGAGAGGAGAAAAAATTCGATCCCATGTTTTGAGAAAAGGGGCGATGAGTGCCCCTGGCCAATCATGAGTATGGATCACATCGGGAATAAAACCGGTATCTTTACAGATTTGCATCGCCGCCTTACAGAGGAGCGCAAAACGATAAGGATTATCGGAATACTCTTGATTCTGATGATCGTAGATCCCTGGGCGAGAAAAGAAGCGTTCATAGTCGATGAACCAGACCGGTACTTTTCCATCGAGGAGGCCGAGGTACAGACCGATCCAGATCTCCTCTCCTTTCCCCATGTGAACACAGACCGCATGTTTGAATTCGATCTGCCAACGAGCTCGATCGATCAGGCTGTAAAGAGGGAGTGCGATTCGAACCTGGTGACCGGACTCATGAAGCGCCTTTGAGAGTCCTGCGACGGCGTCAGCGAGACCCCCTGATTTCGCAAAGGGGGTGCACTCCGATGCAACCATGAGAATACTAAGTTTCTGATCATTCTTAGAAACAAGATGAACTTCGGGGGTCGGATTTTGAGAGCGAGGAGAAATTTTTTGAGAATTCGTTTTTTTTCTCGTTACAACTGACTTCGCTGGTTTCTGTTTTTCCTTCTTTAAAGGGGTGGGAATCGATTTTTTTGGCGATTTTTTCTGAGGGGTTGCTTGAATCGGAGTGAGTAGGCAAGGAGAGGGATTTAAATACTTTTTTGTGACCCCTTTTTTGGATTTCGTTTTTTTGCCCGCTTTCATTAAAATGAAGATTAGCTCAATTTCCCCGCACAGAGCAAGCCACGGTTACACCCAAATCCTTCCATAAGAAAATTTTGGTTCCCCTTTTCGAAAGAATTAAGAACTCTCTAAGGAATGCAAGAAGGCAGGAATATCGAAACAAAAAACCGTGAATTTAGCCGCAAGAGAACGCAAAGAACTCAAAAATGAGGAATTTACAACAACTGAAGAATTGGCCCTAAGTGTTCTTTTGAGACCTTATTTCAACTGCCGAATCTAGGATAATGGAATCTATCTACGATAGGGTGTCGATATTCAATCATTCCATTTCCGCTGCTGATTTACTCAAAATATTTTTTTTATGGAAGGATCTAGGTTACATTCATGGCTAAAATAGCCTCTGTTTCGAGAGGTTAATAGCTTCGAGTGTTTAAATTCTCGTAGTAATTAATATAGGCTTGGTTCAGCGCTTTGTATCCTCCGGGAGTCGGATAGTTTCCCGTGAAATACCAATCTCCCCCATGTTTGGGAAGGGCTTTGTGAAGATTTTCAACGGTTTGAAAATGAATAATCACTTCGCCATGCCAGTCTGGAGTCTTGGGGGTCACGAGTTGCGCAATTTTTTTGGAAACCTCTTCGACGGTCACGCAATCATAGATGCGTTTGACATGATTTTTCAACTCGGAAGGATCTTTATCGGATTGTTCTAAGCAGGCTTGATAGACCTCTTTGACGATCTCTCCTTGTCCCCGTTCTTGAATGAGAGCGACTGCGGCTTGAAAGGCGATGAACTTTCCAATTTGCGACATATCGATTCCATAACAGTCAGGATAGCGAATTTGTGGAGCCGTGGAGGCGATCACAATCTTCTTCGGTTTGAGTCGAGAAAGGATCTTGATGACGGAGTTCTTTAACGTGGTTCCACGAACGATCGAGTCGTCGACAACGACTAAATTGTCTTTGGAGCTGACGGTGCCATAAGAGATATCATAAACGTGCGAGGCCAGTTGATTACGTCCATCTTCCTGACTGATAAAGGTTCGAAGTTTAATATCTTTATGAGCCACTTTTTCTGCTCGGGGCCAGCCGTGCATGATCAATTCGTCGATCAATTCCGGAGTGACCTTCCCTTCCTCCGATGCTTTTAGGAGAACATCGCGAACATCGAGACGACGACGAAGGCGAAGCTCCGCAAGAAGTCCAAAATAAGCGGTTTCCGCCGTATTTGGAATAAAACTGAAGACGGTGTTGTTGTAGTCGGTTCCAATCTCTTTTAAGATCTGATCGCTCATGATGGCACCGAGCTGTTTACGTTCTTTGTAGATCTCTTGATCGTTTCCTCGGGAAAAATAGATCCGTTCAAAGCTACAAGGCAATGGAGTCCCTGTCGGCTTAAATTGATCTTTGATCATCGTTCCATTTTTCTTAATGACAATGACTTGACCTGGCTTGACCTCTTGAACTTGATCGAATTCGAGATCAAAAACCGTCATCAGCGGGGCACGTTCCGAGGCAAAGGCGATGACTTCATCATTGCAGAAATAGTGGAAAGGGCGAATCCCGTTCGGATCGCGGATGGCAAAGGCATCACCGTTTCCGACGATTCCGGCGAGCGAGTAGCCTCCGTCCCAATCTTGAGAGGCACTTTGAATCACTTTGACGAGATCGAGTTTGTCGCTGATCGTCTCAGAAATTTTCGCTCCTTTGATTCCCGTGGCGCGATGTTCGCGATAGAGTTGATCGTGCTGTTGATCGAGGTGAAACCCGATTTCCTCCAAAAGGGTTTGGGTGTCGGTATCGAAAATCGGATGTTGTCCGTGTTCGACTAAGTTCTGATTGAGATCGTCGTTATTCGTGATGTTGAAGTTTCCCGCAAGAACGAGATTTTTGGTTGGCCAATTACTTCGACGAAAGTAAGGATGACAGCTATGAAGGGCATAAGCTCCCGAGGTTCCATAACGGAGATGCCCGAGATAGATCTCGGCACCGTAATCAAAATGCTCTTTCACCGACATTGCAAACTCGGGGTGAACCTTTCCGCTTTTGACGAGTTTGTTGTAATTTTTGAAGATTCCGTCGAAAATGCGATCCAACGGATTGCTCTTCATCTGTCGTTCACGAAAAATATAAGGAAACCCCGGTTTCACATTTAATTTTACCGCCGCGACCCCCGCTCCATCTTGACCACGATTGTGTTGTTTCTCCATCAAGAGATAGAGTTTATAAAGGCCCCAAAGAGGGGTATTATACTTTTCGTAGTAATAGGATAACGGTTTGAGCAGTCGGACAAAGGCCACTCCACATTCGTGTTTGATCGGATCGCTCATGATGATTCTCGTTTCGAGGTTAAGAGGCGCCCATTAAGCTTGGGATCGTTCCCTCAAAAGCGCACTCTAATTCGGCTCGTGTCCAGAGGACCTTTTGACTGCCCAGCGTAAAGCTCAGCTCCGGTTTGAAGCTGACGGTACCGATGATTTGAGCGGGTACCCCTTGCTTCTCCAAAAGTTCGAGGGCCTCTTTTACGAAGTTGGGTCGCACGGTCACAATCGCTCGGCTTTGGGATTCGTTAAAAAGAGTGATATCCAGACGTTGATCATTCGAGATTTCGATCGAAGCTCCTAATCCGGCAGAGGCCCCGACAATCGATTCTGCGAGGGCCACTCCTAAGCCGCCATCACTTAAATCGTGAGCACTGCGGCAAATTCCGGCTTGGATGAGGGAGCGTACCCCATCGTGGAGGCGTTTTTCGGTCGGAAGATCAATCGAAGGGGGGAATCCACATTTCAGGCCATGAAGCTCTTGGGCATAAGTCGTTCCCGCCACTTCCCATCCCCATCCGCCGATGAGAATAATCACGTCGTTCATCTGTTTAAAGAAAGAGGTCGTGATCATCTTCTCGTTGGGGATGAGCCCGACGGTTCCTACGGTCGGAGTCGGATCAATTGCTCCTTGAGGAGATTGATTGTAAAGACTGACATTTCCTCCAGTAACAGGAACTTCAAAGAATCGGCAAGCCTCTGCGAGTCCGTTCACCGATTGTTGCAGTTGCCAGAAAATTTCAGGATTATACGGATTGCCGAAATTTAAGTTATCGGTTAATCCGATCGCCGTAGCGCCACTCATTGCAAGATTGCGCAGCGACTCCGCAACGGCAATCTTTCCGCCCGTATAAGGATCGAGGAGGCAGTAACGGGCATTGCAATCGACGGAGGAGGCGAGATATTTCCAACTCTCTCCCGTTTTCACGCGAATCACCGCCGCGTCACTTCCAGGAAGAACGACGGTTCCAAGGCGAACCATATGATCGTATTGACGATAGACCCAACGTTTCGAGGCGATACTTGGGGTTGCTAAAAGTTTTGGGAGAGTCGATTGATAATCGGTTGGCTCTTTAATCCAATTGATTTCAAATTGTTGAAGTTTATCTTGTCCTGCAGGACGTTTCGCTTCCCGAGCGTAGAGAGGGCCTTCATCCGTTAAAGAACGGGCGGGTATTTCAGCGACCGTCACCCCGTGGTCTTTGATTCTCATCAAACCATCGTCGGTGACCATTCCGATTTCAGCAGCAGGCAGATCCCACTTTTCAAAAACCTCTAAAACCTCACGCTCATGGCCTTTTTTCGCAATGATGAGCATTCGCTCCTGAGATTCTGAAAGCATCGTTTCGTACGGAACCATGCCGCTTTCGCGCTGCGGAACTTTTGCGAGATCGATCTCAATACCGCTACCTCCGCGGCTTGCTGTTTCGCACGTCGAACAGGTCAACCCTGCGGCTCCCATATCCTGAACGCCAATGACCGCTTCCCGCTTTTCAAAAAGTTCGAGACAGGCTTCGAGAAGGAGTTTTTCCATGAACGGATCGCCGACTTGAACCGCTGGACGATCTTCTTTGGACTCCTCTGTGAGATCACGAGAGGCGAAGGCCGCTCCAGCAAGACCATCCCGTCCGGTACGGGCTCCAACATAAAAGACCGGATTTCCAGATCCTTTTGCGGCCCCTTTACGAATTTGACTATGTTCGAGAATTCCAAGGCACATCACATTGACGAGTGGATTGCCGTTATAGGAGTCATCGAAATAGACCTCTCCCCCAATCGTAGGAATTCCGATGCAATTTCCGTAGTGAGAGATTCCACTGACGACACCAGCGAAGAGGCGACGATTTGTTTTCGCTTGCTCAGAGTCCCCGCGAATATCTCCGAAGCGGAGGGAGTTCATCGAGAAAAGGGGGCGTGCCCCCATGGTAAAGATATCTCGGATAATCCCGCCGACCCCCGTGGCGGCCCCTTGGAATGGCTCAACGGCACTGGGATGATTATGAGATTCGATTTTAAAAGAGATTGCCCAGCCATCGCCAATATCCAGAACCCCGGCGTTTTCCTCACCGGCCTTGACCATGACCTTAGGGCCACTGGTCGGAAATTTCTTTAGTTCGAGACGCGAGTTTTTGTAGGAGCAGTGCTCGCTCCACATGACGGAAAAGATTCCGAGCTCTGTAAAATTAGGTTTCCGACCGAGGATTGTGCAGATGCGGTCGTATTCGTCAGGACGAATACCATGTTTTTCGATGACTTGTGGGGTGATTTCGACTTCGCGCATGCCCCATTTCTGTAGAGAAGTTCTGGAGCTTGAACAGATCGTAATTAAAAAAAATTACATCCGATGCGATTCAGGGGACTGAACGATGATTTTTCCGGTGAATTCAAGGATCTGTTCTTGATTGTTACGACCCTTTCTTTCGAGCAAAAAGCGATCAAAAATATCGACGGCAACCCCTCGAGTCGTTTTATCAGCAGGATCCACGAGTTCCAAACGCTCTACATAATGACGAAATTCAACGCGAACCTTACCGACGGTCAGAAGATTAACGACGATTCCCAAGACATGGGCATTGGAATAACCGAGTCGAATGAGGTATTGATCGATTTTATCACTTAAATTAAAGAGATCGGGAGCCTCCTCTGGGGCCTCAGGTTGATTTCTCAACGTCCTTTGAGAAAGTTTAATCTCTTCCGCCGATTTGTGG
>CAMAQI010000083.1 GCA_945860255.1 Methylacidiphilum caldifontis
GAACATTCCCGCCTCTGCCTGTGTGGCAATGGCGATTTACGAGAGTCAATATGGCCAGAG
The DNA here is from genome assembly GCA_945860255.1 of Methylacidiphilum caldifontis. GTDB lineage: Bacteria > Verrucomicrobiota > Verrucomicrobiia > Methylacidiphilales > CAMAQI01 > CAMAQI01. The sequence continues at coordinate 61 of CAMAQI010000083.1, forward strand.
CAAACTAGCCAGAGAGCATCATAACTACTTTGGGTTGAAGGCTTTCTCGAATTGGGATGGGAAAAAGGCTCACAATATGGTGACCCGTGATAGCGGTGTTCTGACGACCGCTGATTTTAGAGCCTATTCAAGTACAAGCGAAGGTTTTGACGGTTATGTTCATTTTTTAAAGAATTCTGATCGCTATGATCGTGCGCTTCAATCAAGAAACGGAGTTGAGTTTGTTTCTGGACTCTTACGTGCTGGCTATTGTCCTGATAGTAACTATTTGGACAACATTCGCTCGATCATGGATCGTCATAAGCTTTATAAGCTCGATTCGCTTAAGCCGAATACGATTGTTCGTTCTGAGGAGTCGGTAAAATCTGAATCCTCAGGTTAATTCTACAGGCGAAGTAGGTCGATTTGCCACGGGCAGCAACGATCCTCTTGGAGTAAGCGTTGGGGGGCGGTATCGGGATTTTCAGCGATCTCGATCAAGGTAATCTTCGAGGCGATGAACCCTGGATCCATTTTAAGTTCTTCGGCAACTTTCTGACGTTTATCGCGGAGGGCATTAAAGCGTTTCTCAACGGCGAGTGACATCGGGTCGGGGCGACGGGGATGGAGGTACGGAATTGGTTCTGCCTGGAGCGCCTGTTCGATTTTAAGGAGGAGCCGTTGCTTGGAATCCCCTCTGACGAATGGGGGGACTGGAAACTCTTCTGACGGTTTTTTATTAAAAAGCTCGATGAGTTCGAGCATCAACTCCCCTCGCATGACTCGGAAGGTGGCTAGATCACGGTTTTTCGCCTCTGTTTGACGCCACTCCCATAGGTATTTCAGGAGAGTCCGAGATTTCGGATCGAGGTGCTGATGTCCGGAGATCTGCCAAGCTTCGGGGTCTTCTTGCTCCTTGGGGGATTTTGTGATCTTGAGTTGGCGCTGGCAGCTTTGGTCGAACCACTCCATGCGTCCGGACTGCTCAAGTCCCTCCCTGAGCACCGTGACAATTGGGTCGAGGTGTAAAACGTCGGCTGAGGCGTAATCGATCATCGATTCGTTCAAGGGGCGAAGTGTCCAGTCCGCCTTTTGATTACTTTTAGAGAGAGTGATTCCTTTGTTTTCAAGGACAAGGGCGGAATAACTGAGTGCTTTTTTTCCAAGAATCTGAGCTGCAATAAAGGTATCAAAGATCACGGAGGGGGGCGTTCCTCCGATTTTACGAATCAGACGTAAATCATAGTCAGCGGCATGGATTTTCCATTTTTTCTCTCCCAAGATTGTCCAGAATTGGGTCAGATCGACTTTTGCGAGGGGATCGACCAGCTCGACTCCTTGAGGAGTTAAGAGTTGAATCAGACAAAGTTTCTCCTGAAAATGGTGAAAACTATCCGCTTCGGTATCAATGACGACCCATTCTAGGGGTTGAAGTCTAGAAATAAGGTCATCGAGATCATTTTGAGTCGCTATCCATCGGTAAGACATGTTTATTCTTTTTGATTGATTCTAAGAGATTGGCAATCATATTCATTTTTCCGACAAAAACGGAGAAACCAATCTAAAAGGAAAATGTATGAGTCAGATCCATCGAATTAACGACGTGTATAAGGAGATCACCTTCGCCAATGACGAGATCAAACGTTATGGCCGTCATTTAATTATGCCTGAAGTCACCTTGGAAGGTCAGAAAAAATTAAAGGCCGCAAAAATTCTTTGTATCGGAACCGGAGGACTTGGCTCTCCACTCCTCGCTTATTTAACAGCGGCAGGAATAGGAAATATTGGACTCGTCGATTTTGATACCGTCGATTACTCGAATCTCCACCGTCAAATCATTCATAAGACCAAGAACGTCGGAAAACCGAAAATTCACTCTGCGATTGAGACAATGAAGGAGATTAATCCTTATGTCCAAGTACAGCCGTATGAAACCTCATTCCGTTCTGATAACGCCATGGAGATTGCCAAGGATTACGACATCATCATTGATGGGACCGATAATTTTCCGACACGCTATCTTGTGAATGACGTTTGCGTTCTTCTGGGGAAACCGAACGTCTACGGAAGTATCTTTCGTTTCGATGGTCAGGCGACGGTTTTCTGGGGAGAAAAAGGACCTTGTTACCGTTGTCTCTACCCCGAGCCTCCGGAGCCTGGAATGGTTCCGAGCTGCGCTGAAGGAGGAGTTCTTGGAGTTTTGCCGGGAATCATTGGGGTGATGCAGGCGATCGAAGCCGTTAAACTCGTGATCGGCGTTGGCGATACCTTGATCGGTCGACTGGTACTTTTTGATGCATTGAAGATGAAGTTTCGTGAGCTGAAGGTAAGAAAAGATCCGAATTGTCCGATCTGTAGCGCAAACCCGACAATCAAAGAGCTGATTGATTACGATCAATTTTGCGGGGTTGGACCTGTGGGAGTGAAAGAGGAGAGCTTTGGAGTTCCGGAGATTACCGTCGAGGAGCTCAAGGCCGCTTTTGATGCCAAAAAAGATTTTGATATCGTAGATGTCCGTGAGCCTCAAGAGTTTGAGATCTCGCAGATTGAAGGGTCGAAGCTGATTCCGATGGGACAACTGGCGAGCCGAATTCATGAGCTCGATAGTGCCCGCGAGATTTATATTTTATGTAAGAGTGGGATCCGAAGTGCTAAATCTTGGAAACTGCTGCATGACTCTGGATTTCGTCGCATTAAGAATATTGCTGAGGGGATCGATGCTTGGAGTGAACGGATTGATCCGACTTTGCCACGATATTAATCGACTCTCCATGAGCTATTGCGAGATCCGTGGGGCAACAATCACGACACCTGACCTTCAAACTGAGAATCTCTCAGAGTTTGATCACGGATGGAGTGTGGTGGTGTGGAATGATCCGATCAATCTGATGGATTACGTTGTCTACGTCTTTCAAAAAGTCCTGCATATGAGTCGCGCTCAAGCAAAAAAACATATGATGGAGGTCCATCAGCAGGGAAAGAGTCTGGTCGCTCATGAGAATCGTGAAAAGGCGGAGCATCTCGTCCATCAGCTTCAATCCTATGGGCTCACCGCAACCCTCCAAGCATTATGAAAATCGAAATCCATTCAGAGGCGATTTCACTCCACCTTCATCCTTCTGAAGCGATCTGGTTACTCAACACCTTTCAATTCCTTCAACAGTCTTACGAAACACCGATGGAGGGACTTACGGATCAGGAGCGAGCTTACTGGAAAGGATCACTCTTAGATCCTGATGCTTCAAGTTCTCAATTGAAAAATGAGTCGGAGGCTTTGGAGTTAGAGCGACTGATTTGGAGGGGGGATCGATTAAAGATCGTCAACCGATGGCTCGATCAATTTAATGGTTTTAAACCTCAGCAGGAGTTTGAGTTTAAATTTCTTAAAGAAGAGGCCGATGCACTTTTACAAATCACGAATGATCGACGGCTTCTTTTAGCGGCGAATCATGAGATTGGAGAGGAGGATATGCATCACGATCTTGAAAAGCTCCATCAGAATCCAAAAGCGGGGGCTCTTATTGAAATCGATTTCTTAGCCTTTGTGCAGAGTGCGGTTATTCATTGTCTTGAATACGAAGAGGAATAAAGATTACTTCAGGCCGTTTTTAGAATTAACGGATTAAGAAGGGAGGTCTTTTTATCTTGATAGCTATTTGTTTTGTGAAGAATCTTTGTCAGCGTATCAAGTGCAAATAAAATGTAGGGTCCTTTATTCAGCATCACGCATTCAGCTCGTTGAGCCATTGAAGCATCCGTAACCTCTGCACGGGTCGGAGATCCCTTTTTTGCTAAATTTTCCAAAACTTGGGTCGCCCAGATAACGGGGACATGGGCAGCTTCGCAAAGACAGAGAATTTGCTCTTGGATTTCAGCAAGACGCTCAAACCCGCACTCAATAGCAAGATCCCCCCGAGCGATCATGATCCCGAGCTTATTTAACTCCATTCCTCTTAGTAAAAGTTGTGGCAAATGAAGGAACGCTTCTTGAGTCTCAATTTTAAGCACAATTCCAAGATGTAAGGCGTTCTTTTTTTTAATTTTTAAAAGAATCTGTTCTAAATCTTTTTCAGATTTAATAAACGAAAGAGCAATCAAATCGGCATTTTTTGAAACAAATTCTAGTAACTCATCCTCAACGAGAGAGCTTAAATGAGAGGGAAGATCGGTATCAGGGAGATTAATGCCCTTTTCAGCACGGAGTCGACTCCCTTTTGCCTTTGCCTGGGTGATGAGGATTTTGCAGGAATCTTTACTGGTATTGACAATACGCCCTTCGATTTTTCCATCATCAAACAAAACCCGATCCTTGATCGAAAGAAAGGGAAAAATACGGTTGGAGGTACACCCAACGCTCGCCGGTTTTATTTGTTTCTGCCTCGTATTATGAAGCGAGGCCGAAGCCCCTGTGGAATCGCTCGTGAGGGCCAGCTGATCCCCGATAAAAAGAGTGATGGAGTTCTCAGTCGGGTGAAAATGGGTGATTTTGAAGTTTTTTAGCTTTTTACATTTTAGCACCGTATTTTTAGACAAATAGGCAGTCTCTTTGCATTCTCCGAGAGATCCCCCTGATTCGACTTTTGTAATGATAATTTTGCGTGAAGCTCTTCGGGCATCTGAAAAAGAGAGGTAATCTCCCACTTTTAATTTTTTCAGCCAATTTTCAGGGATCGGCAATGCCATTCGAGAGTCTTCAGGAAGAAATCCGCATCGAGGAACAAGTTGAACTTGAGCGGCTCGAAGCGTGCGTCCATAAACATCTCGAAGCGGCTTTATTTTAATAACTTCCGGCTCGATAAGGATCGGTCCCGTGCGAATTTTTTCTCCAGGAAGATCCATCAAAATAAGGCACTTCTTTTTTAAACTCTTTTCCGCTTTCCGAATATGAGCAATCATCGATTTCCATTTTTTCTCATCATCGTGCGAACAGTTAATCCGAGCACAATCCATCCCTTTTTCGATGAGATTATAAATAAGCTGAGGGTCTTGAGCCGCTTCAGAAGGAAGCGTCACCATGATCCTCGCCTTACGTCCATGGGCTGGGGCACCGAAAAGATCGATGGTGTGCTGTTCGAGAAGAAGATGTCCCTCTTTAAAATCAAGAGGTTGAGGAGCCTCTAAGATCTTCGGATCGGAGTTGATGAGGCGAGCAAGAATTGCGAGAACTGAATTGATACTTTGAAGAACATGTTTTTCGGAACGTCCCAATGAAGAGAGGCCTTTTTCACTCAGTTGCACCTGAATGGGCAGAATATCCTTATGACGAAGAGCAAGATAGTGAACGAGATTTTGAGCACTCTTCTGATAGGCTGGATGGATGAAATGAAATTCAGATTTCAGACTTTCTGCTTGAATTACATCAGAACGAATTTTCAGAAGTGCTTGAAAAATATTCGCTAACTCTTGATCTGGATTTTGAATCCTCTTCATTACTTTTGTTCGCATTTATTCGCTATTTTTTGGACTTAAAAAACGGATACGAATAACCTCGAGAGGAAACTTTTCGGAAGCTTTGCAGGTCAATTCGACCCGATCTTGAAGATTCAGATGCTGTAATGAGGAAATATAAAACATCTTCACCTGTCCCTGAGCATCGACGGCAGTAAAGCTCAATCCTGGTCGATTTTCATTACTATTAACCGCAGTGACCCGTCCTTTAAATTGAAAAGTTCCTGAGATTGGACTTTCGTCGATCGTCGGCCCAGCAAGGAGAAAAAGAAAACTGACGGCGATCAAAACAAAAAGAGAAAGAACTGATTTCATCCCTTCATCTTAATTAAAAAACGATTATTCACAAAAAAGTTTTTGTAACAATCTCGTGTCAAAATCAATCCCCAAGTCCTACGAGTTTTACACGCTCATAATCGGGAATTGTTCCTAAATCGAGCCAGCGTCCCTCATCGACGAGAACTCCTTGAATGAGATCTTGCTGCGACTTCTCTTGGAGCATTCTTAAAAAAACATCGACGACCGATTCGATTTTTCCGGCGGTTAAGCGGTTTAAAAATCTTTTTTCGACAAGATAAACTCCTGTAAAAAGCGTTTTTTCAAGCCCCTCGATTCCCAGACGGGAACGAAAATCTCTGACTCTTGCCGCTTTTCGATCCCATCCCACCTGTTTCGGTTCTTCTCGAGTCCGCAATGCCAGAGTAACCTCAACGCCGGCACTTTGATGTTTCTCAATCAACGGATTTAATTCAAAATTAGAAAGAACATCGCCGTTATAAATGAAAACGGTGTCGCCAAGAATCAACTCTTCGATGTTTTTGAGGCCGCCGGCGGTTTCGAGCAATATCGGTTCGTATTTAAAAAAAAGAGGAACTCCACGCCATTCTTTTTGAGGGAAGGCCGCTTCATATTTTGAAGCGCAGTGGTGGGTATTAACGATGATTCGTTCAATTCCTAAATCGACGCACCGATCGAAGGCGTCGCAGATCATCGGTCGACCTTGAACGGGGAGGAGCGGCTTAGGGCACTCTAAGGTCAACGGCCGCAATCGAGTGCCAAGGCCGGCCCCCAGAATAAAGGCAGTCCGAAGTTTAACCATTAGTCCCTCTCTCACTTTAAATTATTCGCATTATTTTTCGTCGGAACGAAAAATAAGAGGAGCTTGATCGATGCATGCTTCAAGTTCCCCCGATCCGAATCGGGGCAAACCCCGAAAACAAAAAACAAAAAAAACTGTATTTTTAAAATTCATAAATCGGAATTCAATGAGATATCAATGCGAGTGGAAAATGTTTTCATTCGAGATCAATCTTCAGTTTCGGTCTTTAACCGATTTATGGTTTAACGGTGGGAACGATCTTGAAAAGACGATCGGCAGCTCGAGCTGCGAGCTGGCGAATGACCTGATCTTCTCCCCCTTTAGTCGCCATCGATTTGAGGGTCTCGATCGATCCAGTATCTTGAAGTTCAACTAGGGCTATAATGGCTTCGTGACGAACCGCGGGGTCTTTATCTTGGAGTCCTTGTCGCACAACGGAAATGGTATTCGAATCTTGCATTTGACCAATCACTCGCATCGCTAAGGGACGGATCTCAGCACGTCCTGTGGAGAGATAGACCAAGAGCTGGGGGAGAGATTCGCGGTTGCGAATGGTGGCTAAAGAGAATGTAGCGACCTCAACATGCTTGGGATTCGAGTTTTTTAATTGAGCAAGATATTCCTCGGGCTTATTTTCTTTGACGAGTGTCAGGAGGGCATTGGTCGCTGCATGTTGAACTTGGGCATCGGGGTCCTCCAAAAGAAGAAAAAGAGGCGGGACCGCTTTTACGTCGCGGAGTCGTCCGAGTGCTTGTGCGGCATCCGAACGAACAAACCACCAGCTGTCTTTCAAGGCCTCGATGAGTGGCTCAACGGCGCGGTCATCTTTCAAATCCCCTAAAGCATAGACTGCGGAGCGACGAACCTCATTTTCAGGATCTTTGACTAATTTAGCAATTGAGGAAAAGGCATCAGAATCACTCAGCGTACTCAAGGCACGTGCGGCATTTCCACGGATCATGGGATCTTTATCACGAAGAGAGTCTCTTAAAATCGCATCTTGGGAGGGGGATTTTCCTTTCGAAATAACCTGAACAAATTCACGGTAGGCGGCGACGGCGAGATCAACGCGATCGGCCTTGAGGAAAAGAGTGATACGGCGACGTTGAAGAGGTTTACTCTTGGGGGACTCATGAATCGCAGAAGTTAAAATATTCAACGCTTTTTCAAATTCGCGAACTTGGACAAGTGAGTCGACCGTAGCGATTGTCTCTTTTTCTTTTTTAGAAACACACCCGATGAAACTCAGGAAGATGAAACTCAATATCGACAAATGAATGAAGCGCATGATTTTCTTTAGACAGTCTCATTCTGAAGCGCAATGAACTTTTATTAAAAAGTTCCAAGCCTAACATTCTCAAGGGGAAACGTTTCTTCCGATTTTTGAAACCCCATTCGTTCGATTTCCAAGAGATCTAAAGGCAATCCTTTTCCTTTCAACGAAGTCAAACCAAGAGGACGCGTCTCGATCGGAGTATTAACAAAACCGACAAAATCTTTGGAGGCAGTAATTTTACCTGGGGAACAAGCCGATTCAATTCTTGCCGCGGTATTGACCGTATCCCCCCAAACGTCGTAAGAAAACTTACGTTTTCCGACGATCCCGGCGATGGCCTTGCCGCAATGGAGTCCGATCCGAAGATCCCAATAAAGCTGATCGTTCATCACTTTATCCTCCCACCGTTTTGCAATAAAGTCGCGCATGCGAAAGGCGCATTCGAGAAGCCGAGAGGCGGAGTCAGCGGGATTCAATTCATGAAGTCCCGTCACGCAAAAGTAACCGTCTCCAATGGTTTTCAGTTTTTCGACTCCCGTCTCATCACAAATATCGTCAAAAGCGGAAAAACAGATGCTCAACTCACCCACGAGTTCCTCAGGATCCATCATTTCACCGAGACGAGTGAAATCGACAAAGTCACTAAACAAAATAAAGATTTTCTCATGCTCTTTTGCTCGAACCGTTCCTTTATCCCGAATTTCATCTAAAACGAAGGCTGGAAAAATATTACGGATCAAACTGTCTGATTTCTTTTTTTCGCGAAAAAGATTTTTTTGACTTTTAATGTATTTTTCTTGACTTTGAACGACCTCCATTAAATTCATTTCTCGTTCAATTAATTTTGCAAAACCACTCATCGCACTGATTTGTGAAGGGGTGAGTTCACGGCTCTTCATATCTAGCAAACAGAGAGTTCCGACAACATGCTTACCATCCGGCATTAACGGCCATCCGGCATAAAAACAAAGGTAAGGCTCCCCTAAAACAGCGGGGTGATTTTTAGAAATCGAATGAACTCGTGTATCGGAAATGATCAGCGGCTTTCTCAGGAGTACCGTATGACTACATAAAGAAAGATTTCTCGGGGTTTCGACTAAATCGAAACCGACTTTTGATTTAAACCACTGACGTTCCTTTTCAATCAGCGCGACATAGACAATCGGAACTTCAAAAAGGGTCTGGACTAAACGAACAATCTGATCAAAACGTTCCTCTGGAGGAGTGTCGAGAATCTGAAGGTCTGACAAAGCCTGAAGTCGAACCTCCTCGTTCCAAGGAATCTCCGCTTCTTGAAACCGGATCAAATTGCTCATTGTTTGAATATTATCCTAAATCCGGCAGTTAAAACAAAAAATAGTGTAGCGAGCCGCGTTTGCGGCGAAGCGGATTTTTGTATTTTTGGTCGGCTATTTTGATTTTCATCCACTCATTAAGAGCCCCTCAGGGTCTTTGAGTGGATTTGCTTTGAGGAAAA
>CAMAQI010000084.1 GCA_945860255.1 Methylacidiphilum caldifontis
CATTCCCGTGGATCGCCCTACTCACGCTGACTGCATTTGCAGCGGCAGGGGAACCTCAAACTGAAAATAAAGATCTGAAAAAGGTCCTCGAAGAACAAGGCATTTACGTTGAGACCTCAAAACCGGGGATTAAGCTCAGTGGTTATGTCGATGCCGGCTATACCTACAATTTTACAAGCCGAAACGCCACTCAAGCGACCCGCGCTGCAAATGATGGCGCTAATGCGACTGAAAATGGCGGCGACTTCAATATTCATAATTTTAAAATAGCTCTCGAAAAAGCACTCCCTGAAGAAAATACTTGGGCTGCTGGATTTCGTGCCGATATCAACTACGGTGAAGATGCCGCCTTCAAAGTCGGAGCAACCCCTGCTGATGGAGCGAGCGCTCTCTGGCTTCAACAAGCCTACGTCAACTTCAATATTCCTGTTGGCAACGGCCTCCAATTAAAAGCCGGTAAATGGTCAGCGCTCACAGGCTTTGAAGCCCCTGAACGTCCCGCAAACCCAAATATCACAGGCGGAATGGTCGCTGCACTCGAACCTGGAGAACATGTCGGACTCCTCGGTACCTATGCCGCAAACAAAAACCTGACCTTAAACTTTGGTGTCGCCAATTCGGATTGGGGAAATAATGCCGATGGGGTCTCCTTTACAGATACCAATACTGGAAGTAGTGCTGTTCTTTATACCGGTTCTGCAATTGTTCAAAACGATCTAAAAAATCTCACCTCAAAATTTATCTTCGTTTACAATCCCAACGGAGGAACTGGAATCCTTGCCAACCCAACCGTTGCAGGCACAGCAAACCAAATCGTGAATAAAGGGGAGTCCTTCCTTTTTAATCATAACAGCGTTTGGACCCCTACATGTTGTAATGATAAATTGATGCTCGGTTACAACACGGTTCTCGGATTTTATAACGACTACGCCAACGCTCCAACAGGCGCGGCCCCTCGTGATTATAACGAAAGCTATTGGGGGGTTGCCGGTTATGCGAAGTACCTCTTTAACTCCGTCTTCTCATTGGCACAACGAGTCGAATATATCAGCAATAACGACGGAGCCAAAATCGGCGCCGTTGGTTCTGGGTTGACTCCAACGAACTTAAACGGAAGTAATTCCGAAGCCCTTGGTTTTACGACCACAGCAGGATTTAACCTCTGGGAGAATATGCTTCTTCGCTTCGAATATCGTGCCGACTTTACCCACCTCAATGATAGCGCAGTCACTTCTGCCTCTCGAGATGGAGATGAAGCGGTTGCTCATTTGGCAGCAGCACAAGTCGTCTATAGCTTCTAATCACTAAGCCTTCCGATAAACACCCCCCCTTGGAGATTTCTCCAAGCGGGGGTTATTTGCTTTTTATCAATCGAATTCTCGCATAAGGATCAAACTCTCCCTCGAGTACCTGATCGATCTCTGAAAAACGTTCCGCAATGATTTGCAAATCTTCTTCCAGCTCTTGAGCCGTCGAAAAACAAAGTCCTCCGCTCGCCTCACATTGAGGGATTAAATCGAATCTCATCCACCGACAAGATTCGGCAATGACCCATAAATGAAGCGGGGTCAAGCAAAGCGTTTCCCCAGCCTTCATCGAAAATAGATCGGCAGCGACCTCCTGAATTCCCGCCATCGCCAGCTCTCCTCCCAAAGCGGCCCCCATCCAGGCTCGATTAATCGGAATCCCCTCTTGACTCCACTCCTGGGCGAGTCGGGCCCAAGTATTCTGAAAGCCACAAAAATTAACCAGATGAATTAAATGAGCAAAATAGCGTTGAAGTCTTTCTCGAAACTCGGACTCTAAAACGATCGGCACAGCCCTCTTCATCTCCTCTTCTAGATAATAAAACTCATAGATTGAGGGGGGATCCCAAGGAGCCGCGATTCGCCAATTCCAATCCTTTTTTGATACCGATTCCGATCCGAATTGATTCTTTTTCATCCTTTTCCCTTGGGAGATAAAGTCCGAGAGGACAAGGATCCACGTCAACTTAAGGAAATAAAAAATTAAAAATAAAACAGTTCCAGGCACTCCCTGCGTGAGAAATTGTCTTCGAATATTTCTTAAGTGAGCCCTACGTGACCTGTCGGGGCTAAAACCGCGTGCATCCTTGAAAAAATGCGTTAGAATGTTTCCTGTGAATATCAAAACCGATTGGATCGCTGCCCACGAAGATCATCGTCGTCTCTATCAGGACTTTATTTATATCTATCCAGTGATCTCCCGCCGCTCTCAAGGAGTTTCGATCGGGATCAATTTAAATCCCGATAAAATCTGTAATTTCGATTGCATCTACTGTGAGGTCGATCGCCTCTCCCCGGCCCGCAAAAAAAAGGTCGATCTTCCTCAGCTCGAAGAGGAGCTCCGTGCGATGATCGAAATCTGGAAAGATCACTCACTTTTCAACGATGAACCGTTTGCCAGTGCCCCCCTTTCTTGGAGAGGATTGAACGATATCGCTTTCAGTGGCGATGGAGAGCCAACCACTTGTCCGGTTTTTGAAGAGGCGGTCGATATCGCTCTTAAACTCCGTGCCGAGTTACTCAACCCAGCGACAAAACTCGTTCTGATTACCGACTCTGCCTGTCTCGATCGTCCGGGAGTCATTCGTGGACTCCAAAAAATGCAGCAAGGAGCCCATGAGGTCTGGGCAAAACTCGATGCAGGAACGACCGACTATTATAAAATCGTAAATCGCTCCTCGGTCTCCTTTGATCGAATCCTGAAAAACATTCTCCAGACCGCTCAATGGCTTCCACTCACCATTCAAACTCTCTTACTCAAAGTCCATGGGGAACTCCCCTCAGAGGCCGAGATCAATGCCTACATCGATCGATTAAAGGATATTCAGGCTCAAGGGGGAACAATCAAGCAACTTCAGCTCTACACCATCGCCCGTCCGACCCCGGAAAACTTTGCCGAGGCGTTAAGTCGAGTCGAACTCGATACGATTGCCGCAACGATCTTCAAGGCGACCTCCCTTCCTCAAGTCTTAGGCTATGGGAAGGAATAGAGTGCTTTAATCGCTCGATCGCCTGAAGGGAGTGAGTTTAGCCGCAAAAGAACGCAAAGAACTCAAAAATGAAATATTTCAAGCCAGGTTAAAATCTACCTCAGAAAAGGAGACTTTCTCAGGCCCATTTTATTTTGTGTTCTCTGTGTTCTTTTGCGGCTAAATTCCTTATTTCAACTCTTCGCTTTTTCGCACACTCGCGCAAAGCTTCCGAGGATCGCTCCCAATAAAGAGACCACCATCTTAGCGATCTGTTTAAGACTAAGGGATTTCGTTTGCTTCTTGAGTAAATGCCGGGAGCTGATCGATCCCCGCCTCTTTTGCGGCATCCATCACTTTAACAATTAAACCAAAAGGAGCTTTCTTACTGGATTTAAGCGCGAACTTTGAATTCGGAAGCTCTTTGTGGAGCTTTTGAATACTGCTGCTCAAATTCTCGGGGAGAATCGGAATATCACCCACAAATATTTTCTCATCTTCAGTGACAAAAATAAGGATCGGGGCATTCGGATCGATCGGCTTGCCTTGACTGGATTTAGGAAGATCCAATCGGATCACCGGTTCCTCTTTTTTAAATACCGTGGTGACCACAAAGAAGATGAGTAAAATACAGAGAATATCCACAAGAGAGACGATGTTGATCGTCGGGGTACGCCGCTGTTTGGTGTAAAATTTCATGAGGAACTATAAAAATCGTCTATCGACTTGCTGTATAAAGCTTACTCAAGAGCTCCATGCAGATGTTTTCCATTTCGACCGCATACCCTTCCACTTTTTTAGAGAGGATACTGTGGGCAATTAAAGAGGGAATCGCAACAACGAGACCGGCAACCGTTGTATTGAGGGCCTCGGCGATCCCTCGGGCAATTTGGGCTCCCTGATTCGCAATTTGACCGGTGCCACTCACATCGCCGAAAATCGTGATCAACCCCGCAATCGTTCCAAGCAATCCAAGAAGTGGGGCAATCCCAACAATAATCTCAAGAATGACTAATCCCCGCTCCATAAGACTGATTTCCGCCCGTGCTTTCGTTTGAAGGGATTCCGTATTTTCATACTTAGAAAAAGGGAGTTGATGAATGCAGTTCAAAATAAGGCGACTGAGCGGAGAGTGATCGCCCTCGGAAGCGGCTTGGATATGAGCAAAAGCCCCCCCGCCATGCATTTCAGAGACTAACGAAGTCAAACGACTGCTCATGATTTGGTTACGTCTGAGGGCAAAGGAGCGTTCTAGCATGATCGTCAGGGAGATAATCGAGCAAATGCCAAGAGGAATCATAAAAATCCCTCCCGTTTGAAGAAATTTAAAAATAGAATCGAACATAGTCCGTAAAATAGTCCTCTTTTCTCACTTGAAAAGGAAAAGTAAAAATCACGACTAGAATTATCATTTGATTTTAATTGAATGGCATCTATGATGCTATTATGAGAACCACGATTGACATCAATGATGCAATACTGTCAGAACTGAAGAAGCGAGCGAAACAAACCGATCAATCGTTTCGAACTGTCGTCGATAGCGTCTTGCAGAGGGGTCTGAGTACCTTTACCTCTCCAGAGCGAAAGAAAACAATTAAAATCGAGACCTCTCCGGTAGGAATTAACCCCGCTTTGAGAGGATTAAGCATGAACCAACTTTACGATCAAATTGAAGCCGAAGCGGGGGCGCAAAAAAGATGATTATTCCGGATGCTAATTTATTGATTTACGCATACGACTCCACCTCTCGTTATCATTTAAAATCGAAACAATGGTGGGAAGAGACTCTCTCTGGTGAAACTTTAGTAGGGATCCCTTTAATTGTCGTTATGGCCTTTACCCGATTAATGACACACCCGACCATCGCGACACAACCTCTCACCATCTCTCAAGTGAGAAAAAGAATTCAAGCTTGGTTCGAATTCCCTCAAATCCGGCTTCTCTCCTCCTCCCCTCACACGCTTGAGATTTTTTTTGATTTATTAGAGCCAACGGAATTAGGAGGCAATCTCACAACCGATGCAATGATCGCAGCACTCTCTATTGAATATTCTGGAATCGTCTATACGAATGATCACGACTTTTCAAGATTTCGAGGGATCCGATGTAAAAATCCTCTCCTCGAGAGGAAAAAATAACGTCTGGTTCATTTTACCATTTTGATAAAATGCCCGAGGCGGGACTCGAACCCGCACGAGGGGTAAACCTCCCAGGATTTTAAGTCCTGTATGTCTGCCATTCCATCACTCGGGCGAAAGGAGGGATACAATTCCTGACTTTGCTTCATTCGTCAATTCAAGAAAGGTTTTTTTTTACGATCCCTCTTCCAAAAAGTAGTTTTCATGAGCCCAAGGAGGGTGAAAATCGATCCTGAAGATTACTCTTTTTATCTCTTTTATAAATCGTAAAACCTGATATGAAACACCTATGAGTCAGTTAGCCGAGAGCATTATTATCGTTAGTCAAAATTTAGTTCAAGGGAAGGCCGATTCCGATGAAGAGTTCACCTTTGCTGATACCCTCCCGCTCCTCATTAATCGGTTTGGCTACTCGAGCAACCAAACCCAAGATCTTTTATCTGCGCTTTTGACTAAGGGAAAAGTTCGCATTCACTACAAAGAGATTTGGCAACGCTTAAGCTTAAAAAATCCTGCCGATCAAATGGAGGCAAAGGCCGCTGAAAACCTCGTAAATGAAATGCTCAATGAAAGCACTCCAGGGCTACAGCGGATCTCCATCTCTCAGTCCCCTTCCGCTGAATTTACTCTCTGTATCTCAATTAAAAAACAGAAGCCGTGGAAAGATCTTGTCTTCGGGGATAAGATTAACGGATACTTTGAAGACTCCGATGGAAAGAAAATCACCCTTGTTGCGCAAATCACGGAAATCGCCGCAACTGAGGATTATCATCGTGCCACAGGAAAGGGATCCAATTGGCTCGTCGCCAATCCGGAGTCCACGAAAGTCGGCTCTTCAAATTATTACTATTTGCTTTCAGATACTTAATAATTTAACTGTAAAAGCTTTCGGATAAGGACTTTGTCGCCCGGTGATAGCGAACAAAAATCCAATCAACGATCCCAAGGTCGATATTCCCATAATCGCCATCGATATCGTTTCAGCATAACTCGTAATTTCCTTCATCGACTGATTTCCTCGAGCAACAATGAAGACCACCGCTAAAATCATCGAAGCGATGATCAAGGTCTGCATCGCCAATTGAAAATTAAAGACCGACTTAAGATGCTGGCTTTCAAATTCACTTTTATTTTTTCTCCAGCGATAATAGATAAAAGTCGGAACAAGGCTGACAATCGGAAGCATCAATCCCATCCAAGGGGTTAAGTGTCCGATCGCCGCTATTGTTTTTGATTTTCCGGTTATTTGCTCGTTCATTTGATTCTGATTCATCTGTTCTCCTTTATTTTACGAACATGATTGTTCGATTGGGTTCCAGTAGTCGTCCCGTTTCAAGTCGACAAGATCTCTTTTGCATATTTTTTAAAAAACCGTAGATACAAAGGATGCCTTTGTGGACTCGATCATTCTTATTTATACTCCTGCTGGGAATTTTCTGCGGATGTCATCGCTCCTCCCCCCCTTCGACATTTACTTATGTGAACGGTGCCGAGCCGGAAAGTCTTGATCCTGCAATTATCACAGGGCAACCCGAGATGAGACTCGTCAGCGCCCTCTTCGAAGGGCTCACCGCCCGAAATAAAAAAGGAGAGGTCGAACCCGGTGTTGCTGAATCATGGACCCTCTCAAACGATTTAAAGACGATTCGATTTACCCTTCGTAAAGCCTATTGGAGTAATGGAGATCCCGTCACGGCCCCAGAGTTTGTTCAATCATGGGAGCGGGCGCTGAATCCCCTGATGGCCTCCAAATATGCGGAACTCCTGTATCCCATTAAAAACGCTGAAAGTTATAACAAAGGAAAGATTGATGACTTTAATCTCGTGGGGGTTCATGCCCCCGATCTCCAAACGCTCGAAGTTCAACTCGAAAATCCGACCCCTTTTTTTCTCGATCTTTGTTCGATGGCGACTCTCTATCCGGTTCACTTTCCCTCCCTTAAATCGGAAGGAAGAAACTGGATTAAACCGGGGAAATTGATTTCAAACGGGGCTTATAAACTCAAAGAGTGGAAAATTGATGATCGTGTCGTTTTACAAAAAAACCGTCACTACTGGAGAGCTGATCAAGTCAATATTGAAGAGATCTCGGCACTCACCACCAGTTCCGCAACGACCGCCTTTAATCTTTTTTACTCAGGAAAGGCCGACCTCATTATGGATAAAGGACTGATTCCGACTCTCATGATTGAGCATCTCCGAAAGCAACCTTACTTTCACTCCAACCCTTTTCTGGCGACCTATTTCTATCGTTTTAATGTCACTCGAAAGCCATTCAACAACCCGAAAGTCCGAAAAGCCTTCGCCCTCTCAATTAATAAACAACAGATCGTCGACAAAATCACACGCGCGGGAGAGCCAATTGCCCATAGCTTAACTCCCCCAGGGGTCAGAAATTACACCCCTCCTCAAGGAGTCGTTCAGAATATCGCACTGGCTCAAAAACTTCTCGCCGAGGCCGGCTATCCGAAAGGAAAGGGATTCCCTTCCGTATCGATTCTTTATAATAGCTCCGAACTCAATCAGCAAATTGCCGTTGAAATTCAGTCGATGTGGAAAGAGGCTCTCGGGGTCAATGTCACCCTTCAAAACCAAGAGTGGAAGGTTTATTTAGGCTCTTTAGATCAACTTGACTTCGATATCGCTCGCTCGAGTTGGGTCGGTGATTACAATGATGCCAACACCTTTCTCGACTGCTTTGTGACGGGGAGAGGAAATAATCGAACCGGATGGAGTCACCCTCAATATGATCAACTGATGGCCCAAAGTGCTTCGGAGCAAAATACCGGAAAAAGAGCTGAAATCCTCCAGAGCGCGGAGCAGATCTTAGTTGAGCAGGAACTTCCGATCGTTCCTATTTATCATTTTGTTGGAATGTCGCTTTATCACCGTGAAAAATT
Organism: Methylacidiphilum caldifontis; assembly: GCA_945860255.1. Classification (GTDB taxonomy): domain Bacteria; phylum Verrucomicrobiota; class Verrucomicrobiia; order Methylacidiphilales; family CAMAQI01; genus CAMAQI01. The sequence goes on from CAMAQI010000084.1 coordinate 8,034, forward strand.
AGGGGGATTTGAGTCAAATGTCGTCGATGACCATCCACTTCGTGAACTCTATTTAATTCAACCGAGTAAAAAGTAAAAAACGCTATGATTCCCTTTATCTTTCGTCGTCTCCTCCTGATGCTTCTCACTCTTTTCACGGTGGTCTCCCTTACTTTTCTCCTGATGCGACTCGCTCCGGGGAATCCCTTTAGTGCCGATCGGAAGATCCCCCCGTCGATTCTACAGGAGTTAGAAAGCAAATACGGTCTCTCGGGAAGCATTGGACAACAATATCTCTCCTATCTCAAAGATATCGCTCGTGGCGATCTTCGGATTTCTACTAAATATCGAGATTGGTCGGTGAATGAAATTCTCTCTCAAACGCTTCCCGTTTCAATGGCTTTAGGAGGTGCTGCTGTCTGTTTAACGCTTCTGATCGGAATCTCCTTAGGAAGTTTTGCCGCGCTTTATCAAGGCCAGTGGCAAGATCGCTCCTTCATGTTCATCGCCCTTCTCGGAATTTCAATTCCCAGTTATATTCTCGCCCCGTTGTTTATTCTCTTTTTTGGACTTCATCTCGGCTGGCTCCCTGTCGCCGGCTTTGGGAATTGGGATCAGTGGATTCTTCCCGTATTCTGTCTCGCACTTCCCTTCTCCGCCTCAGTGGCAAGACTGGTACGAACAAGTCTCCTCGAAGTCCTCACACAAGATTTTATTCGTACCGCCCGTTCAAAAGGGCTTGCTGAATCACAAATTATTGTTCGTCACGCTCTTCGAGTCGCCCTCCTCCCCGTCGTCTCTTATGCCGGCCCGTTGGCCGCAAATCTCCTCACGGGGTCGATGGTCGTGGAGCAGATCTTTAAAATTCCAGGGATGGGACCGTTCTTTATTAACTCGGTTCTTAATCGTGATCTTTTTGTCGTCGGCGGAATTGTTCTCGTTTTCAGTCTTATTTTAATGACGTTAAATCTCTTCGTCGATCTCCTCTACACCGTTCTTGATCGGAGGATTAAACTTTCATGAAAACAGCTCTTTTTCAGATTCTTTGGCGTGATCGTTTTTTAAAAGCAACCTTCATTGCGTTCATCACTCTATTAATCGTCGCCCTCTTCGGTCCCTTTTTTCTCTCCCACGCTCAAGATCAAAATACGGCTCTTCAGTTTTCTCCTCCCTCTCCGGAGAACTGGCTAGGCACCGACTTTCACGGTCGCGATCTGCTCGCACGTCTCCTCAGTGGACTTCGTCTTTCCTTATTTGTCGGCTCAATTGGGGCAGGAGTAAGTCTGATCATCGGAGTC